>NZ_JAELUG010000010.1 GCF_016429255.1 Rhizobium sp. ASV8
GCCGATTGCCGCGACGAGAGGGCCGGCATGCGCCACATCCGCCATCAGCCAGAAGCTGAGGACGTTCAAAATCAGAATGAGATATTTCATGGATCGCACGACCTCGATTGGCGCATGGAAAAGGATCGTCGCAACCAAGGCTGCGCCGAAATGTCACCGGTCAGGGATAAAATTGATGTCGAGGGGCTGCCTAGCCGACCTTGAAGGCTCGCCCGGCATCGAGCAGGTCGACAGTGCCAAGCCCGGTCTCGCGCAGCACGAAGATGCGTTCGCCATTGACGACGCCGAGCGCGTAGCCGAAGGGACCCTCATGCGGGATGGCGGCGATATCGCCGATGCCGGCCGCACTCGGATGGATCTCGGGCAGCATGCTGGCGACGAGATCGGCAAGATTGTCGAAGCCCGCTGCCTTCATCGTTTTCAAGGCACCCGCTGCGGTCGAGTATTCGCCACGAAACTGCGCGGCGCAATCGACGCCGGTGATCGCCAGCACCAGATTGCCGGCAAGCCCCGGTCCGCAATCATGGCTACCCCAGGCAAAGGGCGTGCGCTTCAACCGATCGATCTCGGCGACGAAGCAAGCGCGCCAGTTCTTGACCCTGATGAGATCGCTGTTCATTTCTGCCCCCAGGGGATCTGCCAATTGGCGACGGTGCTGGAATAGAGGCCGAATTCATCGCCGCTGCGGCGCTTCTGGCCTTCGTAGGAAGATTTGGCCGGGTTGGTGCGCTCCAGCATGGCGATGGCGGCGGAGATGGCGGATATTTCGATATCCCCATCCTGCCCCACGGCCGGCGTCTTCACCGGCGCGCCATCGGCAACGCCGAGAAAGGCGATTTCCGGGGCCGCACTCGGCTGCCGGGTGCCGGTATCGAACGTCATGTCGTGGATTTCGATCGGCGCCAGCCGCAGATCGTAGCCGCGCACAAGCTGCTGCGCGACGGGCGCGATCTGGCCGATGGTGATGGTCACGGTCTGGATCGTCAGATCGGCCGTGCGCGGTATCGGGCTCACCTTCAGATTGAGGCCGCCATAATAGGTGCGCGCCTCGGCCAAACCGGTGACGCCTGAGATGACGGTGATATTGATGTCGTCATCGCCGGTCCAGAAGCCGATCGAGGCGGGAGCGCCGCTGGCGATATCCTTGCCGGTGATCCAGACGAAACGACGGGGCACAAGCCCCTTGTCGCACGCGCCGGTCAGCGCCGCGAAGAAGGCAGAGGTGATGTTTTTCATCGTCTATTTCTTCTGGATGATCTTGAAGGTGGCGCCCGAGGTGATCGGGCCGCTCGCGGTGCCGGGATTGTGGCTGCCCGGCATGACCAGGCATTTGCAGGCCGGGAGCAGAAGCGTCACGCCGAGACCGGCCGCAAAGCCCGCCGGCAGATGCGGGAAGACGCCGAAGACGGGCGTCACCCCCTGCCCGTCGGCACCAACCGTTTCCGAGACTTCGAGAAAGGCGGAGCGTGCGCCGCCATAGCCGACCTGCATCTTGTCGCCGACCGTCAACCGATAGCCGGCCGGCAGGCCCTTGAGACTGAGCGAGGCATTGTCGGCCCCGAGCGCTGCGACACTGACCGCAGCGCTCCCGAGCTTCGTCCCATCGGGGTCGGCCTGCGGATATTTCGACAGCGGATCATAAAGAAAAAGCGCCTCCTGGGCGCCGTGTAGCTTGCGGATGCGGGCGGCGATCTGTTTCGCCTCCGCATTGTACATGTCGGAGAGCGTCACCGTGCCGGTCCAGAGCGGCGGCGCCAGCTCCGCCTGCCAGACCCGGCCATCGCCGGAGCCGGAAAGCTCGTCGTTACGCTGAATGTCCCAGACGATGCTGGAGATCTTCAGAAGATCGGCAAAGGCCGGCAAGCTGTAGGGATAGGAAACGGCCATCAGCGCCTCCGGGGATTGCGGTTGATCTGCGCGACGCGATCGGGAAGCTGCTGATTGAAATCATTCAGCCCCTGCCGCGTCGAACTCTGCGCTTCCGATTGCGCGACATTCTTCACATAGGCCTTGAGATTGCCGTCCTCATCGACGGAAACGCCGACCGTGACATGCACGCCGGAAGCGGAGCCGATGCCATCGTTCTGGTTGTCGGCCCGGAGGCGACGGACGGGAACGGCAGCATCCGGCTGCGCCGGCACCAATTGCGGCCCGACCTCGCCGACCACCCCCCCATCGGCATAGCCGCGCCGCCCAAGCCGCATTGCCTCGACGACGCCGACGCCGCCTGCCCGGGCGATATCCTTCTGGCTCCAGACGACCTCGCCGGCATGAACGATGCCGACTGGCTCATAGACGCCGCCATAGCCGGTGTAGCCACCGTTTGCAAATCCGCTGGGGCGTGGCATCGGGATCGGAATGTTTGAGCCGGTTGGCAAGGTTACCTCGCTCCCTCCTCCGAACCCCAACAAATTGAGAAGGCCACCGAAGAAACCGCCACCTCCGCCACTGCCAGCAGCACTGTTGACCTGGAACAGACTGTTGAGCACATCGTTCAGCAACCTGTCGGAGATCTTTTTGAGTACGGTGACCGCAGCGTTCCCCATGGACTTCCAAAAACCCTCACCGCTGCGCAAGCCGTTGACCAGCGTCGTGGTGAAATCGCCGGCAAGCTCGCGGGCATATTTCAGCTGTTCGTTATAGCGAATGATATTGGCCGAGGCCGAATTCATGTCGACCGGCAGGCCATATTGCTTCTGTGTCGAAGCAACCGTCTGATCGATGGTCGAGCGGCCCATCTGTTCCTGCTGGAGCTGGATATCGCCCGCGAGCTTGGCATTAGCGGTTGCAGTCGCCAAAGCATTGTACTGTGCAATTTTGTTCTTGATATCTTGTATTTGGCCGGGCGCTGCAGCATGAGACTTGTCTTCTGTCGCGCGCAAAAGCTCCAAATTCATTTTCAAGGTTTCGACGGCAATGCTGTTAAGCCCGATAGTTTGTGCTTCCGTGTTCATTTGTTCGATACGCGACTCGACAGATTTTTGCAGAGTATCGTATGCGCTCGTAGCCTCCTGGGCCGGGCGAACCATGTCACGGTTGGAGCCGCGCGCTGATCCTCCGTCGGTAGTTGTTGACGGCTGAAATGCCTTTTTTTGTGCGTTCAGACGTTCGCGTATATCGCTGTATTTGAGAGGAGTACCAACATCTGGACCAAATCGATCATCGAAGTTTTTTACGCGCCTAACCGTTTCCTCTTGGGAGTATCGGCTGAAATGAGGCGTCGTACGCACCGCGTTGTCTAAACCTTGAACATTCTTCATTGCTTGTAGGGCGATCAAACCAAATTGCCGAATTTCCTCCAAAGCCTGAGAGAGATCAGGATGAGCGTTACTAAGTTCGCGGATTTTCTGATTCAGTTCTTCTGCACTGCTTTGATTTGCTTGCAAATTTCGAAAAAGATCCTCAAGCACCCGTTGAGGTTCCTGCAGTTTACTTGCACCAAAGGGATTTATTCTATTAACCTTATCCTGCATCTCGGCAAATGCCTGTGCAACAGGGTCGATCTTATCACGCAAGACCGATAGTTTACTTTGAGCCGCAACTGCGCTGCTCGAGTATTCTCGCAGCTTTCCCGCAACTTCCTCTGTTATTTTACCGGAATTCTGAAGCTCAATTATCTCATTCTGAAATTCTATCGCCTTTATCTTCCCAGATTCAATCGATTTATTGAATCTGTCGATGGCTTCTATCGCCGGATCAAAAGTAGTTGGCGGTATATATACTATCTGATCGGCGTAAGGCGCTTGCTGCCCAAGCATATCCGCAAGAATTGAACGAGACGCCTTTTCACCCTCGGCTTTGAGCGTCTTCTGGGCGTTTTTGTAATCGTCTTTCAGATTGGCGCTTGTAATAGCTGGGCCTAGCTTTAAAGCCTCTTCTTTTTGCTCGTTCATTTTCTGATAAGTCGGCCCGAGCTCTGCTATATGCTCTGCATGTTGCTTCAGTATCTCGTCAACGCTCTTAACGTCTCGGCCAGCATTTAAAAAATACTGAACTACGGCAGCTCCTGCGAAGGTGAGCGCCTGCGTTACTAAACCTATGGGATTAAGCATGGTTAGAAATGCACTGCCTAAACCCTTCACAAGCCCAGTAAGTCCCCCCGCTCCACTGAGCATTTCACCCAATTTTCCGCCTTGTTGAAGGGCAATCATAAATGGGGAGTCGCCACTTGCCATTCGGGTACCCATTTCAATGAGGACATCCTTCAGGTCTTTCGCCTTTATGCTCAGCGCCTCGATTGAATTCTGGTTGCCCTGGCTTTCTGCAATCATGCTGGTGAGTGAACCCGCAACCCTGTCAACGGCTCCCGCTGTAGAAGAATAGCTATTCTTCCATTCTATCATGCCAGCCGTCGCTTTGCCGATCGCTCCTGTGTTTGAGGCCGCTTTGACGCCTAGCGTGCTAATCGCGCGAGCCGCCGCCCCTACTTCCATCTCAACGTTGCCTGCCGCAACAGCAACACGATTTATCCCTGCAGCAGCCTGATCGACACCAACGATCGTGAACTTCACACCCAAAGTTGCAATATCTGTCACTGGCATACCTTTTCAAAACATGCGAAATACAACCCTGCGCTTTGAATGGGGGATTTCGTGATTAGATTGTGGAGATTGGTGAGCGTAGCTTTTTTGCTGCCAGCCATTGGCGGCTGTAGCTCTTCTGAATCGAAATTGGTGACCGTGTGCGAAGAAGTTTTGAAATTGAGACTTTTAGCACCGGGAGGATACAAGCGGGTCGAAATTGAAGAATCCAAAGAGCCTCTCGGCCGCGACGACTACAAACGTTATTTGGCCGGGGACGAATATGGGCCGCTCATCCAGGGAGCCAGGATGAAGGATTTTGACCAAGGCCGGGTAAAACCTCTGATGTTTGAGGTTCTTATAACTTACGATGCTCCTAACGCTTATGGCACACCAATTCGCGGCACCTCCAGATGTCAGTATCCAACTGACAATGAAGACACCTCCAAAGCGGATCGTCTCTACGTAATGGTTGACGGCAAAACGAACGCTGAGTGGTTAGTGACGCAGCGTTAACAGGCACGGTAGTGACAATGAAGCCTCAACTACTTCTGACTGCATTCTTCGCATGTACAATCATCACCCAAGCCTTAGCTGACGACGAGCACAAGCGTCTTCAGCTGACCGGTAAAGTCATTGATGGTGTGAACGTGAGTTTCATGATTGCTTATCAATGCCGCGATGCGCTTGGCCCAACATACTACAATGCAATTCGGACGTATGCCGAGAAGGTGTTTCAGCAAATCGGCTTGTCACCGGAAATGGCGGCACAACGAGTTAACAGACTTGAATTACGGTGACAGTGCACTCAATAGACTTTCAAATCTAACCAACACATCCAATGGCCCGTCTCGCTCGTATCGTCGTCCCTGATATTCCACATCATGTTACACAACGCGGCAACGGGCGGGCGCAAACCTTCTTTTGCGATGATGACTATGCGCTCTATCGCGATCTCCTGGCCCATCATTGTCGTGCCGCCGGTGTAGAAGTCTGGGGCTGGGTGTTGATGCCCAATCATGTTCACCTCATCCTTGTTCCAGCGGATGCTGACGGTATTCGCCGCGCACTATCTCGCATTCATCGCACCTATGCCGGCCATATCCATGCAAGGCTGCGCCGGACCGGCCATTTCTGGCAGGGTCGCTTCGGTTGTGTCGCCATGGATGAAGAGCATCTGGCGGCGGCGCTCCGCTACGTCGCCCTCAATCCGGTGCGCGCCCGCCTTGTCGAGCGGGTCGCCGATTGGCGATGGTCGAGTGTCGCGGCCCAACTTGGACTGATTGAGGATGACGGCGTCACGACCACAACACCGGTTCGCGCTCGCTTTCCCGATTTCGCCGCCCTCCTCACTGCCGGAGAAGAAGAGATGGCGTTTACCGCGCTTCGCCGAGCCGAAAGCATCGGCCGCCCCATCGGCAATACCAACTTTCTCGACCGGCTCGAAGACGTCACCGACGCCGCGATCAAGCCGGCTCGCCGCGGCCGCAAAGCCAAGGTCGTCGTTGAAGGAAATTAGTGCACTGTCACCGTAATCCCTCAATCCTAAGCTTTCCTTTTTGGTGAATCTCGCCCTATTATTAGAGAGGGACAATCAGAGGTATATAAATGAAGACGTCGCGAACTATATTGGCGATTTTTACTTTGGCATTTACCACGGAGACATCGGTCGCTGCAGATCAAAAGTGGATTCAGTTGCTGCAAGATGTTAGCGACAGAGCTTCAACGGCGTTCTTGATTGCATATACGTGCCGTGATGCTCTTGGAGTGGCCTACTATAATGCAGTTCGAGCATATGGAGAGCAGGCGTTGCGGCAAAGTGGCGCTTCACCAGAAGCAATTAAGAATAAATTCGACACCCTTGAAAGCAATTTTAAGTTTGACGAAAACCTGTTGCACGAAGGAGACGCAATAAAGTGCGTATGGATGACAACCGAGGCTAACAGAGTTTTTCACGCATCGGTGACCGCCTTTGCCGATTATAATCTCTCTACAAAACCGTGAATTGTTCTCGATTCATTAAAATGTGTAGATGAAACAGTCTCACTGCGATACCGACTCGTCTCTCACGTCGCAAGTTGACACCACCGTGGATGGGCCGACTTCGCTTGAGTGGAGTTACAGCAACATGAAGTCACATTGGGGTCATTTGTAGCGGAGCGGCCAGACCCCCTACCCCGCCTCTCGCGCCCTGATCGCCTCTGTCTCCTCCTCCACCGCCTGGCAATAGCGCCCGTCCATCGCCTTCAGCACGGCGATGTCCTCACGGCGCAGGAGATTGCCGGTCAGTTGCAGCCAGGCCAGTATTTCCTGGTGGGAGAGCGGCGCCGGGCCGGAAAAGCCGGGAGCCTGCGCCGAGCGCAGGTCCCAGAACCAGTCCCAGAGCGCATGGCCGGCCTCCGGCACCTCGGCCTCCGGGCTTAAAAGCTCGAAGGCCTCGTTGCGTTCGCGTCGGGTCTCGCCGTTTGTATCGCGCACGCAATCATAGCGCGCAACGATCCCTACGGCTTCTGAAAGCCCTTCGGCAAGCTCTTCATAAAATTTGCGCGGTCCTCCGAGGCGCCGGCCACCTGATCGTAGATCCAGCCGGCGTCCTCGACGACTTCGCGGGCCTTCTCGAAGGAGAGCACCGGCTGCTCGCCCTTCCACTGCTGCTCGCCCCAGTTCCAGGAAGCGATGGCGGCGGCCGCTTTGTCGAGATATTCGGCCTCGACCTTACTGGTGGTCAGCTTCTTCTTGCGGCTGGCGAGAAAGCGGTCGCTATGCTGGCGAACGATCTTCTTCACCTCGTTGCTCTCGGCCGAGCGGATCATGAAGGAGATGCCGAGCGGCTCCTCGGTGGCCGGATGCAGGAGCTGCAGCTCGAAGAGATCTTCGGAATTGACGAGACTGGAGATATCCAAGGAAACACCTTATCGGTTGGGAGATGTGAAGGTAGCTCCGCGCCGCGGGAGAGCGACGCGGGCAAGGTTCCGTAAGATCGCGCTTACGGCGTGGTGACGGGATCGACGCGGATCGGCAGCTGGTTGAGGCCGACCTTGAACTTCTCCAGATCGAAATCGTCGGAGCCGCCGCCGGGATAAAGCGGGCCGGAAACGACGCCGCGCGAGTAGAACACCGTGTTGGTCTTGCCCTGCGGCGCGTCGTTGCGCTCGACCTTGATCGCCATATTGTTGACGTTGAGGGGGTTGCCGAAGGTGCGCAGGATCTCCTGGCCGGGATCGTCGGCGATGGAGGCGACCTCGAGTTCCGGATCGCCGGCGTTGGAAACGCCCTTCTGCTTCTGCTGCACCGGCTCATCCAGCGTATTGTAGTTGTTGATGGTGGATTCCGAGCCGAAATCGCCGACCTTGCCGACCTTCCCCACCTGCACCCAGGTCAGCGCGGCATAGGCGCTGGCCGTCAGGTCGGTATTCTGGGGCGTCTCGCATACGTAGACTTTCGAGCCCTTCTTCGTACTTTTATTCGCCATGGATCATGTCTCCGGTTCAAAGGCGGTGTAGGGAATGGTGACCGGTATCTGCACCCGGTCATCCTCTTGGATCGGGCCTGCGGCCCACGGCTCGCCGCTGATCGTGATCTTCACGCCAGAGGCGAACAGCGTCTTGTTGTTGAAATGGTCGATGACCTGGCCGGCGGCATCGAGTGGCTTGATCAGCCCGCCGCCGGCCTTCCAATAGACGGAAACCTGCAGAAGCCCGAGCTTCTGCTGCGGATCGTCGCCAAGCGTCACCTGCCGGGGACGGTTGGGCAGGTAGCTGACGGCCAGATAGTTATCCGGCTTAGCTTGCCCCGCCGGCGGAAAGACAATGCCCGGCTGCGCCACCGGCAATGGCGGCTGAAATTGGAGTGCTGCCAGATGATCCAGCAGTGCCGCCAGAATAAGAGCGTCCGTCGCCGTCGCCATGCGTCACCTTGTCTATGATGTTGAAATTTCTAAGGGTTAGTCCGCCGTTTCGCGCGCGGTACTTGCGACGATGTCAGGCCATGCCTGTGCCGCGAGCCGCACCATGCCCTGCCCCGCCTGGCCATCATTGCCATATTCGACGGTGGCGGCATGAGGGGCAGTGAAACCCATATGTATCAGACCGCCCAGCGACACGCCGAGGCCGGCCAGATCGACCTGACGGCCCTCACCCTCGCCCTCAGCATCCTCGCGTTGCAAAGGCAAAGCCGAAACCTGAAAGGAATTGACAAGCTCGCCCGTGGCGGCAGGCGTCGCCTCGACGATCGCCTCGGCCAGCCGCTGCGTGGAGAGGTTCACCACCTCTTCCATGCGCTTCTTGGTCCGTTCGGCCCAGGCCGCGATATCGGCGGAGAAATTGGAGGAAGCCATATCGATTGCCCCTTGATAAGATCAGGCGTCATCGGCGGCGTCGCCCGGTGAAGAGCCAAGCCGCTCGAAATTCAAAAGTGTGAGATGGCCGTAACGGGCACGAACCGCAGGTCTGGCCGTTGGGGGTTCGGCCCCGACCCCGCCACTCCTCTCAATTCCCGGCAATGGCGAGACACGGTTGAGCAGCAGGATGACGCGCGCCAGCAGCCAGAGCGTGAGGATCGTCTTGAAACGCACAAGCGCCGTCATCGCCGCACCTGCAGCTGCCAGAACACGACCGTCCCACCCGGCGACAGCGGCTGGAGATCGACAATCGAATGCTCGATATCGCCAATCAGCACCTTGTCGGCCAATGTCGGCGTGATCGACAGTCCCTTGGTCGACAGATAGACCACGCGATCCCCACGCTGCACCAGCGTGTCGGCAACATGCATCTGGCTCTGATCGAGATCGACGAACGAACACGCAAAATCCTCGCTCGTCTGTACCGGATCGTAATCGGGGCCGGAATTGACGATGCGTCGCAGACTTCCCCGCTGGCCGAACTTCGCGATCAACCGCTCCGCAGTCGCCCGCGCCTTGCCGTAATCGAAAGCGTCCATCACACCACCAGAATGCCCGGCAGCACCGGACGCAGGAGGGGATAAAGCAAGCCGTCGAGCATCGTCAGCACCGGCTTGGCGGAAGCGATCATCTCGTCGCTCGTGGCGGCGACGGCATATTCCGTCTCCAGCGGCCCCACCTTCTCGCGCTTGACGGTGCGGGCCGCGACAATGACCGGTGTCAGGCCGCCGGGCTCCGAAAGCTCAAGCGCCGCCGCCTCATAGGCGGCATGTGTTACAGCCAAGGGCGTCACGTCGCCGGCAACAATCTCGCCGTTGACCGTTACCGCTCCGACGCGCGGCCATGACAGCGCCTGATCATAACCACCGGCACGCTGTCCGCTAAATCTGGGCTCATAGAGACTGTCGATCGCCTGCGACCCGCGCACCAGCGCCGCCAGGCGATCGCCATCGCTTGCCGCGGCCCAGGCAACATTGCCACGGTCGACAAAATAGGCATCGGCGGCAGCAAGCGTGCCGTAAAAGGATGCGGACATGAAAGCTCCGATGTCGATCATTGGGAAGAGGAGAACCCTCTCCCCGCCGCAGCGGAGAGGGGGAGATCAGGCTCAGGACGCGACGGCGATCTTGTCGCCATAGGCCATGGCCGCCGGCAGACGAACTTCGGTACCGCCGGTGCGGGCGATGATGCCGGTCTCGAAACTCATGATCGACTTTTGGCGCGGCTGCAGCACGCGGCGCGGCATCGGCAGATGGAAGCGCAGTACTTCCGGATCACGGCGATAGACCACCATGCGGCCACCGCCATCCTGCGACGCCGTCGCAAGCTCGCGCAGCGGCTGGATATCGAGCGGCTGGCCCGTTTCGGCCGTGTAGACGTTGCCGCGCCGCAAGAAGTCCAGCACGGTGATGTAGCCATCGCCGTCGGCGAGCCGTTTAGTGGCAATCAGGCGAAAGGCCTCGGGCGGCAGGCGGAGACTGTCGATCCACTCGACTTCGCCGGTCCGCTTGCGCACGCCGCCGATAAGATCGTTGACATCGCGCAACATCTGGTCGGCCGTCTTGGCGGACCAGAGAGTCGAGCCGCCCGTACCATCGGCAGCGACATCGACGCGCGACACCTTCGGATCGTTGACGAAACCGGTCCAGCCCTTTTCCGTCGAGCCGGTCATGGCGACGGAATTGAGCAGGCGTTCGATCTTATCGGCGGCGAAAATGGCGTTGGAGGCGTTGAGATCGAGATTGTAGAGCGCCGCCTGGTTGACCTCCTCGAGGTTCCACTCCCAACCGGAGCCGATCATCGCGAAGTCATGGCTGGCGCTGTCGCGGGTCGACTGGTTGAACGGCATGTCCGTACCAGCGGCCGAGAGGAACTTCGCCTCGCCGGCGCTGTCGACCGTGAAGAACGTCGTGCCGGAGGCCCATTCATTGCCTTCGGTGACAACCGGAACATGAAGGCCATAATTGAAGGTCGGATAACGGCGCTGGTAGATGCGGGTTTCGATGTTGCGCCCTTGCGCAATGACGAAGGAATAGGCGGCCTGGGCATCGGTGAACTGCTGTCGAACGAATTGGTTCATGGATTAGGCGCTCCTGTGCTTGAGCGAGATTTCGACGATGTCGCCGTTGCTGCCGCTCGTATCGAAGAAACAATCGGGAATGGGGCCAACGATGCCGGTGCCGGCTGCATTGACGTAAGCGTCAGTCGTCGGGTTGTAGTAGACGGTGTCGCCATCCGAGACGACGCCGCCGGCCCGCACATACATCTGACCAGAGGTCAGGAACGCGCCTGTGACGAACTGGGCATAGCCACCGGCCGGCGCTACATCGGGCAACACGTTCGGTGTGAGTACGGCAATGCCGATAAATTTGCCGCCAGCGGCAAAGGGCGCCACGCCATGATCGGCGAGACCGCGCTGCACCGGCTGCCCGAACTTGATGCCGGCGGCGGCTTCAACCGTGCGGCTGATCTTGTTGGCCTTTTCCTCAGAAGCGATCTGCCCGTGCAGGCCCTTCCGAGGAGCGTTTCCATAGGTGGTCTGATAAGTCGCCATTGAAGCGTCTCCTTTTCGTTGACCTGGTTAAGTGGGATTGGCGGCCAGATGCGCGCTCTCAAGATCGCGCACCATGGCGGCGTAAGCGGTAAAGGCCAGGGATGTGGATGGCTGCGCCGAGGTGATGCCGTCTTTGACGGCATCGGCGAAAAGATCCGGCTTCTTGTTCAAGCCTTCGGTCAGCATGTCGAAACGCGCGTCGACATATGCATCCGATCGACCTTGTACCGCACCCTCGCCTGCCTTGGCGATCACCACGGCCTTGCGGATCGCAGCATCAGAAAGACCGGATGTCTGGACATTCGCGGCAATCGCCTTGGCAAGAACGATCAGGTCGGCGCGTGCCTCAGCACGGCGTTCGATCTCCGCCTCATCGAGAAGCGTCGCCTTCAGTGTGTCCAGTTCCGCATCCCGGATTGCAATAGCCTTCTGATGGCTGATCTCGGTATCGGCAAGGCGTTGGCGCAATGCCGCAATGATCTCTGCAGCCTGATTGGAGACCTCAATCTCAATGCCGTCGATCATGATCGTCTTCGTGGGCATCATTCCTTCCTTGCTGTGGTGATGATCGGAAAGGGGGCGTGGGGCTGCGAGAGGAGAGCAGCCCCACGGTGCAGCCACATCGCCGATGCGGACTTTCGAGCCCGCACGGCCACGGCGCACAATGGCGATATGATTGATGCGAATGTTACGCTGAACAGCGTCGTAGGCTTCGCCTGAAGGCGTGACGCCAGCGGTGAAATCGACATCGCAGACATAGCCGGCGGACAGCTCCTGCTTGCCACTTTCGATGTCCTGGATGGCGTCCTCATCGCTGACCATCAGCGGCACGCGGAGGAAGATGCCTTCACCGATGATCTCGTCCCCGGTCTGACCGACGGCGTATTTCTTCCAGTTTTCCGAGGTGACCATTTCCGGCGGATGCTCATTTGTCACCGGACGGTGAGCGGCACTCTTGAGCGTGTCTTCGGAAAAGACTTCGCCCCCAGGCCGATAGATGCGCACGGAGGACATTTCGGGTTTACCGATCTCAGCGCCACTATAATTTTGAACGCCGGTACGAGCGATCCGGGCGTCGGCGACAAGATAGCCGTCTCCGGTCCGCCGCGTGCCCGCGACGGTGACAATGTCTGTGAAATTCATGTTGAGATTTCTCCTGGCCGAAGCCGATCAGGGTCGGATAAAAGGCCGCTACCACGGTGAAACGGGTCTATTGGCGGCTAAGGGGCAGCCGATCGTTGGGTTACTTCAGAGCCCCGTTTCGGATTGCTCGACATCCCTATTCGGCTGATCTGTCGTCTTCGCCGCTACCTCCAATCCCGGCAGCGATCCATCCTCCACAAAAGCATTCAACAGCGCTTCGGAGAGCGCTAAGCGGGGAATGATCTCTTCTCCTGAAGCCGAGCCGAATAGAGACCGGGCCGCTTCTGCCTTTGTCTTGAAAATATCGGCCCGCTCCTTCTCGCTCATCTGTTCCAGCGGAGCCCAGGTCGCATAGATCGCGGGATCGCGAGCGCCAGTGGCGGAGCGGATGACGCATTCGTCGAGCCGAGACATGGCCGGCGTGTAGTCGAGCTCTTGAATGGCCTGTATCCGATCGTGATAGTTTTTCATGTCGGCCGTGCCTGTGGCGTTCATCCCGGCGGGAGACTGCCCCAGCAATCGGGTGACGGGAATATCGGCTGCGCCGGCGACGATCTGCAGGAACGCCATCAGAATATCCGTAAGGCCGGAGAGCGGCGCACTCTTGCTCTCGTATTCCTCCTCGGAGTCGAGGATCAGCGTGCCGTTGACGCCTTTAATGGCATTGGCAAGCGTGTAGCGACGCAGTACGGCGTCCTCATAGGCCTGATTGCCGATATTGGCTGAAAACTGCGGTACTTTGATAATATCGATCTTTGCTTCAAAGACGAGGCTGGCAATGTTTGCGGCCGTACTGTCCGCGTTTTTGATCGCATCGAGCGTCGCGGTAAGCACGCTCTCGCCCCAGGCGTGATTGTCCATTCCGCCAAATCCCTGATCAGGTGTCATGGCGCCCTTGAAGACCACCAATCTCGATGGGTGGATGACAACCTGCGTTCCGTTGGCACCTGTCAGCGTATAGAATTTCGGTTTCCCGTGCCATTCCGAGGCCGGATCACCATCCATGTCGCCGGCCGCGAGCTGGCAGCGTGTCAGCACCGTCAAATGCTTGAGGCCGCCCTTTTCAATTGCTTCCAGATCGAGCGGTAGCGCAGGATCGGCATCGTCGACGCCGATGAACAGAGCAGCACCTCCAAAGAGACGCGCTTTGGTAGAGGCTTCAAGCACCTTGCCACGCAGATTGAGCCTGCGCTCCTCGGCTTCGATCGATCCGATCTGATCGCCCGCGGCCTGCCAGTTTCGCCATTTTCTGCAGCTGTCCAGCGCAGGAATATCGACGATCTTGCGCGGCAGCCAGGAGCCGCGATAGGCTGCGATAATCTGCTCGTCCGTCAGGATCGGTTGCGTATAAAAAACCGAGGTCGCCTTGTCGCGCTCGGTGCCCATGCGGGACGCGAGGCTCACCAGTCCGTCGCGAACCATCGAGAATATCTGCCCCATGGATTGTCCTTTGATATCGATGTGATGAAAGGTCCGCTTCAAGCGAGCCTAGAAATTGTTGAAACTGAAGGAGGAACCCAGCGCGAGTTCGTTCAACGCGTCGGCAAAGGCGTCGACCTGATCGTCGAACTGCCCGTTCGGAAAGGCGCAAATCTCGTCGAGGAATGCCTCATTCCAATCCCCGCGCAAAAGCTTCACGTTTCCCGCCTCCGCCTGTGCCGATGCCGGCTTGGCGCGCGTCGCCTTGTCGCCGGTCGGAGACACCGTTTTGGTCGGGAAGCCCGCCAACAGCTTGACCTTCGTTTCCGCATCGGCCTTGCCAGCAGCACCCGGATCCTGTGGCATGCGGATCGTCACCGTTGGCCCATCCTGTGACGCCATGTTCTTCAGATTGCGCACGACCTCGGCTGGCGACCAGCGGCCCCGAGCGATGGTCTCGATGTAGAAAACGCCGCCGACCCATGCCATGCGCAGGCCGACTGTCCAGTCCGGCTGCCGCCCCGCGCGCGCCTTCGACGCCGCGAAATCCCAGGCCCGGCAGCGCTTTGCGCCGGCAGGCACCGCCTCGACAATCTCGAAATCGCCGCGCTGGAAAAGGCCGCCCGACCGTGGTGAGGGTCGTTGCTGAAATTGTCCGGCAACCGCATAGGATCCGAGCGGTATCTTGTCCCGTTCGACCACGGCGCGGGGAAAACGCTGCGGAAACAGCAGCTCTCCTTCCTCCGTCCGCGGATCGATGAAGCCGATCGACGTCCGACAACGGCGCTCCGGTTCATACTCCATCGGCAGCATCAGGTGCTCATAGCCAAGCCCGAGCGCCAGGATCGCGCCGGAGACATCGGCCTCATGCAACCGCTGCATCACGACGACGATCGCCGAACGTTGAGGATCATTGAGCCGCGTCGGCACGGATTCTCGAAACGTCCGCACCGTCGACAGTCGCTCCGCCTCGGATTCGGCTCCGTCGACCGAATGAGGGTCGTCGATAATCACTCGGTCGCCTCGGCCACCGGTCAATCTCGAGAACGGCACACCTTGCCGCGAGCCCGTTCGAACATTGGCGAATGCCATCTCTCCGGTTCTCGTCAGCTTGACCTGATCGCCCCAAAGCGCCTGATACCATTCCGAGGCGACGAGATCACGCATTCGCCTGTTGTCGCGCTTGGCATAGTGTTCGGAATAAGAGGCACCGAGATAGCGCATCTGCGGCTTACCTTTTGGCCCCCATTCCCAGGCAGGCCAAAAGACGCCGCAGAGAAGCGACTTCATCGTACCTGGCGGCACGTTGATCAATAGTCGCGTGATCTCGCCCGAGGTGACGGCTTCGAGATGAAGACAAATCGCATCGATATGCCAGCCATGGACATAATCGACGGAGGGCTCGACAACATGCCAAGCCTCCCGGACGAAGCCCGCCAAGGACCGGCAATTGGCGCGAATACGCTCCGCATCCTCGGCGATCTGCTGGGCGAGCGCAGCGTCTGCACGCTCAACCGCCCGTCTCACCCTCTCCTCTCGGATCGCCGCCATCATCCTCGCCGGATCCGGCAAGCGGAGCGAAGAGGGTTTCGAGTATCGCAAGCTGCTCATCCGTGGCGTTGGTTAAGTCGATGGTGAGGCCCCGACCCGCTTTGGCTCCAGCTACCGCACCGGTACGCTCGCTTGGCTTCTGATGAACGTAGGAGGCTGCGATCTTCGCCATTTCGTCGCGCCGTTTTTGATCCGCCTCGTCGTCACGCATCACCTTCAGCATGTAATCGAGCGGCGTATATGCCGCAGAAACTGACTTGCGCCGCCGCGCACGCGGCTTGCGCGGCACGACTGGCTTGTCGGCATTGGACATGCTTGAAATTTCCGATGAACCTTGAAAGAAAAAGCGGTTTAAGACATCGCTTGCGGTCAACAGTGCGTCGCTGCAACTGTTCTCATCATGCCAAAATGAATACCCCAATTCGGCAGGTTTGGCGACACCCCTGATGAACGATAGCTCTGCAACGAATGAAGATCTTGGCGAGGCAAGCGATTAATCCTCTGAAATAATTAGGAAATGCTGCAATCTGGCGTCCGACAAATTAAGCAGGCTTGTCGTCGGATCCCTCAAGCTGCCCAGACCACAGCGTAAGGATAAGATGCAATGCCCAGCACCGGCGAACACTTTGGCCTCGACCGACAGCGATCAATACGCACGACAGCCAATGACGCTTCTGCTGAAAAACGAGCGAGAGAACACATTGGAAGATAATCAAGGAGGGGTGGTCGACTTCGGCCGCGTACGGCAATTCATTACCGACAACCTTCCCATTCTGCCGGTTCCTGGCGTTCCGGAGATTCGGCTCCATAAAGCAGGCCCGTGCAGCGGTTTGCGTCGCCTTGCAGAAAGGGACCCACAGTTCGGATCACCTTATTGGGCGCATTATTGGGGAGGAGGCTTGGTGTTGGCCCGCTATCTTCTCGATAGGCCGGAAACCGTGGCGGGCCGCCATGTGGTCGATTTGGGCGCCGGTTCGGGAATCGTTGGCATCGCAGCGGCAAAGGCAGGCGCCATGGACGTGTGCGCAACCGACATCGATCCCTATGCGGTCGAAGCGATCGGTCTCAATGCAAACTTGAACAATGTCGTCATTCGAACCGTCCTTGCCGATCTCACGACAGGCCGGCCACCGTCGGCGGACATTATCTGCGTCGGCGATCTATTTTACGAGGCAGCTCTTGCGGAAGATGTTACGGAATTTCTGGATAGCTGCCTGGTATCGGGCATTACGGTTTTGATCGGCGACCCATGGCGCGCCCATCTACCCGCATCGCGACTTCGTCTTCTGGCGGAATATGCCGTGCCAGATTTCGGCCTTGGCGCTGGAAGCCCTCGGCAAAGCGGCGTCTTCGCGTTTGAAAACAATGAGCAATCATAGAGAAGGCTTCAGATCGAAGCATAGCGGCAGGTGCGGGTTCGGACCGACAATGTCGCCGCAATCTAGGCTTTCAACTTGGCTCGGCGGCGGTTGGCGCGCTCCAGCCGCTTGGCAAGTTCAGCGAGCTCGGGGCTTGCCGCATCGAATACGGGCCGGGCGTCGTCCGGCAGCCAATGCATTTCATGCTTGATCGTGGGCGGCTTCACTCGCTCCGAGCCGCCAGCCGAATTCGGCATCATCGGCGCAATGCGCGACCAGTCGGGCTCCTGCAATATCGGCGAAACAGCGAGAAGCGTGCGGGCTATGTTCTGAAATTCGCTTTGGATACGCCGTTCTGCCGTACGCCGTACCCGACCGGTTCGCCCACAAAAATCCCGAAAAGATCCGGCGACAAAGGGGGCGGCGAGACAAACGGACCAGCGCGAGAGCAGAACGCGGCGCTCCTCATCGCGAACATGGATCCGCAGCCATTCCTGCAGTACCTCTTCCGCTCGGCTGATCGCGGCAGCGCTCGGACGATAGCGCACGCGGACATCCGCATGGTCCATCTGCTCGGGCAAAACCTCCGGCCAGAGCGTACGCATTCTGTCCGGCCGGACACCGCGAACATCAAGGTGGACCATCGTATCCGCGGCCTCGATAAAGCGAGCACGGATGATGAGGCTCAAATCGGCGATTTCCGCCGCGTTGCCGGAAAGATCATCAAACCGCAAGGCGTGTCGGTGCATCAAGTCGTCTCTCCAATTCCCAATAAAGCAAGGTCCGCAGCGTCGCGCGAACCGGCCACGGCCGCCGCGCCACTGCGTCCACGCGCAGTGAAGCAAGTGCGATCTCGTCGAAGGCGCCAAGTAAGTCGCCCGGGCGCTGAAGCGCCCAATCCTGGCGTTGAGCGAGAACATCGGAAACGGCACCAATCGTATCGGACCAAAGTTCATCACGATTGTTGGCGGTCTGGCGGATACAGCGCAGCACGAAGACCAGATGACCATCGCCATAGCGCCCGCGAATTTCCTGCATCGTCCCACGCGCATGGCTCTCGGCCGGCGCGCGCCGACGATGAACCGGAACAAGCTTTATGCCGAGACCATCGAGAAGAAGATCAAGTTTGCCTTTGCTCATTGACCCAACCGCCTCCTTTCACAGACGTCTTTGCTAGCTTTGCTGCCGGGAACCGGTCACGCCACGTTCCCTGAGGCTGCAGCAGCAGAGCTGGTCGATCTTGGCTTGAAAAAAGCTTCTGCTTTGGAGAGCGCCTCGACTTTCGCACCGTCGCGCAGCATCGGCGTATTCAGATAGGCGACCATCGCTTCCCCTGCGGCCGCCTTTGCAGCATCCTGCGTCGCAAAGACGATCGGCTCGCCTCGCCGATCTCTGAGAATCTCGTTCGTCGCCCGGTGGACCTTGCGAATCCAGCCGAGATAGCCGTCGGCAACGGCATCGGTTCCAATTTGAAATTCATTCATGGCAAACTCCTCCGGCCGGCAATGCCAGGCCCGCTTGTTGGATTTCGATTTTTTTGATGAAGCGACGTCGATTATCGCGACGCTATTTTGCCTGGTGTACCGGCATCTTCGAATGGCTGGCACGATCTCCAGCCGCGCGAAAATGACGCTGATCACCCTCCGGGGCGCCGATGTCCTCGTCATCCGGTATGGATGTCAATCTCGAAATGATCGACCTCACCTCGGCCAGCATCAGGCCGAAAAAGAGAGCGACTCCGAGACATGCGAGGAAGCTTTCAAGCATCACAATCATACCAAGCTCTCCTCTCCGGATTGCTCTGGCGCAAGCATGGAGCCGAAGGTTTCCCTCGGTTTTACGGTCGCATTGCAGCCTTCACAATGCAGCTCGATGACCTCGGCAATCGACAAGGCCCGATCGCAGATCGGACAACCCCAGAAATGATCAAAGCCACTTCCCTGGAGATTTGGTCTCCTGCCGCTCCTGCTCACGCTCATGCCGCCACCTCTTCAAATTCAAATGTCCACCGAACATCGAGGAAACCTCCATGCTCGGCCCCGCAGCGAAATTCATCGCTCGCAGCTTGATAAACACCAATTATGTTGATAAAGATGTTCATGTCAACATGATTTATGTCGTTAAATTTGCAAAGGTCGGAAAATGCAGAGATCAATGGGCGAACGACTGAGAGCGGCGCGAGAAGCCGCAAGTTATCCATCGGCAACGAAGGCGGCAGAAGCGCTGGGGGTGAGCCTTTCCACCTATCGCGCCCATGAAAACGGTCAGAACGAATTCAGCGCCGAAATCGCCAATCGCTACGCCAAGAAATTCGGGACGACCGCCGGCTATCTACTGACCGGGGAAGGATCGAATAAGATTGCCCGCACGGCAGCACGCATTGTCACATCCTTCGATCCAGACGAACTCGACAACGAAGGTTTTGCCGAGGACGGCGGAGAAAACAGCTATAGTAGGGAACATTGGCAGCCGCAGATCGCCGGTGCGACGCCGGAGGTGGATGTCAAGCTCGGCGCTGGCAGCGGCGTAGTTGGAGAGGTCATCAATCTGCCTGTCGGCTCGGGGAACGTTGCCGGGCACAAGATCGTGGCGGAATGGCTTATCCCCACCGGCTATCTACGGAATGAGGCAAAGGCCTCACCGAACCACACCATCATCATGGAAGTGATCGGTGACTCGATGCAGCCAACCTATATGCCCGGCGACCGAGTTATCGTCGACCTCTCGCAGAACCAGATGACGACCGATACCGTCTACGCCATTAGCGACGGCTATTCCGAGCCACAGATCAAGCGCCTGCAGCGTGTGCCTTTCAGCCAGCCCGGCGAGGTCAAGATTATCTCGGACAATCCGGCACTAGAGACTTTCACGGTAGAGCTGGCACGCCTGACGATCATAGGTCGCATCTGTGGACATATTGCCCGCAAGTAGGAATGCGCCGCTCGGTCGGCTGCAGGCTGGGCACCCGATCTCCACTTCTTCGATAGAGGCCTGGCGACCCTTCAAGGAACACCTTCAGTGTTTCTTTCGAGGCAAATAAACATAAATAATGTTGACATGAATTATGTTTGATGACAATCTCCTCTGCAGAGCCAATCGTCCCTAAGGGAATGAGCCCGAGTAAGCCCTCAACAGCTTGCGCGAAGCCCGCGAAACCCGAAGGAGCTGTGGATAGCGAAGGAGAAGGCCATCAATGCATGCAGAGATCGACACCGCTACGGCCGAACTCCCGGGAGCATCGAATAAAGAGACGGAGCAATGACGATGCAAACCGTGGCTTTTTCTTGCGACTATTCATTCGATGAACTCAGCATTCGTCTCTGTGATCGCTGGGAAGGTGGATTGCTGCTCTATGGGTACGCGGAGTTGACATCGGCCGGCGCCGACTATGAAGATGAGTTCTATGTCTCGGCAATCCGCCTGGAGAGCGGCGCACGCCTGACGAGACCAAACGGTCAGGCCATCGCCAACAATTTCGAAGCCGAATTGTTTCGAAGGATCGCTGCAGTCATTGAAGACGATAGAACCCACCCCGGGCGACACGCCGCCGCGTTTTTTGCCGACGAATTGGAGCAATTCAGGGAAACCGATTCCAATCGCTCCGATAAGACGAAGCGGGAGCAACGCCTCGAAGCCTCGGCCTGAGACCTGAGCCCCTCACTATAACGAAATAGAAAGACACGGAGGCGGCAATCGCCATGGACATCGCCCAGGAAGAATTCGAGGAAATTCGTTTGCTTGAGGAGAGGCTGCATCGCTCGGAAATTCGCCAGTCTCCGAATGCAGTCGCAGAATTGCTTGCTGAAGGCTTTGTCGAATTCGGCAGCTCCGGCACGATATATGACGACCGCGAAGAGCTCATCGCGCTCCTGACCGCAGAAAAGACGGCGCAAGTCTCTCTCCCTTTGATCGCGTGCGATTACGCTTTTCGATCCATCTCGCCCGATGCCATCTTGGTGACCTATCGGACCATTCGAACAATCGATGAGAAAACGCCGCCGCGGCACGCTTTGCGCAGTTCGATCTGGCAGCGGATCGACGGCCGCTGGCAGATGATATTTCATCAGGGAACACTCACCACACCGACCGCTTGATCGCAGAGGAAAATCCGGGCCGCAATACCCTGCCAGCGGCAATCGAGGCACTTAGAACGGCGCGGGCTTAGCGCGACCACGGAACGTTGCCGTTGCCCTTCGTGTCTGCGGCCAGTCCGAGGCTGTCGGCCATTCTGATGAGATCGGCGACGGAATCTGCGTGCATTTTACGCATAACTTGGCCGCGATGAACCTTCACGGTAATCTCGCTCAGACCGATCTCCGCGGCAATCTGCTTATTCAAAAGGCCACGCGCGACCAGAGCCATCACCTCGCGCTCGCGCGGCGTCAGCGAGGCGAAATGCTCGTGAAGGTCGACTGTGGCAGCTTGCTTTAGCAGGCGAGCCCGATCCAGCTCCAGAGCCTGCCGAATTGCGTCGAGCAGGTCCTGTTCACGAAAGGGCTTGAGAAGAAATTCCACTGCGCCCGCCTTCATGGCTCGCACAGACATGGGGACATCGCCGTGGCCGGTCAGAAAGATGATCGGCGTCAGATAGCCGGCCCTTGTCAGTTCATCCTGAAAGTCGAGACCGCTTGCATCCGGCATTCGAACGTCGAGGACGATGCAGGCAGGGCCGCTTGAACGGGGATGCTGCAGGAAGTCCCTTGGCGAGGCAAAGCCGCGCGTATCATAGCCAACGGAGCGCAGAAGGCTGTCGAGCCCGTCGCGCACGGAGGGATCGTCATCGATCACATAAACGGCCGGTCGCTGATCCTGCATGCTCTATCCCCTCGCCTTTCCGTCCAGTGGTAGGGTGAAGCCGAATACTGTCCCATGTGGAAAATTCGGCGCCGCGTACACGGAGCCGCCATGCGCTTCGACGATCGAACGACTGATGGCAAGTCCCATTCCCATACCGTTTGCTTTGGTCGTGTAGAAAGCCTCGAATATCTTATCGAGCCTGGCCGGCGCTATGCCGATACCCGTGTCGCGTACACTGACCGTAATCTTGCTCTCAGCGGCAGCAGCACTGACAAGCAACTCGCGCACGTCGGCGCTGACATCCGCCAAAGCTTCGATCGCGTTCACAATGAAGTTGAGGATCACCTGCTGAAGCTGCACACGATCGCCGGCGACGAGAGGCAAATCACTGGCGAGCTCGGTTCGAAGCAGTATCTGGTTTTTCCGGATTTCATTGCGGACAAGCTCCAGCACGTCGTCAATCGCCTCCGCCAGATCGACCATGTCACGCGAAGGAGACGATCGCGCAACAAGCCTGCGAACGCGACCGATAACATCGCCTGCCCGACCGGCATCCGCCACTATCCGCTCGATGGCTCTGCGAGCCTCGTCGTAATCGGCGGGTGTGGCCGCCAACCAGCGAAGCGCGGCATTGCCATTTGCCGTGATCGCGGTGATCGGCTGGCTGACCTCATGAGCTATGGAGGTACCAAGTTCGCCGACAATCATGAAACGGGACATCCGCGCAAGTTCGGATTGCGCCTCCCTCGCCCGTGCGTCGATCGTCTCGATCCTGATGGCCAAATAGGTCGTTGCGCCGATGGCGACAATACTCAGGGCACTGTTGACCAAGCCCGCCTGGGAGGCACCGTGCCGGGTTAGAAAATAGCTCAGAATGGTGAGGGCGGCACAGGCAATGCCGACGACCGCGATGGCGCCGGTTCGCCCCGAGCGAACCGCCAGCAGGATCACCGAAACATAGAGAACTGCAAAGGCGATTTCCAAATCCGTAATGGTGTCGCCGATAAAAATTAGGCCGGCGAGAACCGAGATACCGAACCACAGCACAGGCATCTCGGAAAGATATTTCAGAAACTCGCGCCTCATGCATGTCGTCCTTGTGTCAGGGTTTCGGCACTCGCGTGCACGAATGGCAAACTGCCTCAGCCCAAATCCGAAAACAACCGCAGCCTTCATAGGCCGCGCCGGAGCGACGGGCCTATTCATCCGCAAGCCGGCAAGGTGTTGTCGCCATTGACGTGCGAAACCGATGGAGCTCTTGACCCAAGAGCCGCCCCGGATGGGATGGGATCGGATCGGATCGGATTTGATCAAACCCCACGGTCATGGTTGTCATTTCCTGCATCGCGCTTGGGGAGACGCCGGCCTTGGCGACGCCGGAGAATTGCAAGGCTCTTTCTGTTAAGCCATGCTGCCCAACGAAGCAGCAGGCGCGTTTGCTTCACAGACAAAAAACCGCGAAAAAACAAACGCGTAGCCGATCGCATGAGTGCATGGGCGCCCCAAAGCAACGCCAGCATGACCATCAAACCGACACGGTCCCTGACCCGTTCGGTTCGCGTCCGAGCACCACGCTTTTCGCGAGGCTGGCGGGACCTTTGCGCATCGGCTCCGTTTCGGTTGCTTCTGCTACGAGCTTCCAGGAAACGGCCAAGTTCTTCGTTGTCTCTGGGCATGATGATCCATCCCGCAGCCGGACAGGCCGCGCGAGCGCAGACCGCCCATGTTGGCGATCTGCTGGAAGCCCATGCGCTAGGTCCTGCCTTGGCTGCCTATTAATTTCCAGGGTTCAATTGGGTCGGTCGCCACCTCGGTCGGCGGCGACCCCTCTGCATCCGATCCGACCGCGTGCTTCAACTCGGGTTCTCCAGGGTGAACAGATCCGCATTCTCGTCATAGGCGAAGTATTCGGCGTAGCGAGCCCAGTTCGTCACGGCCTTAATGGTTGTGTCGGCGTAGTCTTCGGACATGTAGTCTTCCAGCTCGTCGCGGAACCGCCGCGCCGGCGCGCGGTGGGTCGGCCGCTCGTCGAGCACGCGACGAATATGCGCGGCAAGCGGTACATAGGTCGCCAGATGCTGCTCGAATAGCTTCTTCCGCTCATCGACATCGCTGTCGGAGAAGCGCAGGCCGGGTGCGGTCAACTTGATGTCGCCTCCTTCCAGATCGGCGAAACGCAGAAGCTGCAGTGTTTCAGCGACCGGGAAGAGATCGTCGATACCCAGATGCAGCTGGGTTGCCAGCGGCGGCAGGTCAGCCTGGCCACGATAGGGCTCTGCGGCCAACGTCTCGATCAGACCGGACATCAGGTTGGTCGAGACCCGCGGCAACTCCATGGCAATACCCGTGCCTGGGAACAGGCCTTCCCGCGATGGAGCCCCCGTTCTCACCGTCATGCGCGCATAGATGTCTTCGACCAGCATGCGGAAGGCCGGGTCGAGGCGGTTGCGCGGCTGCGGCAGATCCACTTTGATTTCGGCGATGACACGACCGGGATTCGATCCGAAGATCAGAATGCGGTCGCACATGAGGACAGCTTCCTCGATGTTATGCGTCACCATAAGAACCGACTCGATCGGCATACGGCCTTCGCACCACAGGTCGAGAAGGTCGGTGCGCAATGTTTCGGCGGTCAGGACGTCGAGTGCGGAAAATGGCTCGTCCATCAGCAGAACCTTCGGGCGAACGACGAGCGCACGGGCAAGGCCGACACGCTGACGCATGCCGCCCGAGAGTTCCTTTGGATAGGCACTTTCGAAGCCGTCGAGGCCGATCAGGTCGATGGCGGCAAGCGCGCGCTTGCGGCGCTCCGACGAAGCGACACCCTGAGCTTCGAGGCCAAGTTCGACATTCTGCAGAACCGTCAGCCACGGAAACAGAGCGAAGCTCTGGAAGACAACGGCAACATCGGAATTGGGTCCAGCCACGGGTCGGCCGGCAAAGGTGATCTCACCCTTGCTCGGACGGATCAGGCCGGCGATGGCGCGCAGCAGCGTGGATTTGCCCGAGCCGGAACGGCCGAGCAGACCGACGATTTCATTGGGATAGAGCTGAAGGTCGACATTATCGAGGACGACGAGCGAACCCGAGCTTCCCTTGTCGTAGGTCTGGCAAACCTGCTTGGCCAGCACCAGCGGCGCAGCTTTTACGATTTCGGCCTTCTTGGAGACGACAGCGTTTTCCATGTTCATTTCTCCGATCTTTGATTAGAGCATGATGCCGAAAAGTGTGTGCGGTTTTCGGACGACATCATGCTCTACTTCTTTGATTCTAGAGCGGATTCAGATTTTAGGTCGACCGGACCTAAAATCATCCGCCTCTAGTCGAGGCGCAGGCGACGTTCAGCGAAAACGTAGAGCGGCCGCCAGAGCGTTCTGTTGAAGAGTGTGACGAAGATCGACATGACGACGATCCCGAGGATGACCCGCGGAAAATCTCCGGCCGCCGTCGCCTTCGCGATGTAGGACCCCAGCCCAAACGCTTCGAGCTTCGTATCGCCCCAGCTCACCAGCTCGGCGACGATGCTTGCGTTCCAAGAGCCGCCGGAAGCGGTCAGCGCTCCCGTGACGTAGTAGGGGAAGATCCCCGGCAGGATCGCACGTCGCCACCAGGTCCAGGAACGCAGCCTGTAGACAGCGGATGCCTCACGCAGATCGGTGGGGAAGGCGCTCGCCCCGGCGATCACGTTGAAGAGGATGTACCATTGCGTGCCCAGCACCATCAGCGGCGATAGCCAGATATTGGGGCTGGCCCCCGTCGCGACGATTGCGATCACCGCCACCGGGAAGAGCACGTTCGCCGGAAACGCAGCCAGGAACTGCGCGATGGGTTGCACCCGCTCCGCGACGGCGGGCCGGAGGCCGATCCAGACACCGAGCGGAACCCAGATCACACTTGCGACCGCAATCAGAACGGCGACGCGGATGAGCGTGACGAACCCGCCGGCAAAAGCGATCCATACATCGCTCCACGATAGCGTCTGGCTGAGGTAGGATACGATGTCCCAGATGCTCCAGGCGCCAATAGCAGCAATCAGAGCAAACCAAACGTAGTCGATGACCCTGCTGACAACCTGCCGCTCTCCCTGCTTGGCGGTGACAATCTTCGACGCGGGGCGCAGCCGCAGCAGAAACAGCGCATTCCAGACATTGGCGAAAGGCGCGGTCACATACTTCAGAAGACGTGTGCGCCGAATAAGCGAATAGACCCAGGAACGCGGCTTCTGCTGGCCTGCGGTCTGCTCGAAACGGAACTTGTCGGCCCAGGCGACGATCGGCCGGAAAAGCAGCTGATCGTAGAGCAGGATGACGATCCCCATGGCAAGCACGGCCCACCCGACGGCAACGAAGTCCTGCTTGTCGATGGCAACGGCGAGCCAGGAGCCGAGGCCCGGAAGCTGCACCGTGGTATCGCCGACCGTGATTGCCTCCGAAGCGACCACGAAAAACCAGCCGCCGGACATCGACATCATCGTGTTCCAGACGAGACCGGGCGCGGCAAAGGGTGCTTCCAGCCGCCAGAATCGCTGCCAGGCTGAAAGGCCGAAGCCGCGGCTTACTTCATCAAGGTCGCGCGGAACCGTGCGCAGCGACTGATAGAAGGAAAAAGCCATGTTCCAGGCCTGGCTGGTGAAAATGGCAAAGATCGATGCGCACTCCGCCCCCATCTGGCTTCCGGGGAAAAGGCCCATGAAGAAGGTGACGGTGAAGGTGAGGAAGCCGAGCACCGGCACAGACTGCAGGATATCGAGAGCCGGAATGATGATCTTTTCGGCACGGCGGCTCTTCGCGGCAAGCGTTGCGACCACGAAGGTGAAGATGAGCGAAGCGACGATCGCCGCCATCATGCGCAATGTCGTGCGCAGCGCATATTCGGGCAGATAGGCCGGATCCAGCGAAATCGACGCAGTGGAGAGGCCGGCGAGCGGCGCACGCATCTCGCCGACCCCGTGAAGCGTCAGGTAGGCTGCAGCAGCTATGAAGGCGAAGGCTGCGAGGTCGTAGCCGTTTGGCAGAATACGTGCACCGGCCAACGCGGCTACGGCGCTACGCTCGCGTCGATCATTGGCAAGGAAAACCATGTATAACCCCTTGAAACCAGGATGTTACCAATGTGCGCCCCGCCTGACGCTGCATTCGCAACGCAGCGGGGCGCTTGTTTGAAGAAAAAGACTAGGCCGCCCGGCGACTGTGATCCTCATCGGAGCCGGCAGCTCCTTCAGTCGTCCAGAAGCATTCCAGCTTCCCGGTGCGAGAGTTGGTGTGCCAGACGGCAATCAGGCGCGGGCGTGGAAAGGAGGCAGCCCGAATGGGCGCCGGCGAAAACGCAACAATGTTCGATGCATTCGCCGAGGAAAATTTGGTAGCGAATCTGCGTTCGCGGAAAAGAACGATGTTGTTCATGGCTCACTCCTTGGTCTGCGTCTCGGCAGATCCTCGAGCAAGCCGGAAAGGACGAACTAAGCCCTACCGTCGCTTGCCCGACGATTGCCGGCAGCGTTCCAGGTTATTGCAATGACCGTCCGGATTCGGGCATGGGCCGCGACCGGACAGCGGTTAGGGTAGCTGTCCATTTGCTTCTTAATTTGCTGTTTCATCCGCCATTGCTTGGTGTCGCGCAGGCAGGGTCCTCTTGTCACACCCCCTGGGATGGGTCAATCAAGCGATGGTGCAGTGCAACTATACCAAGGTATAGGTCCTGGAATTCTCCGGCGGGCGCATTCAGTCAGTCGCGACAAAAATCATGATTTGAGAAGAGCTTACCAAGCTCCGGTGTCGCGCCCCTCGCCGCCCAGAGCGTGGGAAATACCGCCGTTCGCACGCTCGGCGTTGAAGCAGAACCAAGTCTGCCACTAAAATCGGGATCTTTTTCAGTATTCTTGCGAACTTCGCGGTCCAAGCTGAAGCCGCATGCAACAGCTTCTTTTAAAATGAAGCATGCGAAGCCAGAGGTTGAATTTAGGCATGCACTAAGGAAGAAATATGGGATAAATTCTACCTGTCCTATCGGACTCAGCCTGCCCGAAACCAACGAATTTCCCCAGAAGGCGGATAATTAGGCACGAAACGAAATATAGAAGGCGCGATGCAATTTTCACTCAGAACATTTGGAGAGCTCGTTCTTCTCGACGAAGAGGGACAGGACGTGGCATTTCCGGAAAAAGCTCTCCTGATACTTGCCTATCTACTCGCCATCGACGTGCAATACAGCAGCCGGGCGGCAATAGCGCGACTTCTGTGGGGCGAGGATGACATTGCCAACTCCCTGACGAACCTGCGCAAGCTCATCTCCCGCATCAAGAGCAGGCAGACGGATCTCGGCGTCGAGTTCCTTGCCTTTGACGACATGGATATTCACCTTGTCAATCACTCCTTGACGAGTGACATCGTGTCCGCAGCTGCAGCGGCAACCGCGCCTCTATTAGAAAACCTTGCGACTCTTACACAGGATCTGCGCTCGACGTTCCTTGAAAAGGCAAACTGCCAAAGCCGGATTTTCATCGATTGGCGCGAAAACGAAAGAAAGCGGCATCTGGCGCTGCTGAAGGAAATGCTGGACGCGGCTGCGAGGCTTCCCGCAACAAAAAGGGATGTCGCTCTCGCCAAAGAGGCAGCGCTCGTTCTGTTCGAAGCCGATCCTCGCGATGAAAGCATCCATCACCTCCTGCTAAAATCATTCGAAGCCGATGGCGGCCTTGAGCAGCTCAAGAATCTGTTCGAACAGCGCAAAGGCCTGGCATCCTCCTGGATCGGAAAACTACCGGCATCACCGCACTCGGTAGCCTCGGTCTCTCCGGACAATCTCATGAATGAAGCGGCCGAGGAACCTGACCTTGCCTCGCAAGCCATCTTGCGCATACCGCGCGTAGCCTTGTTGCCCCCCGCCAACGATAGTACCGATGCGGCAGCAGCAATTGTGGCATCTTCGCTGATTGAGGACATCACGCTCGGCTTTTGCGCCCTACACAGCCTGCGGGTGATCGCCCCCTACTCCGCTATGCAAATGAGCCGCCAGAGCGAAAATCAGATCGCGCTCCTCCAACGCTATGATATCAATTATGTTCTCGACACGAGGCTGAGCGGGCTTGGTGACGATCTCTCCCTATTTTCGCAGCTCATCCACTTACCGAACAGCGAGGTTGTCTGGGCCGAGCGCTTCACCTTCGGCAAGCTGGATCTGGCTCGCAATAAGCGGGATATCTCGCGGCACATCGTTCTCGAGGTTGCCGGGCAGGTAGAGCGTCATGAGATGGCGCGTGCCTATTTCGAGAAAAATCCGGCCGCCTATCATCAATATCTGGTCGGCCAGCAATATCTTCACCGCCTGACGCTGCCAAACATGCGTCGCGCCCGCAAACAGATGAAAGCTGCTCTCCGCGAAAGCAACGATTTCGCCCCTGCCCTCAGTTCCATCGCCCGCACCTATTCCAAGGAATGGCTGCTGACCGCCCGTGGAGATATTGAGCTACTGAAATCGGCAGAGACTTACGCAACCCAAGCCATTGCAGTCCGCAATGATCTGGCGGACGGCTATCGCGAACTTGGCGTCGCCAAGCTGTTGCAGGGATCGATCGACGAAAGCGTCGAGGCACTGGAACTGGCGGAAGCGCTCAGCCCTCATTATGCCGACGTCATCGCCGACCATGCCGACACGCTTGTGCATTTCTCACGACCAGATCTGGCATTGCAGAAGATCGGGCACGCCATGGAGCTCAATCCCATCAACCCGGATTCCTATATATGGACGGCCGCCGGAGCTCACTACGCACTCGGCCAGTTCCAGGCCTCGCTCGACTACATCGACCAGATGGCCGATCCGATTCTGGCAGACCGGCTGTCCGCGGCGAACTGGGCAATGCTAGGCGATAAGGAAAAGGCCAGCACCATCGTACGCAGGGTCCGTGAGGCCAATCCCGACTTTGATGTCGACCGATGGCTGTCCTTCGTTCCCGTCAAGGAACAGTGGCACAAAGAACTCTATCGCGAAGGTTTGAAGAAGGCAGGTTTCTGACGATATTCGCCAAAGACAACGAAATGGTGGGCCCGGAGGGACTCGAACCCCCAACCAAGCGGTTATGAGCCGCCGGCTCTAACCATTGAGCTACAGGCCCGGCACGAGAGAAAAGTCCCCGCACTCGCGACTCCGAAGCAATGGTTCCCCGGAAGCCGACTTGGCTCTAACCCAATTTCTCTTTTCCGACAAGGGACTGCCGTAATACCTTCACAATCAATCCGCAAAAGCGAACCCGAGGGATTATCAACCAAGGAACGAACCATGCTACTGACGAAAACCAGAGATTTTGCTCTTGCCGCCCTTGTCAGCACGACATTCTTCATGCCTGCGGCCGCCGCCTTCGCCGAAGATGCCAAGCCGCGCGAAGCCGTCATCACGGTCACCGGTGAAGGACATGCGGCGGTTGCACCCGATATGGCCGTGGTAACGCTCGCAGTCGTTCAGCAAGCAAAGACGGCGCAGGATGCGCTCGAGCAGAACAACAAGGCCATGAGCGCTGTTCTGGCGACACTGAAGGAAAGCGGTATCGCCGAGCGCGATCTGCAGACCTCGGGCTTCTCCATCCAGCCGCAATATACCTATCCCAATGACAAGGACGGCCATACGCAGCCGCCGGTCCTGAACGGATATCAGGCGACGAACGGCCTGACCATTCGCGTACGTGACCTCACCAAGCTCGGCGGATTGCTCGATCAGGCGATCAAGCTCGGTATCAACCAGGGCGGTGATATCCAGTTCACCAACGACAAACCGGATGCGGTCCTTGCAGAAGCTCGCAAGAAGGCAGTCGCCGATGCCGCTGCCAAGGCGAAGACCCTGACGGATGCTGCCGGCGTCAAGCTCGGCCGGGTCGTTGCGATCCATGAGGGCGGTATTGCGGCCCCGCCGCAGCCCTACATGCGCGCTATGGCCGCGTCGGCACCAATGGACAAGGCCGTCCCGGTCGCCACGGGTGAGAACGAATACAACGCGTCAGTAAGCATCACCTACTCGATCCAGCAGTAAACATAGCATCGAGAGCTGGAGCGCATTGCGAGGCTGAAAACTCACGATGCGCTCCAAACGATTCGAGGAAAGTTGCGCTGCCGCTTTCCGTTCGAGATCGAGTGAAGGCCATGGGCTGAAGTGGCGCTTGGATCTCTTGAAGAGCAAGTTGCTCCAAAAAACAAAACCGCCCTTCGCTCAGATCCTCGTGAGGTCGAGCAAAGGGCGGTTCCGCGGCCCCCGCCAATAAGGCGAAAAGTCAGACATCGAAGAGCAGGGCCTTGAGCCCTCGCAATTCTTATTAGCGGCCTAGCAGCGGGCAGCCGCGAACATTTGCAAACATCATCGTATCCGGACCACGGCGACCGAAGCCATCAACGATAACGCGGCGCGGCGTCACGTCCACAACGCGGGCACGGCGCAGACCGTAGCTGCGCGCAACATCCAGCGCATCGCGCGGATCGCAGCCGCGACGGTCGTAACCACGGCGGTCATAGCGCGGCGGCGGACGGTCATAGTCCGGCGGTGGCGGACGGTGACGGCCGGGGCCGACATAGATGTCCAAATTCTGGGCGGAAGCAAAATCCGCCGTGCCGGACAGCGCAGTGACTGCGATGGCGGCGGCGACCCCCAACTTTGCCAGCAATTGTTTCATTCTGTTCTCCATAGTGCAAAAGGCTTCTCTCATAACGGCAAGATGCGTTGAGCGAGTACCCGAGAGGTAAAGGCGAGAAACTGAACGCATTCAGAATCGGCCATTCATCCAATATTCACCTACAATGAACGCCAAGATCAAACCAGACAGCCGACAATAGCACACCAGGATAAAATGAAGCCGCCTCGCTTGCCGAGACGGCTTCGGATTTAGCGAATAGATGTGGAAAACATGGGCAATCCAGTCGCTGCGATTAGCGGCGGATCAGCGGGCAGCCCCGATCGTTGGCGAAAACCACCCGGTCAGGCCCGCGGCGACCGAAACCTTCGACGACCACGCGACGCGGCGTGATGTTGTCGATGCGAGCACGGCGCAGGCCCATGTCACGCGCCTTCTGAACCGCCAGAACCGGCGAGCACGAACGGCCGCGATAATGATCGTAACGTGCCTGCTGGATGCCCGGATGAAAATCATTGGCCGAGGCTGTAACAGCGGTTGCAGAAATGGCGCCGAGCGTGACGAGGGCTGCAATACCTGCCTTGGCGAAAAGATTGGTCATGGGTGTTTCTCCTTCGAATCCTAGTGCGGATTGTTGCAATCCCGTTATTCGGCTTAAGGCCTTGGGATTGAGAACACGTTAGGTTGGCAAAGCTGAACCGAACGCGAATTGGCCATTCAGATTGTATTCATGGGGGTTAACAATTGGTTAACAACCGGAATTACAACAGTCAGGCCGAGAGATGCAGGACGATCTCGCGCCGATGTGGCCGGTCGCGGTGCTCGAAAAGATAAATGCCCTGCCAAGTTCCGAGCACGAGGCGACCGTTCATGACGGGAATCCCGATCGACACCTGTGTGAGCGCCGCCTTGATATGGGCGGGCATGTCGTCCGGGCCTTCCGTCGTATGCACGATCCAGCGCATGGACGGATCGGAAGAAGGCGGCACCAGCCGACGAAAGAAGGCATTGAGATCAGTCTTCACATCGGGATCGGCATTTTCCTGAATGAGCAGCGAACAGGAGGTGTGGCGTACAAAAACCGTCAAAAGCCCCTCGCCGCCCGCTGCCACAGTCCGAACGAAGTGCGCAGCCTGATCGGTGAATTCGTAAAGCCCCTGGCCGCGGGTGGCCAGAGTGACGACAGATTGCGGCATGGCTTTCCCCAGCATGCGGATGACGACCCGCATGACCTCGGGCGCAGCAGCCGGATTGTCAAGACCGCCCGACTGGTCGCCTGCGGCATCGCCCCGAAAATCGGAATCGATTTTCGCAAAGCCTGATGCGTAGATTCAAAGACGCTCTATGTTTCGACGATGATGTCGAAGCCGCCATAGATCATGCGTCGGCTATCGAAGGGCATGTTCTGCATCTCGTCCTTGAGGCGCGGATCGGCCATCACCTTTGCCAGGATCTCGTCCCGGCTTTGCCGCGATTCGTAGGTGATCCAGGAGAAAACCACGACCTCGTCATCCGTCGCTTGCACTGCACGCGGGAAAGACGTCAGTTCGCCATAGGGCACGTCATCGCCTATGGCCTCGACATAGCTGAGCGCGCCATATTCCCTCCAGACCATTCCGGCCTTGCGCGCCAGGGTTTTATAGGCCTCGATGTTGTCTTTCGGAACGGCGACGATAAAACCATCTACATAAGCCATTTTCCATCTCCTCGGTTCCACACAATGGCTTTCCAAGGACGCTCGGACAAAGCGATATCCGACATATGACACGAAATTTTTCTGCGTTGGGCGGATCGGCACAGACATAATGGAGCAGCGCCGTGGCTGCCTGCGGGAGCGCTTATGCAAATTGAATACAGGGACGATCCGAATCCGGGGAACCAAGCCTTAAACGCGCTCTGGGCGCGCGCCTGGAATGCATCCGCCCCACGCGACTTCTCCACGATCCTGTCGCGAAGCCTCGCCCATGTCGGCGCATTTTCCGGATCGACACTCGTCGGTTTCGTCAACATCGCCTGGGATGGCGGCATTCACGCTTTCATTCTCGATACCTGCGTGGATCCAGTCTTTCGAAGACAAGGCATCGCAACCGGCCTGGTCGAAAGGGCGAAGATCCTGGCGCGCGACCGCGGTGCGGAGTGGCTTCACGTCGACTTCGAACCTCGCCTTACCCATTTCTACCGTCGCATCGGCTTCACACCCACCGAAGCGGGTCTGATAAGACTGTGCAATTGACAAGCGCATCAATTCGATGCGCGGGCTTGCGAGAGCAGCCAGTTGCGAAATAGGCTGGCGGACGGATTTTGCAGTGCATTTGGCGGATAAAGCAGATTGTAGCTCACGGCAGCCGGCTGGGCCTCGACAAAGCAGCGCACCAGCCGGTTCTCGGCGATATCACTTGCGACCAGCGAGCTGCGAACCAGCGCAAAGCCTTGGCCATTGCGGCACGCCTCAAGCATGTCGGCGAAAGTTGCAAATAGCTGGCCGCTCTCCACTGCCTGCACGATATCGAAGGGCGGATCCATCTCGCTTCTTTCGCCAATGATCTGCTCATACCAGCGTTGCCAATCCAGTATCGTATGTTGCATGCCGGCATAGCGCAGCAGGGGCGCTGCCCTTATGGCGTAGCGTTGGGGCAGCTGCCTCGACAGCGCAGGTGAGCTGACCACGAACTCCTCATCCGTCAGCAGTTCCTCATGGATCAGTCCCACCTCGGCCCGGCCGAGCCAGATCGCCATGTCGAGACCAGCAGGATGAAACTCCGGACGCTGATAGCCAACGGCTATCTTCAACTCGATATCGGGATGTCGCTTGCAGAAATCCGGCAATCGGGATGCCAGCCATTGGCCAGAAAACTCAGGGGAAACGGAGATCGAGACGCTTCGGACCGAAACGCTTGCGCGCGCCTCATGTAACGCTGTCTCCAGTTCGGAAAGCGTCTCGACAATTGCTGGATGCAGGCGTGCCCCTAATGGGGTCAATCTGGCTCCATGTCGGCCTCGATCGAATAGCCGACCTCCAATCCACCCTTCCAACTGCGCGAGCTGATGGCTGACGGCGGTCTGCGTCTGACCGACCCGCTCAGCTGCACGGCCAAAGCCGCCGGTTTCGACGATGGCGCAAAATGCCTGTAGCACTGATAGAGGTGGTAGCGGCCGCCTTCCCATGAAAATCCCGCATGTTTGATTGCCGGAAGCTTCATTATACATGCCTAAATTTCATAGGCATCTGTCTATTTCGGGAGATCGCGAGGTTCGAGACAGATGAGAATAGATCATGGAAATAGCTGGATACGGTGGCTCTTCGGCAACTTGGCTCGATTAATCCCCCGGCGCGGTCATATGCGGAAGGCTTCGAGACGAGTGAATGAACGGCGCGACACACTCCAAGCGGCCAGCCTTCATTTGCTTCGGGATGTCGGTAACAGCGATGACAAGGCAGATCGACTGAGGTAGCAGAGACCGCCCCAGTTGCTCGTCAGCCTCGATATTGTCGTGCTCCAGCATTTCCAGCAGCTGGAAGATCAAATCGCGACGCCGAAGGACTGAGAACCCCTCGCCTGGTCTGCAGCGACCAGACGGAAGCAAGCTCATCCGCAAGCGAATCAATCAGGCGTGGCACATCGCGGCTTGCAGAAGCATGCAAGGCTTCGGCCACGATCAACACGGATCGCGTCTTCTGATAGACTGCGGAAAGGCCACTTTGCCGGTTCGTCCAGCGCCGGGCATGCGCTTGTCCGGCAGTATCGGCGAAGATGACCTCGCGGGGTTCCGGGTGCTCCGTCTCGCCGGAAAAGGTCAAATAGGACTCGCTGCCATGCGCGTGGCACACCTCAAGGTCGCCGGAGACCTTTTCAAGGTCGAAAACAGCCACCGGAATGGCGAATGCAATGGAGATGGCGTTGCAGAGATCGACGAGCGGATGCAACTGCGGCAACGATCCTTCCTGACGAAAACGACGCAGCAAAGCCTCGGAAGCGCAGCGATATTGCGTGGGCTTCATCCCCATTTTCGAAAAAGCACGCCGCCAGGCCTGAATTTCCGGCATCTCACCCTCAGAGCATCGCGAGAGCCGCTCAGCGGCTGTGGCATGATAAGAAGCGATGCGATCCTCAACGCTCGCATCGGCCGTGATGCCTTCAGCGAGCAGCACGCCGGGAACCAGCTCCGGAAACGTGCTCCACATCTCGTTCGAATGACGGAAATACATGACCTCTCCTTCTGCAGTCTCGATTGGCGCCGCAGAAAACCCCGTCACCATCGCGCGGTCTTGAATGAAATTGCAGATGCGTCAGCAGGCTGCCGCATAGGCGCCCGGTGAGAGGCCGAAGTTGCGCACGAAGAGCCGCGTCATGTGGCTTTGATCGGCAAAGCCACAGGCAAAGGCCGCTTCCGCCAACGGCGTACCAACCGCGATCAACCGTCGCGCCTCGTGGATACGACGTTGCAGCAGATAAGCGTGCGGCGTGAGGCCGGTCGCCTTACTGAAGGCGCGCAGGAACTGGAAATGGCTGAGCCCGCAGACATCGGCGAGCTCGGCAAGCGTGAACGGCGCGGCAGGATCGTCGTCAATCAATTGGCGGGCGCGACTGATGGCTGCGGGAATGGCGACGTCGCGCGAACCCGGCCTCCCCTCGCTCATTACCTCAGCAATGAGCGACAGCAGCAATCCGTCCCGCAACAAGCTATCCTGCGGTGCCGATTTGCCGATCAGGAGCGGAAACAACGCCCTGAACTTCATAACCAATTCGGTGTTGCGAATGACGGGAGAGGGAAACTCGAGCTCGCCCATCCTTCCCTCGCCTATATCGCGCAGGAGCTCGGCAATGACGCGCGGCTCGAAGTAGAGCATCGACCAAGCCCTGCTGTCGCCAACAGGCATGCCGTCATGCACCTCGTTTGGATTGACGCTGATGATATCGCCGGCCTCTGCCCGCACCATGCCTCGCCCGCTAAGCGACGCCTGGGCACCGGCCTCGATGAGGCCTATGCCAAACTGATCATGCGTATGCTTGGGAAAGCTATGACCCGTTTCCGCCCTGACGGCCTCGACGCCGACAAGTGGAGTGCGGAATATCCTGAATTGGACGGATCTCATCCGCATCGCTTCCTCAACGAGACAACATCCCTACTCGAGGATGCACGCAAAGCTTAGCGTGGTGACCTTATTGCTGGCAATCTCGATCCTGCGCAGCACGGGCCGCATTATCGCTCCGATACTCCCGGCTCATCGTCCTGTGCCGTCGCCAATGCCGCCTGGGTATTGCCGGCAACCGCCGTCGGCAACGGCGTGCCACGTTTGCGCTCGCGCGCCAGCGTCAGCAACCCGGAGAAAATGATGAGGACGATGCCGAAAGCCATGGGCATATCGATACTGTCATTGAACAGCAGATAGCCGAAGATAATCGCCCAGAGCATTTGGCTATATTGCGGCGGGGCCACCAGATTTGCCGGAGCCATATGGGCAGCGCTCATCAACAGCACGTTTCCAAGCGCCCCCAGCAGGCCGTAGCTCGCCAGAAAGATCCATTGCGTCGCAGTCGGCGGCGTGACCTCCGAAATCATCAGGAAGCCGCTGACAATAAGCGTGCCGAAGAGGCCAGCGCCATAGAGCGAAATGCGCTTTTCCTTCGAACCAAGCGCGCGGTTGATGACGATCGAAATTGCAGCGGCAAGGCCGCCAACCGCCGCGCAGAAATGGCCGACAGAGAGTTCGCGAAAGCCGGGACGCAAAACGATCAGCACGCCGACGAAACCGAGAATGACCGCTGTCCAGCGCTGCCAACGCACATCCTCCTTGAGAAAGATCACCGAGAGGATCGTCACGAAAGACGGCAGCAGGAACAGTAGCGAAAAGGCTTCCGCCATCGGCAGCTTGGTGAAGGCGATGACGGAGCAGATCGCTCCGATCGCGCCGCAAATGAAGCGCAGCAGCCACATGGGTCGGTTCGACGTCTTCACCATGTCGAGCCAGGCATCCTCCCGCCTCTTCAGGAAGGGCACCGCCGCAAAGCCGAACAACGCTCCGATGAAGGCAACCTGGTAGGAGGGAACCACGCCATGCAGAATCTTGATCGAGGCATCGCTGAAGGCAAACACGGCATAGGCCGAGAATGCCACGAGAACACCACGCAAAGCGGAGCGGCCAGCGGCCGCGGAACTGGAATCGGCTGTAATCGAGGACATCGGAATCTTGAGAATGTGCGATGGGAGGACACTGAATCAGTGAGATGCAGGCAATTGTATGATGAAACGATCCGAATTTCGATTGGGGCTAACAATAAACTATTGTTTCAGCGGGCGAACATTCGGCGTCAGTTTCCAACGAAGCCCAATTTGTCCAGCTGGCTAGGGGAAACATGTCCTCTGACCGTATAGGAAAAGGCCGTGACCTTCAGGGCATCGCTATCCACTTCGCAAGTGAATGCCACTCTCTGCCAGCCGTTGGGGGTCTGCACGGCGACGCCATCGCCAAAGAGACTGGCATCAGAAACCATCGCTGGCGAGAGCGCGGAGTTTACGTAGCCGACCGCCCGCAAATCGGCGCGGTATTGGAGCTTTTCCTCGGAGTTGCAAAGATACGCCACTCGCTGACGTCGCGACAGCTTCTTCCAAGCGTCGTATTCGCTCTTCGATAATCTTGCCATCTCGGCACCTGAATAGAGCTTCTTGGCCTGGATGGCCCTTTTCGGCGCAAGTGATTTAGGCGGTTGCGGCTCGGTGACCAACGCCATGCCGCCCGCCGAACCGCCTTGATTGCTCGAAGCAGATTGACTCTGAGAGCTTTGCGGTGCTGGCGACGGCTTTACTGCCGGAACAGCGATCTGCGGTGCGATTGCCTGATCCTTGGGCGGCTCGGCGGCAGATTGCTGCGGATCGGCTGTGGGCGCCTGTGCCGTCTGTAGCGCCTGCGGATTATTCTGATCGGTCGACGGTGCCTGTGGTTGCTGCACCTGCGAATCCGAGGGCTCATTAGTCGTCAGGACATCCGGCGCCGAGGAGGAAGTTTTGGCCGTGGCGTCGCTTGCGGGCGGCGTAGCCGCATTCTCTTGCTGATCTTTGGCATCGGCCTGCTGTTGCGCCGCCTGCGCCTGCTTTGCCGCCTGCGCTTCGGCCTGGGCTTGCGCGGCAGCGGCTGCCTGCGCTTCAGCCTGTTGTTCGGCCGCCGCATCGTTCGGTGGCGTTGGCGGCGTATCGGTCGATTGAGCCTCGGCCTGCTGCGTGGTCGTCGCGTCTTTCTGATCGCCCTTCATATCTGGAAGAGGCGTTTCCGTCGCAGAAGGCTGCTGCCCGGCCTTCTCAACAGGTTTATCGGCACTGGCGTCATCGGCCTTGGGAGCGGGCTTCTCCGCCTGTTCGTCAGGCTTATCGGCCTTGGCCTCAGCCGATTTGGCCGCAGGCTTTTCTGCCGCCTCCTTGCCCTTCGGATCGGCTTGTTTTGGCGGCTGCTCGTCCGATTTCTTTCCCTCAGGCTGCTGCGGTTCGTCCTTGTTTTCTGCCGTCTGCTGGGCCGGCTTCTCGTCAGGTTTTTGCGTAGGCTTGGGGGGCTGATCCGGCTTCTCGTTCGCCTTCGTCGCGACTTCCTGCTTTTCCTCTTGCTGGGGAACGAGCTCTACATTGACGCTATCTTCGGACTTTGCCTGAGGTGGCGCCGGCAGCAGCGGCAACAGGAAAATCGCGACAAACAGGACGTGCAGGACGATCGACAGGACAAAGCCCGGCCGCATCTCCTTATCCCGTTTTTCCGCAACCTTCTCCATCGTTCAGCAGATGGCTCGCGCGGTAAAAGCAATCAAGAGAACATGGCGCATCGATTCATTCGATCCCTAATGGCAGACAGATCAGCAGACTTTCAGATCGCTGACATATGGTATCCGACAACACGCCGCGAAAGGGCCATCGTCGAAATCGAACTTGTCAGGCCTCGGCACGATCCGCAATGCCGCAAAAACAAACCTGCGTGATCTTACGATACGAAAACGAGCGCATCCACGGTTAGAAGAATTCGTCCAGCAACTGATAGTAGGCCATCTTTTCCGCCTGCGGCTCAAAATCGCCGTAGACCTTCAGAAACTCTGTCAGCAGATCTTTCCCGAAGTCTTCTTGGATACTGCGGCAAGCCAGCGCAATATCCTGGTGGCGATCAGCGATGCCGAGGCGCCCGCAATCGATGTAGCCGCTGAACTTGCCGCCATCGGCCATGAAATTCGGCAGGCAGGCGTCGCCATGGGTAACGACGAAATCCTCTGTTCCCGGCCGACGCTCTTCGAGCTCGCGGAAAAGATCCTGTGCGGATTGCCCCAGCCTCTCCTCGTCGAAGTCGTCCTCATCAACATGACCGGCAAGCAGATGTGCCTTTGCCTCGACAAGCTTGTGGTCCAAGCGGTGATCGAAGGGGCAGTTCGCGATGTCGAGTGCGTGCAAGCGCCGCAACGCATACGCCAGAAGATGCACACGCTCGATCGGCGACGTCAGCTCGTCGCTGGCGAGGTCGGAGCCTGGGAGCGCACTCATCAGCAGCCATTCGCGCTCTTCGTCCCTCTCATGGACGATGACCTGTGGGCAGGCAAGCTTCTGCTCGGCAAGCCAGCGCAGCCTCGCAACCTCTCTCGGCAATTCGCCCAGAGGATCGATAAGTTCGGTCTTGAGGTACATGGGCGCACGACCGACCGCCTCCATCCGGAAGACCTGCGCCGACGAGCAGCCGAGCGCATCCTGCCGCCATTCGTATCCAGCCAGCAAATCCCGCAGCCGAGATGGCAAAGATAGTTCGAAAGCCTGTGGTTTGCCTGCCATGGCCAAAACCTCACTTCGGATTTGATTCCAAAAGAAAACCCGGCTCGCTTTCGCAAACCGGGTTCGATTTCGTGACATTGCCGGCTTGCGGCGGATGTCAGCTGTCGAGGAAGCTCCGGAGCTTGCGGCTGCGGCTCGGATGCTTGAGCTTACGCAGCGCCTTGGCCTCGATCTGACGGATACGTTCGCGCGTAACCGAGAACTGTTGGCCCACTTCTTCGAGCGTATGATCGGTGTTCATGCCGATGCCGAAGCGCATGCGCAGCACGCGCTCTTCGCGCGGCGTCAGCGACGCCAGAACGCGGGTCGTCGTCTCGCGCAGGTTCGCCTGAATGGCAGCGTCGATCGGCAGAAGCGCATTCTTGTCCTCGATGAAGTCACCGAGATGCGAATCCTCTTCGTCACCCACCGGGGTTTCGAGCGAGATCGGCTCCTTGGCGATCTTCAACACCTTGCGCACCTTTTCGAGCGGCATGGCAAGCTTCTCGGCCAGCTCTTCCGGCGTCGGCTCGCGGCCGATTTCGTGCAGCATCTGGCGCGAGGTACGAACGATCTTGTTGATCGTTTCGATCATATGCACCGGAATGCGGATCGTGCGGGCCTGGTCGGCGATCGAACGGGTGATCGCCTGACGAATCCACCAGGTGGCGTAGGTCGAGAATTTGTAGCCGCGGCGATATTCGAACTTATCGACCGCCTTCATCAGGCCGATATTGCCTTCCTGAATGAGGTCGAGGAACTGCAGGCCACGGTTCGTGTACTTCTTGGCGATGGAGATGACGAGGCGCAGGTTGGCTTCGACCATTTCCTTCTTGGCGATACGCGCTTCGCGCTCGCCCTTCTGAACCATGTGAACGATGCGGCGGAATTCCGAGATCGAAATGCCAGTTTCGGTCGCAAGGTTCTGGATTTCCTGGCGGATGTCGCGGATCGTGGTGTTTTCGCTCTTGGCGAATTCCTTCCAGCCGCGAGCGGCCAGATTGCCGATCGACTTCATCCAGTTCGGATCGAGCTCGGCGCCCTGATACTGTTCCAGGAAGCTGTCGCGCTTGACGCCGTAGGATTCGGCAAGACGCAGCAGGCGGCCTTCGTTCTGCACGAGGCGCTTGTTGATGTCATAGAGCTGCTCGACGAGAGCGTCGATGCGGTTCTGGTTCAGCGATAGAGACTTGACCGACTTGACCAGCTCATCCTTGAGTTCCTTGTAACGGCGCTCCTGTGCCGAAGACAGCGTGCCGGAAGCCGACAGGCGCTGCTCGACCTGCTGGTCCTGCAGCTTGCGCAGCTTCTTGTAGGTTTCGGCGATCGTGTCGAGCGTCGTCATCACCTGCGGGCGAAGCTCGGCTTCCATCGCAGCGAGCGAGAGGCTGGACTCGTCTTCGTCCTCTTCCTCTTCCTCGATCGGCAGGCCTTCACCGCCGACATTCGTGATGTCGTCGTCGGAAGAACCGCGGCCACGACGAGCCTTTTCCTTTTCCTCGGCAGCCTTGCGGTCGGCCTCGATCTTCTCGGGGCTTTGGAACTGCGGGGCAGCCTTGGCTTCAGGGCCGGAATAAGTGGTTTCGAGGTCGATGATCTCGCGCAGCAGCGTGGTGCCTTCGTTGAGTTCGTCGCGCCAGATAATCAGCGCCTGGAACGTCAACGGGCTCTCACAGAGGCCACCGATCATGGTCTCGCGACCAGCCTCGATGCGCTTGGCAATCGCGATTTCGCCTTCGCGCGACAGAAGCTCGACGGAGCCCATTTCGCGCAGATACATGCGCACCGGGTCGTCCGTACGGTCGGTCGGCTCTTTCTTCTTGGCGGTCGCCAGAGCGGAACCCGTCGAAGGAGCGAGTTCGCCGCCTTCGCTCTCATCGTCGCCGCCGGCATCGTCATCGTCGTTCGAGGCAGCGCCGGCCTCTTCGACATCCTCATCCTCGATGACGTTGATGCCCATGTCCGAAAGCATGGCCATCGTGTCTTCGATCTGTTCGGATGTCACTTCTTCGGACGGAAGAACGGCATTGAGCTCGTCCATCGTCACATAGCCGCGCTTCTTCGCGGCCTTGATCATCTTTTTAACCGCGTCATCGGAAAGATCGAGAAGTGGGCCGTCGGAGGTGCCGTCGCGCTCGACTTCAGCTTCTTCGTTCTCTTTGACCTTTGTTGCCATCTCTATATCGTCGCTTTCCCTGACGCTGCAAACTTGCATGCGGTAGAACATTTCAATCGCGCCGGCACGCCCTGCGCCAGCCTCGACTCACCGACCAACACCTACGGAATGATCTTTAATGTCCGATTAACCACGATCACCTGCTCCGGAGTACAAAGCTGGATTGCGTCTAGGTTTCCGGCCATGGTATCAGGTGATCCGCTCGATCCAGTCTTACCGTTCTTTCCGAAGTCAAACGGTGATTCCCAGAATTTTGGTTCTCGTCAAGCTTTTCCAGTAAAAAAGCCCGTTAAATGCGCGAAAAAGCCTTATCCACAGGCTCGGCGCGTCATATTCAATTATTTTCCGTATTTAGGAAGTCCCCACGCGATGACAAGAGCATCCTAAAGAAACCTGTGCGTTTAGGGCATCGGCATGCATCACCGATGCCCTAAAGCGACAATTCGGATCAGTTCCAATCCATGACGACCTTGCCGGAATTGCCTGAACGCATGGCCTCGAAGCCATCACGAAAATCGTCGATGCCGATGCGATGCGTGATCAGCGGAGAGACATCGAGACCGCCCTGGACGAAGGCAATCATCTTGTACCAGGTCTCGAACATCTCGCGGCCATAAATGCCCTTCAGGTTCAGCATCTTGAAGATGACCTTGTTCCAGTCGATTTCGAAGCCGGCCGGCGCGATGCCGAGAATGGCGATCTTGCCGCCGTTGTTCATCTTGTCGATCATGTCGCGGAAGGCCGGCGCGGCGCCCGACATTTCCAAGCCGACATCGAAGCCCTCTGTCATGCCGATGGACTTCATGACGTCGGCGAGGTTCTCCTTCGAGGCGTCGACCACATGATCAATGCCGACCTTGTGGGCAAGAGCGAGCCGGGTCGGATTGATGTCTGTTATCACCACCTTGCGCGCGCCTGAGCGCTTGGCGACCATGGCTCCCATGATGCCAATCGGCCCGGCACCGGTCACGAGCACATCTTCGCCGACCAGGTCGAAGGAAAGTGCCGTGTGCACGGCGTTGCCGAACGGGTCGAAGATCGCGGCAATCTCATCCGGAATGTCGTCCGGGATCGGCACAACGTTCGATTCGGGGATGCAGACGAACTCGCCGAAGGAGCCGGGACGATTGACGCCGACGCCGAGCGTGTTGCGGCAGAGGTGCCCCCTGCCCGCCCGGCAGTTGCGACATTTGCCGCAGACGATGTGCCCTTCGCCGGAAACGCGCTCGCCGACGTGGTACTTCGTCACGGCCGAACCGATTTCGGCAATCTCGCCGCAAAATTCATGGCCAACCACCATCGGCACCGGAATGGTCTTCTGCGCCCATTGATCCCAATTCCAAATGTGGACATCCGTGCCGCAGATCGCCGACTTCTTGACCCGGATCAGGACATCGTTCGGCCCGACCTCGGGCACCGGAACATGCTCCATCCACAACCCGACCTCGGGCTTGGCTTTGACCAACGCTTTCATCATGTTCGACATGATCGGTTCTCTCCAACCAACTCAAATAATTCCAAGTTCTTTTCCGGCTTCCGCGAAGGCCGCAATCGCCTTTTCGACGTCGGCCTTCGAATGGGCGGCCGACATCTGCGTGCGGATACGCGCTTGCCCCTTGGGCACGACAGGGAAAGAGAAGCCGATGACGTAGACGCCTTTCTTCAGCATCAATGCAGCCATATCCTGCGCGAGCTTTGCGTCACCCAGCATCACCGGAATGATCGGGTGATCGGCGCCGGCGAGCGTGAAGCCGAGCTTGGTCATCTCGCTGCGGAAAAGCTCGGCATTGCCCTTAAGTCGTGCCCGCAGCTCCGCGCCATTCTCGATCAGGTCGAACACCTTCAGCGACGCAGCCGCGATGACCGGTGCCAGCGTATTGGAGAAGAGATAGGGCCGCGAGCGTTGCCGCAGCCAATCGACAACCTCGCCCTTGGCCGAGGTATAGCCGCCGGAAGCGCCGCCGAGCGCCTTGCCGAGCGTGCCGGTGATGATGTCGATCCTGCCTTCGACGCCACAATGCTCCGCCGAGCCGCGGCCATTCTTTCCGACGAAACCGACGGCATGGCTATCATCCACCATGACCATGGCGCCATATTTTTCGGCCAGATCGCAAACGCCGCTGAGATTGGCGATGATGCCGTCCATGGAAAAGACGCCATCGGTCGCGATCAGCTTGAAACGGCTGCCTTCGGCCTTCTTCAATTCCTCTTCCAAAGCCGCCATGTCATTGTTGGCATAGCGGAAACGCTTGGCCTTCGAGAGCCGCACCCCGTCGATGATCGAAGCATGGTTGAGCGCATCCGAAATGATCGCGTCCTCCTCGGAGAGCAGCGTCTCGAACAACCCGCCATTGGCATCGAAGCAGGAGGAGTAAAGGATGGTATCTTCCATGCCGAGGAAGGACGAGATCCGCGCCTCGAGCTGCTTGTGCTCTTCCTGTGTGCCGCAGATGAACCGGACGGAGGCCATGCCGTAGCCATAACGGTCAAGCGCCTTTTTCCCGGCGTCAGCGAGTTCCTCATTGTCGGCCAGGCCAAGATAGTTGTTGGCACAGAAATTGAGCACGCGCGCTCCACCGGCCACAGCGATTTCGCCGGCCTGCTTGGAGGTGATGACACGCTCGGACTTGTAGAGACCGGCTTCTTTCAAGCCGGCAAGCTCGTTGCGCAGGTGCGATAGAAATTCTGAGGTCATTGTCGCATTCCGTTACTGATCATGGCGGAAACAGGCCGAGAGATATCACAGGATTAGCACAGCCGCCGCATTCATCAGCGGCAAAAATGCATCGAGCCATGACGCTGCCGCGACATGCCCCCACACAGTTCGATTACCACCGCCAACGGGACGTCTCAACGGCACATTTGTGCCATTTACGCCCACCGCTATTGCAAAAATTACTTGACTGAGTCCATTATCGTGAAAACACGACGGTCACCTGCACCTATGATAGGAATATCATGAGCATATTCGAGAGATTCTCCCTGAAAGGGCGTATTGCCCTGGTTACCGGCGGCGGGCGCGGATTGGGATTCGAGATGGCCCAGGCACTGGCCGATGCGGGCGCTCACGTCATTATCAACGGGCGGACGGCGGCAACGTTGCAGGCGGCGGTCCAGACAATTCAAGCGCGGGGCTGCTCTGCAGAAGCCGCTGCCTTCGATATAGCCGACCGGGAGGCACAACGAGCGACCATGGCGGATATCGAGAGAAACCACCGTCGGCTGGATATATTGGTGAACAATGTCGGAGCCCGCGACAGACGCCCGCTCGCGGACTTCGACGACGAAGCGATCCTCGCTCTACTCAATACGGACCTCGCGGCCTCGATCATGCTTTCGCGCGATGCCGCGCGCTTGATGAAGCAGCACAACTACGGACGACTGATTTCGGTGACATCGATCAGCGGCCAGGTCGTCATGCCCGGAGATTGCGTCTACCCCGCCGCCAAGCAGGGGCTGACCGGCCTCGTACGAGGCATGGCGGTGGAGTTCGGCCCCTTTGGCATCACAAGCAATGCGATCGCCCCGGGCTGGTTTGCGACGGAAACGAACGCCGCGATGGCTGCGAATGAAGAACTGACGCCTTTCGTGCGTCAACGCATTCCGGTTCAACGGTGGGGGCGACCGGACGAGATTGCCGGTGCCGCACTCTTCCTTGCCAGCGACGCTGCATCCTTCGTCAACGGCCATGTCCTGACCGTCGACGGCGGGATGACCGTGCGCATGTAACCAAAAATTCGAAGTTTTTTTTCAGATCCTTGCGCCCAATGTCACCGGCCGGTGAAATTCGAAATCACCGCAAGAAACGCATCGCCATAGCGCTCGAGCTTCGACTGGCCGACGCCTGAAATTCCGAGAAGAGCCTTGTGATTTTTCGGCCGCTCCGTCGCGAAGGCAATCAGTGTCGTGTCAGGGAAAACGACATAGGGCGGCACGCCCAATTCCTTGGCGATCCTCGTACGCTCGGCGCGCAGCGCGTCGAACAGGACTTGCGCCTCGCCGGAAAGACCATGGGCCTGCCGTTCCGACCGGCCGGCCTTCTTGCCGCGACGTCCTGTTTCCGGCCGGTCCTTGCGAAAGAAGACCTGTCGTTCGCGCTTGAAAACAGCCCTCGCCTCTTCTTCAAGCTTCATGGCACCGAAGGCGGTGTGATCGACGCTGAGCAACCCGCTCGCGAGCAGCTGCCGGAAGATCGACTGCCAACTGCGGGCAGAAATGTCCTTACCGGCACCGAAGACGGGCATGTCGGCATGACCGAACCGCTGCGTCTTCTCATTGATCGTACCGACCAGGACATCGATGACATGGCCGGTGCCGAAACGCTCGCCGGTGCGGTAAACCGCGGCCAGCGCCTTGATCGCCGCCTCCGTGCCATCCCAGGTCTCGACAGGTTTCAGGCAGGTATCGCAATTGCCGCAGCCGCCGCTATGCCCCTCGCCGAAATGCGCGAGAATGGCCTGTCGCCGGCATCCCGCCGTTTCGCAGATGGCAAGCAGCGCATTGAGCTTGGCCCGCTCAACACGCTTGATTTCGTCTGATGCACCGCCCTCATCGATCATCCGCCGCCGTTGGATGACATCCGCCATGCCGTAAGCCATCCAGACTTCGGACGGTAAGCCGTCACGCCCCGCGCGGCCCGTTTCCTGATAGTAGGCTTCCACCGAGCCCGGCAGATCGAGATGGGCAACATAGCGTACATTCGGCTTGTCGATACCCATGCCGAAGGCGACGGTCGCCACCAGGCACAGGTCCTCCTCTTTCAGGAAAGCATCCTGATTGGCGTCGCGCAGCGCCCGATCCATGCCGGCGTGATAGGCGAGCGCGCGGACGCCCTGCCCGTTCAGCCACTCGGCCGTGTCTTCGACCTTGGCGCGGGAGAGACAATAGACGATGCCGCTATCGCCGCGGTGACCGTCGAGAAAACGCAGTAACTGCTGGCGTGGCTGATCGCGCTCCACAATCTCGTAGGCGATATTCGGCCGGTCGAAGCTGGTGGTGAAGACCTTGGCATCGTCGAGAGCCAGCCGCTCGATGATATCGTCGCGGGTGTGAGGGTCGGCGGTCGCCGTCAGGGCAATGCGCGGCACGCCGGGAAAAAACTCGGCAAGCTTGCCGAGATCCCGATACTCCGGCCTGAAATCATGCCCCCATTGCGAGACGCAATGCGCTTCGTCGATTGCAAAGAGCGCAATCTTCGCCCTGGCGATCATCTGCTGGAAGCCGTCGGTCAGGATGCGCTCGGGCGTGACATAGAGCATATCGAGCGTGCCGTTGGAAACGGCGCGATAGATCTCGCTGGCCTCCTCACGCGACAGCGATGAGTTCAATGCCGCAGCACGTATGCCCAGCTGCTTCATCGCCTCCACCTGATCCCGCATCAGCGCGATCAATGGCGAAACGACAATACCAATACCGTCACGGCAAAGCGCCGGGATCTGGAAACACAGCGATTTGCCCGCCCCTGTCGGAAACAGCACCACGGCATCGCCACCCGAAACAACGTGCTCGACCACCTGCTGCTGCTTGCCGCGAAATGCCGAATAGCCATAGACGCGCTTCAGCACATCGAGCGGCGCAACCCCGCCGACGGTTTGCCCGAACAGTGCCTCATCAGCGGAAAATCGCGGATCCAGTCTATCCGGCTGTGACATTCACTTCCTACTTTCCTGCAACGTTTTTGACGCGCCCGGAAAGAACGCCAAAGCCATCGATGATCGCCTCCTGGTTTTCGAGCCGCACCGCTTCCAGCTGTACTTCCTGCAAGGCACGCATCAATTGCTCGATAAGCTCGCCGTCGCCATCTTCCGTCGCCTCGGCAATCGCGCCCTGCAACTCGATCTTGTGCCACCGAAGGGCCTTGGAGCGCTTGTGAAGCGCAAGCGCCTGACGATAGCCTTCGCGAGCATCCTCCATCGCGGCTTGCTCGGTTGCCGTCCAAAGCCGGGCATTGCGAACCTGCTGCTCGAGGTTCTTCAGCAGCGCGCCGAAATCCTGCTCTTCCAGCTGTTCGACCAGCCGCTCACGGGTGAGCTGTGGCCCCACCATCGCAGCAGCTATCCCAAGCACAGCCGACCAGAGGCGCTGCAACTCGCGGCTTTCGTAATCGATCGCGGCGATCTCGTCATACTCGTCCTGCAGCAACAACGGATGATTGACGATGGTCAGCGCCAAAACGCTTTCGCGCAGGCTCGGAATATCCTGATGTCCCTTGATCATCGCCGAGCGTGTCAGGCGATCGGACGCCGTCGTGCTGACCGCCGCCCGGTCGCGTCCCTGCCCGCCGCGGCCACCAAAGGCGCGACCGTTGCCATCACGGGAAAAGCCGCGCGCCTGCTGATTGCCTCCGCGCTGGAATTGTGGCTGGAAAAGCCCGTTCAGCCGCTCGCGCATGCTCTGTTGATAGTGGCGCCGAACATCCTCGTCGACGATGACGGACACGATGCGCCGAAGCCGCGCTTCAAGTTCGGCCCGCGCCTCCGGGGTTTCGAAGGTGCCGCTGGCAGCCTCCCTAGCCCAGATCAGATCGGCGAGCGGCTTTGCCTGCGCCAACACCTTGTCGAACGGCGCTCGACCGTCGTGGCGCACGAGATCGTCCGGATCCTTGCCGTCGGGCAGTAGCGCGAAGCGGACGGTTCGTCCCGGCTTGATATGCGGCAACGCCAGATCGGCGGCGCGATTGGCGGCGCGAATGCCCGCGCCGTCACCATCGAAACAAAGCATGGGCTCCGGCGTCATCTTCCAGAGAAGATCGAGCTGATTTTCCGTGAGCGCCGTGCCGAGCGGCGCGACCGCATTCTCCACCCCGGCCTGATGCAGGGCGATGACGTCCATATAGCCTTCGACGGCAATGATGGTTCCCGCACCATCGGCGCCCTGAGCGGCGCGGCGCGCCCGGGTGAAATTATAAAGCACGTTGCCCTTATGGAAGAGCTCGGTCTCGTTGGAATTGAGATACTTCGCCGGCGCGTCCGATGCCATGGCGCGCCCACCAAAGGCGATCACCTTCTCGCGCGATGAGAGAATGGGAAACATGATGCGATCGCGAAAACGATCGTAGGAGACGGGCACGTTCTCATGCACGACGAGGCCGCAAGCTTCGATCTGCTCTTTCAGCACGCCTTTGCTTGCGAGATGCTCCTTCAGCGCATTGCGGCTATCGGGGGAATATCCCAGCCGAAAGGTTTCTATCGTGCGCCCGGTCAATCCACGGTCGCGTAGATAAGCACGGGCGCGCGCACCGTTGGCCGTCTGCAGCTGGTCCTGAAAGAACTGAGTCGCCATCTCCATGACATCGAGCAGCGAGGTCCTTTCCTTCTCCCTTTTCGCCTCCATGGGGTCAGCGACCGGCATGGGCACGCCAGCCATGTCGGCAATCTGCTGCACAGCCTCAGGGAAGCTCAAGCCTTCCAGCTCGGTAAGAAAACGAAAATGGTCGCCCGTCACCCCACAGCCAAAGCAGTGATAGCGGCCCTTGCGATCCTCGCAGTGGAAACTCGGAGATTTCTCGCCATGAAACGGGCAACAAGCCCAATAATCCCCGCGCGGCACATTGGTCTTGCGCCGGTCCCAGGTCACACGACGACCGATCACGTCTGAAATCAAAACGCGGTCGCGAATCTCGTCGAGAAACGTATTGGAAAATCGCATGGCTACCTCTGGCTCATCTCATATAAACAGGAATGATCGGCATTGCCACGCTGACCCGACAGGCACACACGGTATTCACAGTCCTTTCCAGGTGATTACAACGCTCTCCCTTCGATCACAACTTCGTGAAGCGGCCACCGAGATCAAGCTATGCATATCGGCGCTATAGGTCGCCTTTTGAGCCGCCAAAACAGGCAATCGCCATGGCCCTAGTCAGGCAAACGAGACTTCAGCTCAAGTAGAAAAACAGCTGCTTTTTTAGAAAAAGCAAAGGCTTGCACATCTTGAGGTGGGTAGAAAACGCGATGCGGCGGTTCAACAACAATCGCTGGCTGCAAGCCAAGCGGGAGGTATCTGCTCCGCCCATTCGAGCGCCGGCATCATGGTTTGTAAGCCAAACATTATTTTTTTGTAATTTGATTGTTGATGTGCAGCGCAATAGCGTTCTTCTCACAGGACGAGACAAGCCGGCGAAGAAACTGCTTCGCGACGCGACATGCCGAGACGCCCTGACGAACCGGAAACCACAAGGTACAGGGTTTTCAGTTTAGGAGAGGAAATGCGCGTTCTTATCGTACCCCTAGCCGCAGCGGCCATCTTTGCGACAGCAACTTATAGTTCGGCCACGACGACTAACGGCAGCGAGGACAAGAACGTACTTTATGCTGGCGCTAGATATGAGCTGCCGGCAAACGTGAAGATCCCTGCTCTTGCAGCAGGCGTAAAGGTTCAGATGTCCGGATTTTCCTCGCAGGCATTGGCCCTGCCCCGGGAAATCAGGATTCTCAGATAAGTTCATCAGATACTCAGGTGGGGCACCATCCCTACCCCCGGCGCCGCCCCACCTGAGTGCCTTTGCAATAGACGTTTGATTTTTGGGCCCCACCCTGCGTCATCAAACGCCTGCAAAGCGCAAGAAGGCAGGAGCTCCCCCAGCTCCTGCCTTCTCTAATTTATAGCAACGAGAACAATCAAACCGCCAAAGCGTATGAAGCGACAGAAAAAGATCGCGACGCGCTTTGAGCAGTATCGTAACGCTGTTGATGGAATGTATATTTTTTAGTACATTAGTATATGCAATCTATGCGCTTGCTCTCTTCATACAATCTTGAATTTTGCTCGGTTCATCGGAGACGGCTGCATGTCTTTATCCGCAAAGGAACTTGCTCAAGACCCTAATTTTTTCGCTGAAATTGTAAATTATACGCGAGAAATCCTATCCACTTACAATCAGAACCAACAGATATGCTCTGTTTTTGCCTCGCAACAGCGTTGGCTGATGGCACTCGCCGGTTTTGGATTGTATTACGGCGGCATCGACGGAGAGCCCGCCGGCATCCATGCGAATCGCTTCGCGACCTATGTCGTCGAAAACGATATCGCCAGCCACAACACCGCGCTCAGCTTCATACAGCAGATGCTGACGGAAGGATTCTTGCGCTATCTGCCCGTTGCTCCCGATCGCCGCTCGCGACCGATGGAACCCACGGAAGAAGCCGTCAAGCAGCTGGGAAAGTGGCTTCTCATTCACTTGTCGGTGCTTGACCGGCTCGATGGCGGCAGGCGAAGCACTCTGCTCGCCAAACGCCCCGAGCTTATCGCCGCACTGCAGCCCGCCATCTCGGTCGACATCATTAACAGCGACGATCTGCGCCACCCGGGAGATACGTTCGATCTGTTCACATGGGTGAATTCCGGCGGCGTGATCATGGATTACCTGATCTCGCGCGTCGGGCTAGTGGATACGACGACGCAAAGAGTGATCGTCGGGCGAATTGCCTTCACCGACATTTGCCGGCGCTTTCTCATTTCCAGAACTAATGCAAAGCGACTGATGATCAAAGCCGCAAAGATGCAGAGCATCGGATGGACAGGCTCCTCAGGGCGAAGCCAGCTATGGCTTTCCTGCGATTTCATCCAGGAATATCGCAACTATCAGGCCGAGAAATTCGCCATTATCGACGCCGCCTGGAGAAACGCCTTCGGCTCGCCGCAAATTCGCGCGCCGAAGGCGAAGCAGGTTTTTACTTCAGCAGCTCCTTGAGAATGCCCGAAGCCTTGGCGAAATCCATCTGACCGGCATAACGCTCACGCAGGGCGGCGACGCACTTACCCATATCCTTCAGGCCCTGCGCTCCCAGTTCCGCGACGATCGCAACGCAGATCTCGCGCACCTTGTCGTCGGACAGCTGCTCGGGCATGAAACCTTGAATGACTGTGATCTCTTCCCGCTCCTTCGCGGCCAGCTCCGGGCGGGCGCCGTCGACGTAGATCTTCTCAGACTCTTCGCGCTGCTTGATCATCTTGGCGAGCAGCTGCAGGATTTCGTCGTCGCTTGCCTGTTCCTTGCCGAGACCGCGATTGGCGATATCCTTGTCCTTGATGGCCGCAAGGATGAGGCGCACGGTCGAAAGCCTCGCCGTATCCCTGGCCTTCATGGCGTCCTTCTGGGCATTGGAAAGGGTTTCGCGGATCATGTGTGTAACTCCTTGAAGCAGGGAGGCGACGATCGCCCATCCCCTTATTTCATCTTGCCAGTCTCATAGAGCGCCGTGCTTCCTTTAGGAAGCACAAAGGTCGCTCTACTTCTTTGAATCTACGCATCAGGCGTCCCGAAAATCCTATCAGATTTTCGCGACGATGCCGTAGACCATCAGTACCGATCAATGCAATTCCGCCAAGCCGGTCGAAACGGGGCGAATTCCCAGACAGGAAAGCAAAAGCGTGCATTGACCGGCTCGCCTTGTTTGGTTATGTCCATCACCTGCACATTAGATCGATATGAAGATCTCAAGCCGCGACCTCGGTCGCCGGCTGTACCTTGCTACAAACATGGCGGAAGCCTACGACCTTCAAGGTCGTGCACGACGCCGGAAACGGGATGACTATGACCGCGACAGCCCCATGGACCACCGAAAAGCCGACTGCTCTTCTCGTTCTCGCCGATGGCACAGTCATCGAAGGCAAGGGTATCGGCGCGACCGGCAAGGTCCAGGCCGAAGTCTGCTTCAACACCGCGCTGACGGGATATGAGGAAATCCTGACGGATCCTTCCTATCTCGGCCAGATCGTTACCTTCACCTTCCCTCATATCGGCAATGTCGGCACGAACGAGGAAGACGTCGAGGACCTGACGCCGGCTGCACGCCACGGCGCGGTCGGCGTCATCTTCAAGGCCGACATTACCGATCCATCGAACTACCGTGCCGCCAAGCATCTCGACCAGTGGCTGAAGGCCCGCGGCATCATCGGCCTCAGCGGCATCGACACCCGCGCCCTCACCGCCTGGATCCGTGAAAACGGCATGCCGAACGGCGTGATCGCTCACGATCCGAACGGCGTTTTCGACATCGAGCAGCTGAAGGCGGATGCCAAGGCCTGGAGCGGTCTTGAAGGCCTCGACCTTGCAAAGGTCGCTTCCTCCGGCCAGTCCTCGCAATGGTCGCAGACCCCTTGGGTCTGGAATGAAGGCTATGGCGAACTCGGCGCAGCCGATGCCAAGTATCACGTCGTCTGCCTTGATTACGGTGTCAAGCGCAACATTCTGCGCCTCTTCGCAGGCCTCGATTGCAAGGTCACCGTTCTGCCCGCGACCGCTTCGACCGATGAAGTGCTCGGCCTCAAGCCGGACGGTATCTTCCTTTCGAACGGCCCTGGCGACCCGGCGGCAACCGGCGAATATGCTGTGCCAGTCATCAAGGACCTGCTGAAGTCGGATATTCCGCTCTTCGGCATCTGCCTCGGCCACCAGATGCTTGGCCTCGCACTCGGCGCCAAGACGGCGAAGATGCATCAGGGCCATCACGGCGCCAACCACCCGGTCAAGGATCACACGACGGGCAAAGTCGAGATCGTTTCGATGAACCACGGCTTCGCAGTCGACTCGAACTCGTTGCCGGAAGGCGTTGAGGAGACTCACGTTTCCCTTTTTGACGGCAGCAATTGCGGGCTGCGCGTCGCCGGCAAGCCGGTCTTTTCGGTTCAGCATCACCCGGAAGCTTCACCCGGTCCGCAGGACAGCCACTATCTTTTCCGCCGGTTCGTTAACCTGGTACGCGAAAAGAAGGGCGAACCTGCCCTGGCGGAACGCGCCTGAGCACACCATTCCGTTGATTGAATTCGAAAGACCCCGGATTGCTTGGCAATCCGGGGTCTTTCCTTTTGTGCGTCAAGTTGGGAGGTCTTTTCGTCACATCAGCTCGGCCTTGCCGAAACTCAAGCCTGCAGGCGGCGCTGCTTTACCACCTCAAGCTCACTCATCATGATTTCCTCGAGGAACTCGAAGTCTGACTGGCCGAGGGCGACAAGGCCGAATCTCAACTTGTAGCCCCAGTTCTTGTCCTGGGTGAAATCAAGCCAGCCCAGAAGCGGGCGAAGCGGCTGCTCCGGCGCATTCAGCCAATCCACATCCTTGCGATAGGCATTGCCGCACGCCATCTGACCAAGATAAGGCTCACCCTCGCGAACGAAGCCGATAGCCGTGAAGCTCTGGAAGCCATCTCTTTCGCCCATCTTCACAGACGGAGAATAATAGACGATGCCGTCACCGGGCTTGATCCGCTTCAGCGGCGCCCGCTTGCCATGGTTCACCTGCATGAAGCCATGTTGGCGGCCAAGGCGCACATGTTCGGCGCTGGCGACCGCCAGCCAATAGGATTTCTGCTCCGGCTCAGGCTGCCGGGACGAAGTATTCGCATGCGGGAAAAGGCGTACCGTCGCGCTCTGTCGAACAGTGTCTTCCCGCGAGAAAAGCGCGGTATCCGTGCGATCGCTTGCTTTGAATGTCATGGTCGTCTCCCGTCGTTGGTATGAGACAGGTATAGACGATCATGCTGTCAATTTTTGTCAGTAGTCTTGCAGGCTGAAGAGGACTTTACCGTATCAGGCAGCAGCTTTTTCCGAGCGGACCAGCAGGTAGAAGCGCGTGCAGAGCATGACCGCTGCCGAACCGAGCCCCAGCAGGAAGCCGAACCAGATGCCGATGCCACCGAAGCCGAGCGGGAACGCCAGAAGCCAGGCAAGGAAGAAGCCGATCGGCCAATAGGCAATGAGCGCCATGATCATCGGCACGCGGGCGTCCTTCAGGCCGCGCAGCAAGCCGCTGGCGATCGACTGAAGCCCGTCGACAAGCTGGAACAGGCCCGCAACGACGATGAGCGGCGCCGCGTAGGCAAGTACTTTGGCCGCATCTGGAGAGCTCACATCCAGGAACCAGCCTCCGAGCCAGGCCGGGATCGATGCGAACAGGATGCTGCCAAAGAGCGAAATGCAGCTCGAAACGACAAGCACGACGATCGCGGCACGCTTCAGTCCGAGGAGATCGCCCTGCCCGTGCGCGACGCCGACCCGCACCGTCGCTGCCTGGCTGAGGCCGAGCGGGATCATGAAGGCGACCGATGCCCATTGCAGGGCGATACCATGCGCGGCGAGCTCGATCGTACCGATCTGCCCCATCAGCAGCGACGCCGCCGTGAACAGGCTCACTTCGGCCAGAACCGTAACGCTGATCGGGAAGCCGAGGCGAACCACGTCCCACAAGGCATGCCAATCGGGCCGCCAGAAGCGGACGAAAATCTCATAGCGGCGCGTGTCTTCATGGGCCTGGACATAGCCGACGATGAAGAAAAAGCCTGCCGTCTGCACCGCAACGGACACGATAGCCGCGCCGTGCAACCCCATGGCCGGCAAGCCGAAATGGCCAAGCACCAGGATGTAGGCCAGCACGGCATTCATCACCAGCATGGCGATTGTGACCTTCAGGATGATTCCAGCCCGGCCGATTGCGCTCACCAAGGCACGAATGACGTTATAGAGTAGTCCCGGCAACAGCGCGAAATGGCCGATATCGATATAGCCGCTTGCCAGTCGCGCCACCTCCGGCTTCTGCCCGGCGGCCAGAAGGATCTGCTCCGAATAGAAAAAGGCCGGCTGCGCCACCAGCCAATAGGCCGTCACGACCCACAGGCCCATGCGCAGTGCCCGGCGGACAGAGGCCACATCGCCCTTGCCATAGGCTTGCGCCACCAGCGGCACAACGGCGATGGAAAAGCCTGAACCGAAAATAAGAATCGTGAACAGAAACTGAGCGGCGAGCACCATTGCGGCCAGTTGCTCCGCACCGAGCCGGCCAACGATCATCACGTCAGTCGTATTGATGCCAAGCTGCGCCAATTGCGCGCCGATCAACGGTATACCAAGCGCCAGGGTTGCACGAATGTGCGCAGACCACGAATTATTGTTGTCATGCGCGTACGGGCGCGCAGCTAACGGCATATCCATCACGAAAACTCGATCTCTAGAATCGCGCCGACCGCCCTACCCAAGGGTGCGCAAGGTAGCGGCCTTACCGCAACTTAGGGCGAAAAGCCAGCCAACAAGCCCAGAATGCTAAAGAATTCATCATATCATCAAAATAACTGATGAAATTCTAGGCTGCCTCTCCGGCCTGCGACTGTGAAGCGGCAACCGGCATAGTCTTGCGAACCTTGGTCAGCAACACGACGAGCGATATGGCAATGAGAATTGCGCTCATGATGAAGGGCGCGCCAGCAAAGACCACCGGTGCAGTTGGTTCGGTGTAGTAGCTGAACAGGTATGGGAAGAGCACGGGCCCGACGATTGCCGTGATGCTCGTCAGGCTGCCAAGCGCGCCCTGCAGCTCGCCCTGCGCCGAAGGCGGAACCTTGCTGGCGGCAATGGAACGAAGCGGCGCATCGGCAACATTTTCGATGACGGTCAGGACGACGACCACATAGACCATCCAGCCTTGCCAGGCGAACGCATAGCCCAAAAGACCGAAGCATGAGAAAACCAGCCCGAGGAGCGCGGTCTTCCATTCGCCGAGGACCGGAACCATGCGAGGCAATACCAGCCCCATGACGATGGCCGCGCCGATGCCATAAACGCCAAGGGAGAAACCGATCTGTCCTTCGCTCCAATCATAGCGATAGGACGTGACGAAGGCCCACACGGCCGGATAGACGCCATGCGCCAGCCAGTTCAGGAACATGACGACGCAGACCCAGCCAATGCCCTGATAACGTCGGATCTGCTTGAGCGCGCCAAGCGGGTTCGCCCGACGGATATCGAACGGCCGGCGATGCTTTGCATCCAGCGTTTCCGGCAGGAGGAAGTAGGCTCCGACGAAGTTCAGAAACGCCAGAGCGGCCGCGCCGTAGAAAGGTACGCGTGGGCCGAATTCACCGAGGAACCCGCCGATAACGGGCCCAAGCACGAAGCCGACGCCGAAGGCCATGCCGATCAGACCGAAATTCTTTGCGCGGTTTTCATCGTTGCTGATATCGGCGATATAGGCCGAACAAGTCGAGAAGCTCGCACCGCTGATCCCGGCCAGAATACGGCCGACGAACAGCATCCAGTACGAGCCGGCGATGGCACAGATGAAATTGTCGATCGCAAACGTGAACACCGAAGCGAGCAGCAGCGGGCGGCGTCCGAAGCGATCGCTCAGATTGCCGATCAGCGGCGAAAACAGGAATTGCATCCCCGCATAGGCCAGAAGCAGCCAGCCGCCTTCCGTGGCCGCAGCACTGACCGAAGCGCCGGTCAACTCTTCCAGATATTTCGGCATGACCGGCATGATGATCGCGATGCCGATAACGTCGAGAAAGAGGATTAGGAAGACGAGGAACAGCCCGCGCCGCGCAAATTTCTGATCGATCATGGAGTTGCCTTCTGGGGCTCCGCCTCCATGAAAGAGACAGAACGTGAACGAAAACCGTGGATGTTCCAATACATAAAGATTTTGGCAGAAACAATCCGTGAACGCTTCAATCTTATTGATTTATCGCCGGCTTTTTTTGATCCTTCAACCAGAACGTCTATCTGTCCTTGCTGCGGCGCTGCTCACGATTCAGGAAATCGACGAAGGCCCGTAGCGGTGTCGGCATGTGCCGTCGGCTGGCGTAATAGAGGAACGGGCCGGAGAAGGCTGTGTTCCATTCCTCGAGAATCGGCACCAGTTCACCCCTTTCGATCTGCGGCGCCAGAAATTCGCGAAAGGTCCTGATGATGCCGAGGCCGGCAACGGCGGCGCTGCGCTCGATATCGATGGAATTCGTGGCAACAACCATCGATGGCGCAATGACGATCGTCTCCTCGCCTCTTTCGAACTCCCAGGGCAGGACCGAGCCGCTCAGGAACCGATGACGGATGCAGCGATGCTCGAGTATGTCTCGCGGATGTTGCGGTATGCCGTTTGCGGCGAGATAGGCCGGCGCGGCAGCGGTAATGTAATGCTGTTGCCGCGGCCCGATCGGCATGGCTATCATGTCTTTTTCCAGCCTCTCGTCATAGCGGATACCGGCGTCGTAGCCGGCCGCCACGACGTCGATGAAACTGTCCTCGGCAACGATCTCGACTGAGATCGCCGGATACTCCATTAGAAAACGGCTGATGATGTCGGGCATGACGACCGTGGCGGCAACTATCGGCACATTCAGCCGCAAAGTTCCGCCGACGCTGTCGCGAAAGCTGTTGATGTCGTCGAGCGCCACGGCGATCTCGCTCATGGCCGGGGTCAGGCGTTCCATCAGCCGTTCCCCGGCCTCCGTCGGCGTCACGCTCCGGGTCGTGCGATTGAGCAGACGCACCGCCAGCCGCTCTTCCAACCGGCGAACCGCTTCGCTCAGCGATGAAGCGGAAACTCCACGTTTGCGCGCCGCTTCGCGAAAGCTTCGCTCGCGAGCAACTGCGGTGAAGGCAACGAGATCAGCCAGCGGCAAGTCATCCATTGTGCGAAATTCCAAACAACCCGTTTCGATTTCCTGGGATTATCGCACAGAGACCAAAGGAGTAAAACCAGAGGGAAAACAGAAGCGCTTCCGCCAAGGAGAACGAGGATGGAAAAGCATCAATTGGGCAAGACCGGACCGCAAGTCTCCGCTCTCGGCCTCGGTTGCATGGGGATGTCTGGCATGTATGGCCCATCCGACCGCGCCGAAAGCATAGCCACCATCCATGCCGCGCTCGATGCCGGCATCAACCTGCTGGATACAGGCGATTTCTATGGCATGGGCCACAATGAGATGCTGATCGGCGAGGCTATCAAAGGGCTGAATCGGGAAGATTTCCTGCTCAGCGTCAAGTTCGGCGCGCTTCGCGACCCCAGCGGCGCATGGCTCGGCTATGATGCGCGACCGGCGGCGATCAGGAACTTCGTCGCCTATTCTCTCCAACGGCTGGGTGTCGATCATATCGACATCTACCGCCCTGCCCGCCTTGATCCCAACGTCCCGATCGAAGACCAGATCGGCGCGATATCGGATCTCATCAAAGCCGGTTACATCAGGCATATCGGTCTATCGGAAGTCGGCGCGGACACCATCCGCCGCGCCGCCGCCGTCCATCCGATTGTCGACCTCCAGATCGAATATTCGCTGATCTCGCGCGGTATCGAGGACAAGATCCTGCCGGCGTGCCGCGAACTCGACATCGGCATCACCGCCTACGGCGTCCTGTCGCGCGGCCTTATCAGTGGGCATTGGCAGAAGGAGAGTGCCCAGAAAGGCGATTTCCGCAGTATGAGCCCACGTTTCCAGGCCGGAAACGTGGAAAAGAACCTGCAACTGGTCGAAGCGCTGCGAGAGATCGCCGAAGCCAAAAGCGCCAGCGTCGCACAGATCGCGATCGCCTGGGTCGTTGCTCAAGGCAAGGAAATCATCCCGGTCATCGGCGCCCGCCGTCGCGACCGTCTCACGGAAGCGCTGGGAGCTCTCAAGGTCGAATTGTCGGGAGCCGACCTAGCCGCGATCGAGCGGGCAATCCCCAAAAATGCCGCCGCCGGCGGCCGCTATCCGGAGGCGCAGCTGACGCATCTCGACAGCGAAAGGTAGCAAGCGAATGAGGCTGCCCGCTCGCCGGTCGTCCGGGAGCGGGCAAACAGAATCAAACCGGGTTATTGAGCGTATCGCAATCACTGAGCTTGCCGGAATCGAAGCCCTTCTTGAACCACTTCACGCGCTGCGCCGAGGTGCCATGGTTGAAACTGTCGGGCACGACATAGCCTTGCGTGCGCTTCTGCAGCGTATCGTCGCCGATCTGCTGGGCCGCATTCAGGGCCTCTTCGAGATCTCCAGCCTGCAAGATGCCCTTCTGCTGCGTGAACTTGCCCCAGATGCCTGCAAAGCAATCGGCCTGCAGCTCGATGCGCACCGACATCTTGTTGGCATCCACCTCGCTCATGTTGCGGCGAGCCTGATTGAACTTCGGCAGGATACCGAGCTGATCCTGAACGTGGTGGCCGACTTCATGCGCAATGACATAGGCCTGGGCGAAATCGCCCGACGCACCGAATTGATCCTTCATCTGCTTGAAGAAGGCCATATCAAGATAGATCTTCTGGTCGCTCGGGCAATAGAAGGGTCCGGTCGCAGCCGAAGCTTGTCCGCAGGCCGAAGGGAAGCTGCCGGAAAACAGCACCAGCTTCGGATCCGTGTAGGTCTGCCCCATCGACTTGAAAATGCCGGTCCAGGTGTCTTCCGTATCGGCAAGAACGGTGGCGACAAACTGCTTCATCTCGTCGTTGGCAGCTTGGCCGCCGCCACTGCCAGTTGAGGTGCTTTGCTGATATCCGGAACCGCCACCCTGCAGCACGCCGGTCTGCTGGAGCAGGCCCATGACGTCGACGCCCATGGCCTTCAAGACCAGGAAGATTACGACAAGGACAATGATGGTACGAAAGCTCAATCCGCCGCCGCCGATGCCGCCGCCGGGGAAGCGAAAGCCGCCACCACCCCCGCCGCTCATCGGCGATGAGCCGCGCTCGTCCTCGATATTGTCGGATTGCCGACGTCCCTTCCAATCCATAGTGCACCTCCTGGCGATGCCTAAAATCAAAGTCCCTTGAGGCATTTATATATCCAGGAGGACGAACAAAGCCAGTTGGCTATCGACAGAAGATCAGCTTAAACGGCGGCGATGCCATATTTCTTTCGACAACTGCCAGAGAAGCACGATCGCAATACCTGCGGTTACAATGAGCGGTGCGATTTCATCGCCGCTGAAGGCGACTTTGTTCATGATGCGGCCAGGGATGAATGTGAATAAGCCGGCGCCAACAATCCCGACAAAATAGATGCCTTTAACGATGCGCTTGTGAGCTTCGATATCACCCTTGCGGGCATTGACGATGGCTCCCCAGCAACCGAAGAGGACATAGGCGGACAGCAGATGGATGGGGCTGAAGCCGTAAAACATCTTGATCTGGTGAATGAAGAAGCTCGACAGCGCCGTGATCACCATGAGGCAAAGCCAGATTTTGCCAAGCAGCCGATGTCTCGGCGTTCCTTTTGGTTGCAGAAGAAGATAGGCGCCGAGCACGGCGGCCGGGACGACCGCCGCAACGTGAATCTGAATTGCGATGGAAGCATGAAGAAGCGGCTCGAAAGTCATGGCGGGGATCCGGTTGAGTTTGTCGAGCCTTTCCGCGATATTGTCTCTCTCTCAATTGAAATTGCATGGAAAAACGGGAAAATTTCGTGGATCACACCTTTCTGCAATCCACGCTTCGCGAATTGCAGGCCGTCTGGCGCTCGCCGCGGCTTTGGGGAACCTTCATAACGGTCGTCTTGATCTTTGCCGTAACAGGTCCCTATGGCACCTTTTCGCGCCTGATGCCGGGCGCGCGGCTGGGCTACTGGCTCGTTCTTCACGCCATGGCCTGGTCCATCGCTATCGTCTTCTCCATTATTGCTGAAATCCTCCTGCGCCAATGGATGAGCAGCTTGTTCGTCCGAATGATGACCGGATCGATCATCGCGGCACTCCCGATCGGCTTCGGCATCAGTCTCGTCGATCTGGCATTCTTCGGAACCGTGCCCGGCTTGGCAGACAGCCTGCGCCAGTCGCTGACCTCACTGCCGCTTTGCCTGCTCTTCTGTTTTCTGACCTATTTGACGATGCACCAGCAAATCGCGACTGCGGCGGCGGGATCCACCGAGGAGAACCCGGGTCCAGCCCCAGTCAAGATATCCGAAATCAAAGACCCGCCAACACAAGCACCTATCGTGACGCGCCTGAAACCGGAAAATCGCGGAGCTCTCGTCAGGCTCGCTGTTCGAGACCACTATACCGAAGTCATCACGAGCCGCGGCCGTGAACTTGTGCTGCTGCGCTTCGGCGACGCGTTGATGGAAATCGGCGATACCGAAGGCATGCGCCTGCATCGATCTCATTGGATTGCCGCAAGCCATGTGGCTGCATTGAAACGCGACAACGGCAAGCTTTTCATCATAGCCCGCGACGGTACGGAAATGCCGGTGAGCCGCCCCTACGCCGAAGCCGTTCGCCGCCGTTTCGGCTAGCGCGGGCAAAGTATGCAGAATTCATGTCGATTCCGCCATTTATGGGGTTCCGTTTGCAAATACATTTGCCTATAAGCCGCTTCTAGCCTGAAAATATTGCCCATGCGCCCCGACCGGTGATCTCCCACCCTGGCCGGCTTTTTGCGCAACAAAAAATGGATGTGAGCCCATGCCGAAGCGCCAAGATATCAAATCGATCCTCATTATCGGCGCAGGACCGATTGTTATCGGCCAGGCTTGCGAATTCGACTATTCCGGCACCCAGGCCTGTAAGGCACTCCGAGAGGAAGGCTACCGCGTCATCCTCGTCAATTCCAACCCGGCAACGATCATGACCGACCCGGGTCTTGCGGATGCGACCTATGTGGAACCGATCACGCCTGAGGTCGTCGCCAAGATCATCGCCAAGGAGCGCCCGGACGCGCTCTTGCCGACCATGGGCGGCCAGACGGCACTGAACACGGCGCTCTCGCTAAAGCGCATGGGCGTGCTCGATCGCTACAATGTCGAGATGATCGGCGCCAAGCCCGCCGCCATCGACATGGCCGAAGATCGCGCCCTCTTCCGCGAAGCCATGGCCCGCATCGGCCTCGAAACGCCGCGCTCCATGCTGGCGAATGCCACCGACATCAAGGATGCCGATCGCAAGACCCACGAGGCGGAGCGCAGCAAGCTGAAGGCGTCGCTGTCAGGCGCCGAGCTCGACAAGGCGCTCGATACACTGGAAAACCAGTGGAACCTCGGCGAGAGCGATCGCAAGCAGCGCTATATGAGCCACGCGATGGCCGTAGCCGCGCAGGCGCTTGACCATGTCGGTCTGCCCGCGATCATCCGTCCATCCTTTACGCTCGGCGGCACCGGCGGTGGCATCGCCTACAACCGCTCGGAGTTCTTCGAGATCATCGGCGGCGGCCTCGATGCCTCCCCGACCACCGAAGTGCTGATCGAAGAATCGGTTCTCGGCTGGAAGGAATTCGAGATGGAAGTGGTCCGCGACACGGCGGACAACTGCATCATCATCTGCTCGATCGAAAACATCGATCCGATGGGCGTCCACACCGGCGATTCGATCACCGTTGCCCCGGCCCTGACGCTGACGGACAAAGAATACCAGATCATGCGTAACGCCTCGATCGCGGTCCTGCGCGAAATCGGCGTCGAAACCGGCGGCTCGAACGTGCAGTTCGCGGTCAATCCGAAGGATGGCCGTCTCGTCGTCATCGAAATGAACCCGCGCGTGTCGCGGTCTTCCGCCCTCGCCTCGAAGGCCACCGGCTTCCCGATCGCCAAGATCGCCGCAAAGCTCGCCGTCGGCTACACGCTGGACGAGCTGGAAAACGACATCACCGGCGGCGCGACCCCGGCATCTTTCGAGCCGTCGATCGACTATGTCGTCACCAAGATCCCGCGTTTCGCCTTCGAAAAATTCCCAGGCGCTTCCCCGGTTCTGACCACCGCCATGAAATCGGTCGGTGAAGTCATGGCCATCGGCCGTACATTCGCCGAGTCGCTGCAGAAGGCATTGCGCGGCCTCGAAACCGGCCTGACGGGCCTGGACGAGATCGAAATCCCCGGCACTGAGGAAGGCGAAGGCAACCGCAACGCCATCCGCGCCGCCATCGGCACCCCGACACCGGACCGCCTGCGCATGGTCGCCCAAGCGCTGCGCCTTGGCCTGACGCCGGAAGAGGTGCACGAAGGCTGCAAGATCGACCCCTGGTTCCTGGAGCAGCTCAAGAATATCGTCGATATGGAAGCGCGTATCCGCGAGCACGGCCTGCCGCAGGATGCGGCCAACCTGCGTATGTTGAAGGCCATGGGCTTCTCCGACGCACGCCTTGCGACGCTGACCGGCAAGCGCCCGAAGGAAGTGGCCGAACTCCGCAACGGGCTCAATGTCCGTCCGGTCTTCAAGCGCATCGACACCTGCGCGGCCGAGTTCGCCTCGCCGACCGCCTATATGTATTCGACCTATGAGACGCCCTTCGTCGGCACCGCCCGTTCGGAAGCACAGGTCTCCGACCGCAAGAAGGTCGTTATCCTCGGTGGCGGTCCGAACCGTATCGGCCAGGGCATCGAGTTCGACTATTGCTGCTGCCACGCCGCCTTCGCACTTAAGGATGCGGGCTATGAAGCAATCATGATCAACTGCAACCCGGAAACGGTCTCGACCGACTACGATACCTCGGATCGTCTCTATTTCGAGCCGCTGACGGCGGAAGACGTGATCGAAATCCTGCGCGCTGAGCAGGAAAAGGGCGAAGTCGTCGGCGTCATCGTCCAGTTCGGCGGCCAGACGCCGCTGAAGCTTGCCGAAGCGCTCGAGAAGAACGGCATTCCGATCCTCGGCACTGCGCCGGACGCGATCGACCTTGCCGAAGACCGCGACCGCTTCCAGAAGCTCCTGATGAAGCTGGATCTCAACCAGCCGAACAACGGCATAGCCTATTCGGTCGAGCAGGCTCGCCTCGTCGCCTCCGAAATCGGCTTCCCGCTGGTCGTCCGCCCGTCTTACGTTCTTGGTGGCCGCGCCATGCAGATCCTCCATTCTGAAGGCCAGCTGCAGACCTATCTGCTCGACACCGTCCCCGAACTCGTGCCGGAAGACATCAAGCAGCGCTACCCGAACGACAAGACCGGCCAGATCAACACATTGCTGGGCAAGAACCCGCTCCTGTTCGACAGCTACCTCGCCAATGCCATCGAAGTTGACGTCGATTGCCTATCCGACGGCACCGACGTCTACGTCGCCGGCATCATGGAGCATATCGAAGAGGCCGGCATCCACTCGGGCGACTCGGCCTGCTCGCTGCCGCCGCGCACCCTCTCCCCGGAGATGATCGATGAGCTTGAACGCCAGGCAAAGGCTATGGCAAAAGCTCTGAACGTCGGTGGCCTGATGAACGTCCAGTTCGCCATCAAGGACGGCACGGTCTACGTGCTCGAAGTCAACCCGCGCGCCTCGCGCACGGTGCCCTTCGTCGCCAAGACCATCGGCGCGCCGATCGCCAAGATCGCCGCCCGCGTCATGGCCGGCGAAAAGCTGGATGCGACCTTTGCCGCCTACGGCGAAAAGCCCGATCCGCGCAAACTGAAGCATATCGCCGTCAAGGAAGCCGTCTTCCCCTTCGCCCGCTTCCCGGGCGTCGACACCCTGCTCGGGCCGGAAATGCGCTCGACCGGCGAAGTCATCGGTCTGGACACCGATTTTGCTCTGGCTTTCGCCAAATCGCAGCTCGGCGCCGGCGTCGAATTGCCGCGTGACGGAACGGTCTTCGTCTCCGTTCGCGATGATGACAAGCCGCGCGTGCTGCCGGCCATCCGCATGCTGGTCGAACTGGGCTTCAAGGTGCTTGCAACGGGCGGAACCCAGCGGTTCCTCGCCGAAAACGGCATCGAAGCAACGAAGATCAACAAGGTGCTTGAGGGACGTCCGCATATCGAGGACGCCATCCGCAACCGTCAGGTCCAGCTCGTCATCAACACGACCGACAGCAACAAGGCGATCTCGGACTCGAAATCGCTTCGCCGCGCGACACTGATGCAGAAGGTGCCCTACTACACCACCATGGCCGGCGCCGAAGCCGCAGCCATGGCGATCAAGGCGCTGAAGGCCGGAAACCTCGAGGTTCGGCCGCTTCAGAGCTACTTCTGACGGTTAAAATTCGTCACGGCGAATGTGGGCAACGATAGCTGGCTCACATTCGCCTCGATAAGATTCAGCCGATGCAGGGATAATGGAAGCCGCCGCCTCGTCGAACAGGCTTCAACGTATGCGAGCGGGAAGCGCCACTCCTTTAAGCATCGAATCTTCTGGAAATCGGCTGTCGCAATCTGCTATAGATGACAAAATAGTGGCTCTACTGGTTCCGAAGTACCCCTTCGGAACCTGTTTTCTTTTGTGTGTGCGGAAGAGCAGCGCAGGGACTGAAGGATAAGGAAAATGGTTGAAAAGGTACCGATGACGCAGAGCGGGTTCGTCAAGCTGCAGGAAGAACTGCGTTGGCGTCAGCAGGAAGAGCGCCCGCGAATCATCGAGGCAATTGCGGAAGCACGCGCCCATGGCGATCTTTCCGAAAACGCCGAGTACCATGCTGCCAAGGAAGCCCAGAGCCACAATGAAGGCCGCATCGGCGAGCTTGAGGATCTGACGGCACGTGCAGAAGTCATCGACCTCACCAAGATGTCCGGCTCGAAGATCAAGTTCGGCGCCAAGGTGAAGCTGGTCGACGAGGACACCGAGGAAGAAAAGATCTATCAGATCGTCGGTGACCAGGAAGCCGATGTGAAGGCCGGCCGCATTTCCATCTCTTCGCCGATCGCCCGCGCGCTGATCGGCAAGGAAGTCGGCGATTCCATCGAAGTCAATGCGCCAGGCGGCGCCAAGGCATACGAAATCCTCTCCATCACCTGGGGCTGATTGCCTGTGCGCGATCGTAATTCAGCGCATGCCTCCGATCTCCGCGAGATCGAGATCATCGCAACGAACTTCAAGCGCCGGTTGTCCGGCGTGACTTCGACGATCGTGCAACTCATCCCCAAGCAGATCGAACTTGGCTATCGTATCGCCACGCTCGGTCCTGGCTTGCCGGAAGATCTGCCAAGACTCGGCTGGCTCAGGCTTCCCGGTCTTTGGTTAAGGCCTCGCCGGCAGCGCCATCGTATCTGGCACGCCCGCCGCAACAACGAAATGCTGGTGGGCCTGCTGCTGCGTTCGGTATTGCGCATGCCGCTGAAGCTGGTTTTCACTTCGGCGGCGCAGCGGCGCCACACGGGCTATACGCGCTGGCTCATCCGCCGCATGAATGCAGTGATCGCCACCAGCACCCGTTCCGGCAGTTTCCTGCAGGTTCCGCATACCGTCATCCAGCACGGTGTCGATCTCAATCGCTTTCATCCACCGGAAACAGCGGACGACCGCATGTCCGCTACCGGACTGCCCGGCACCTACCTGATCGGCTGCTTCGGTCGCGTTCGACACCAGAAAGGTACGGATCTCTTCGTCAAGGCGATGATAGAGCTTCTGCCGAGCCATCCCGATTGGACGGCAATCGTCTGCGGCCGGGTCACTGCTGAACATCGTGGCTTTGGCGACGAACTGGAAAAGATGGTCGCTACCGCCGGCCTCTCCGATCGCATACGCTTCATGGGCGAAGTCGATGACATCAAGCCGTGGTATCGTCGCTCGACGCTTTACGTCGCCCCTTCCCGCAACGAGGGTTTTGGCCTGACGCCGCTCGAAGCCATGGCATCGCGCACCGCCGTCGTCGCTTCGGATGCCGGCGCCTATGCCGAGATGATCGTTCCGGGTGAAACCGGTGCCGTCGTGCCCGCTGGGGACGGTGAGGCTCTGACCAAGGCTATTGCTTTCTATCTGGCCGATCCCGAAGAGGCGCTTCGCCAGGGCGACAATGCCGTACGCCATGTGCGTAGCGAGTTCGCGCTTGAAAAGGAAGCGACCGCTATCGGCGACGTCTATCGACAGGTACTCGCCGCAAACCGCTGAGAAGGCGGGTATTACCCCTTCGGCTTTATCGCAAACCTGTCGTCGTAACTGAAATCATATTTCAGCAGCGCCGAAACCGGAGAATGGTTGACAAGCGAAACACCGCGCTCTCCAGCTATTTTCCGCGCGAATACGAGATGCTTGACGATACGGCCCTCAGCTTGGGCGATACCCGAAAACGCAGTATCCTGCGTGGTTTCGTAAAAGCGCGGCTCACGGGCGTTGGAAATGTCGATCCCGAGAAAGCCGATCGTTCGCTGCGCGCAATATAGAGCGAACTGCAGCGCCGATACGGCAACCGACCCGCCGACAAAAACGCCCTGATCCGGCGAGAGCGAGAAACCGGCCAAGCCGGCTGCATCCAGGCGCACATATTGAAGCTTCCGCAGATCGTCGAGCGAGCGCCGCCGCGCACCATAGGGCTTGCGAATGTCGTCGATCAGAATGATCGCCTTGTCCGCCAACCAGTTCCTGTCGACCTCGCAAAGCGCACGCAACACGGCGACCGAGAACAGACAGAGCGAACCGGGAGCGATCTTCGCGCGCATCGTATCGATGTGCCGCCAGACGAAACGTTCATCTTCGATTGCGATTGCCAGCGGCTCGCCGATGCGCTCACCGGCAAGCCTTATGGCACCGTTCAGCAGAATGGCGCTGCCGGCTTCCATGCTGCTCAAATCGCAATCACGAATGGATGGCCCCGAGCCGACGATATAGATCGTCTCGCCGGACCGCTCGCACAACCGATCCATTCTGGCAAGATCTGCGACCTTGGCGCCGCGATAGAACACATCGCCGCCGCTCTGGTTGCGGACGATAGTCAGCCCGGGAAACCAATCCTGCACATGTGCCAGAGAGCCGCCCAGGAACACACGCACACCGGACTTGATCAAAGATCGATGCCAGGGCCGATGCGTCATATCTACCTAGAGCTCTACCAGACCAAGCTTCTTGACCTGCCGAATGGTCAACATCGTGCGTACCGTATCGACATGTTCGTTCGCGGTCAAAACCTCGATGACGAAATCCTGGAATCGGGTGAGGTTTTCAGCGACGCAATGCAGCAGAAAATCGCTGTCGCCGGAGACCATCCAAGCTTGCCGCACCAGCGGCCATGCTGCGGTCGAGCTGGCGAAAGCCTTGAGATTGGCCTCGGATTGATGCTTGAGACCGACCATGCAGAAAGCCACGAGATCGAAGCCGAGCTTCGGGCTGTTCAACATGGCGTGATAGCCTTCGATGACGCCTGCCTCTTCGAGCTTGCGCACCCGGCGCAGGCATGGCGGCGCGGAGATGCCCACCCGGTCCGCGAGTTCGACGTTGGTCATCCGTCCGTCCCGCTGGAGTTCCCGCAGAATCTTGATATCGATGGCATCGAGTTCAGCGCGAAGCACTTGCAATTGCCTTTCTTTAATTCCCCCTCGCCAGCTTCTATATAAGGCACGAAAATTCGCAAGAAAGTTTCTCTGGGCTGACCGATTCTTACACAAAGCAGATTTGCCCTGTTAGTAATGCAAGGCTGCCCTTGAATAAATGCATAAGGCAATCATAAATGGAGCGGCGGATCGCGAAATCGCCTGCTTTACCCGATTGAAGCCGCGGTTTCGAACTCGCTGAATTGAAAGGACTGACTATGCCCGCCCGCCACACCAAGGTGCTCATCATCGGCTCTGGCCCAGCCGGCTATACCGCCGCTGTTTACGCCGCCCGCGCGATGCTGCAGCCGGTACTGATCGCAGGAATGGAACAGGGCGGCCAGCTGATGATCACGACGGATGTCGAAAATTATCCGGGCTTTGCCGATCCGATCCAGGGTCCGTGGCTGATGGAACAGATGCTCCAGCAGGCGCAGCATGTCGGCGCCGAGATCGTCAACGACCTGGTGACCGAAGTCGACACCACCAAGCGTCCTTTCGTCGCCCACACGGATAGCGGCCAGATCTGGACCGCCGACACGCTCATTATTGCCACCGGCGCCAAGGCGAAATGGCTCGGCATCGAGAGCGAACAGCATTTCCAGGGTTTCGGCGTTTCCGCTTGCGCCACCTGCGACGGCTTCTTCTATCGCAACAAGGACGTCATCGTGGTCGGTGGCGGCAACAGCGCCGTCGAAGAGGCACTGTACCTCTCCAATATCGCCAAGTCGGTGACCGTGGTGCATCGCCGCGACAGCTTCCGCTCGGAAAAGATCCTGCAGGAACGTCTGTTTGCCAAGGCAAACGTCAAGGTTCTCTGGAACACGGAAGTTGCCGAGATCACCGGTACGCCGGCCAAGCCGCCGATGCCGCCGTCTGTGACGGGCGCTCGCCTGCGCGACGCACGCACGGGCGCCATCACCGAGCTGCCGATCGACGGCGTCTTCGTTGCGATCGGCCACGCGCCGGCAACGGAACTCTTCAAGGGCAAGCTGAAGCTCAAGGACAACGGTTATCTCTGGACCGCAGCCGATTCGACCGCGACCAGCGTCGACGGCATCTATGCCGCCGGCGATGTGACCGACGATACGTTCCGACAGGCGATCACTGCAGCGGGGATGGGCTGCATGGCCGCGCTTGAGGCGGAACGCTACTTGACCGGGCACATGCCCGTCGCCGTGGCTGCGGAGTGAAGCAGCCAATGAGGGGAAACGGCATGCCATTGGATTGGGACAAGCTGCGTATTTTTCACGCGGCTGCCGAAGCGGGTTCATTCACGCATGCGGCGGATAAATTGCATTTGTCCCAATCCGCCATCAGCCGACAGGTCAGCGCACTTGAGCAGGACGTCGGCATAAAGCTTTTCCATCGCCACGCGCGCGGCCTTATCCTTACCGAACAGGGTGAGTTGCTGTATCGCACGGCGCACGACGTTCTGCTGAAGCTCGAAACGGTCAAAATGCAATTGACCGAAACGACCGATAAGCCGAGCGGCAAGCTGCGCGTCACGACGACGGTCGGCCTCGGCCAGGGTTGGCTGACGGACAAGATCCAGGAATTCCTGCAGCTCTATCCAGACATGCAGATTCAGCTGATCCTCGACAACGAGGAGCTGGACGTGAACATGCGCCATGCGGATTGCGCCATTCGTCTGCGCCAGCCGCAGCAGTCGGACCTCATCCAGCGCAAGCTCTTCACGGTGCATATGCACGTCTACGCCGCCCCCTCCTACATCAACCGCCACGGCGAGCCGCAATCGGTGGAAGATCTGGACGAGCACCGCATCATCAGCTTCGGCGAACCGGCGCCCAATTACCTGCTCGATGTCAATTGGCTTGAGATCGCCGGAAGGTCGTCGGACAACAAGCGCATACCGCATCTGCAGATCAACAGTCAGACCTCGATCAAGCGGGCCTGCCTGCTCGGCATCGGTATTGCGGTCCTGCCCGATTACATCGTCGGTCGCGACCCAGGCCTTATTCAGCTCGCCATCAACGCTGACGTGCCCTCCTTCGATACGTATTTCTGCTACCCCGACGAGATGAAAAACGCAGCTAAGCTCAAGGTTTTTCGAGATTTTATCGTCGCCAAGGCCAGAAACTGGAATTTCTAACGAAGGTAAGTCACTGATAACGAACTCCTTTTTGCTATCGGCATATCAGTCACGCATATGATGCATGGCTGATATGCACAAAATAGAGTTGAAGCCTGCCCATATAACTACCATATCGCACATAGCTGATGCACACGGTGGCTTTTCCTCCCAGTTCCACCGCATTGGCTGTTCCCCTCTGGAGGTTTTTGACCTTCATACCTATAGGGCCCTGGTTTACTCCGGCGGCCCTTTTTTTTGCCTTTTTGAATCTGGCGCGGCAAATGCATAACTGCCATGCACAAAAAAGCATTGCGCACTGCACAAATTAGCATCATAACGCACACAGCTGATGCACATGGTGGCTTTTCCTCCCAGTTCCACCGCATTGGCTGTTCCCCTCTGGAGGTTTTGACCTTCACACCTATAAGGGCCCTGGTTTATACCGGTGGCCCTCTTTTTTTGCCCATTTTTTAAGCGCGCACTCCGGCTGCCTTGCAGAAAATAATATTCTGCGGCGCTCTTGATATATCGAAAACCATCGATACATAAATCGTAATTATTCGATATTCATCCAGTGAACACCATGGACAAGAACGAGATACTCAAGGCTCTGGCCAATCCGGCACGGCTTGAAATCCTGAACCACCTCAAGGATCCGCATACCCATTTCCCTACCCAGGAACATCCGCTGGAGCTTGGCGTTTGCGCCAGCCAGTTCGAACGCTGCGGCCTATCGCAATCCACCGTGTCTGCCCATCTCAGCACGCTGCACCGCGCCGGCCTGGTGACGACACGGCGCCTGGGCCAATGGATTTTCTACAAACGTAACGAGGAAACCATCGCGGCATTCCTCGAAGCCATGCAAAAGGAACTTTGACATGCCCCTAGCGCTCCTTATCCTTGCGCTCAGTTCTTTCGCCATCGGCACGACCGAGTTCGTCATCATGGGGCTGCTGCCGGAAGTGGCATCGGACCTCTCCGTCACCATCCCGCAGGCCGGCTGGCTGGTGAGCGGTTATGCGCTGGCGGTGGCGATCGGCGCGCCGATCATGGCGGTTTCGACTGCCCACCTGCGTCGTCGCTCGGCCCTGATCATGTTGATGGGCTTCTTTATCCTCGGCAATCTCCTTTGCGCCATCGCCCCGGATTACTGGATGCTGATGGTTGCCCGCATCGTGACCGCACTTTGCCATGGCGCCTTCTTCGGCATCGGCTCAGTCGTTGCGGCAAGCCTTGTGCCTGAAGACCGTAAGGCTCGCGCCGTCGCTCTGATGTTTACCGGCCTGACCCTCGCCAACGTGCTCGGTGTCCCTCTCGGCACCGCATTCGGCCAGGCATTCGGCTGGCGCGCTCCGTTCTGGATCGTCACTCTCCTCGGCGTTGCATCCATCGCGGGCCTCATTGCAGTGCTTCCGAAGAATGAAGAAGTTCGCAATGGCAGCCTCGCCCGCGAAATCTCGGCGCTGCGCGGTGTCGGCCTGTGGCTATCGCTGCTGACGACCGTGTTCTTCTCCGCCGCCATGTTCGCGCTGTTCACCTATATTGCTCCGATGCTGCGCGATGTCACCGGCGTCTCGCCGAAGGCCGTCACGTGGACGCTGCTGTCCATCGGCGTCGGCCTGACCATCGGCAATCTCATCGGTGGCAAGCTCGCGGACTGGCGCCTCGGCACTACCCTTGCCGGTGTCTTCATCGCGATTGCCGTGACATCGGCGATCTTCAGCGTCACCATCCATTCCTTCATCGGCGCGGAGATCACCCTCTTCCTGTGGGCCGCCGCTGCCTTTGCCGCCGTGCCGGCGCTGCAAATCAACGTCGTCGCCTTCGGGAAAGACGCCCCGAACCTCGTCTCGACCATCAATATCGGCGCCTTCAATGCCGGCAACGCGCTGGGCGCGTGGCTCGGCGGCGCAGTCATAGACCAGGGATTCTCGCTCTCACAGGTGCCGCTTGCCGGCGCGGCTATGGCGATCCTCGGCCTCATCACCGTTCTCCTCACATTTGCTGCCGTCCGCTCCAAGGACGAAGCCCTCGCCTCCTGCTGACATCCTTCCTCCTCCCCCCACATAGAAAGGACGAACTATGACCAAACTGTTTGAACCGACGAAGCTGGGCGACATCTCGCTTGCCAACCGCATCGTGATGGCGCCACTGACACGCAATCGCTCCCCGAATGCCGTGCCCAACGAACTGAACGTCAAATACTACGCCCAGCGCGCCACCGCCGGTCTCATCATCACCGAAGCGACCGCCATCACCCATCAGGGCCAGGGCTACGCCAACGTGCCAGGCCTCTACACCAAGGAAGCGCTCGAGGGCTGGAAGAAAGTGACGGACGCTGTGCATGCCAATGGCGGCAAGATCGTCGTGCAGATGTGGCATGTCGGCCGCATCTCCCACACCACCCTGCAGCCGAATGGCGGCAAGCCGGTCTCCTCCACCTCCAGGCGCGCGGAGACGTCGAAGACCTATCTCGTCAACAGCGACGGCACCGGCGGCTTTGCCGATGTTTCGGAGCCGCGTGCACTGGAAACATCGGAAATCCCGGGCATCGTCGAGGACTATCGCAAGGCCGCACGCGCGGCGATCGATGCCGGCTTCGATGGTGTCGAGATCCACGGCGCCAACGGCTATCTGCTCGATCAGTTCCTGCGCGGCAATGTCAACGATCGCACCGACCAGTATGGCGGCTCGATCGAGAACCGCGCGCGTTTCCTCTTCGAGGTAGTCGATGCCATCACCAAGGAAATCGGCGCCGGCCGCACGGCGATCCGTATTTCGCCGGTCACAGCCTCGGGCGATGCCAGCGATCCGGCTCCGCAGCAGCTCTTCACCTACGTGGTCGAAGGTCTGGCGAAATATGATCTCGCCTATATCCATGTCATCGAAGGTCAGACCGGCGGCAAGCGTGACTCCCTGCCCTTCGACTACGACGCTCTGCACGCAGCCTATAAGGCCGCGGGCGGCAAGGCCGGCTGGATGGTCAACAACGCCTATACCCGCGAAATGGCGATCGAAGCCGTCGAAAGCGGCAAGGCTGATGTGGTGGCTTTCGGCAAGCCCTTCATCTCCAACCCGGATTTCGTCCGGCGCCTGGAAGAAAACGCTGCATTGGCCCAATGGGATCAGACGACTCTCTACGGCGGTGGCGCAAAGGGTTATGCCGATTATCCGACGCTGGACGAGGCAGCTTGAACACAGGGATATCCGTAGGCACCCGCCGTTGACGTTCAGACGGTGAGACCAGCCTCGATCACAAAGCTCTCGCAACACTCGTTTGCGAGAGCGCCCTGCAAAATTATTGGACGCAGTTGAGCTCGACACCCCACAGAAGCCAACCGCTTATTTTTATTTATATAATTCCGACTTTTCGCCCCTTCGGAAATCCCTTCGACCCCTCTTGACTTAGAGCGCGCTCTAAATCGTACAGTCCGATAATTGACGGACTGCCATGATGATCGGGAGGAAAAATGGACGCATTTTCGATTGGGGAAGCGGCAGAGCGACTGGCCTTGAGCCCGCATACGCTTCGCTATTACGAGCGGGCTGGGTTGCTCGATATGGTCGCGAGAAATTCTGCCGGCCGCCGCGTCTACACGAATGCGGACCTTCACTGGATATCGCTCCTCATGTGCCTGCGATCATCGGGCATGCCGATCGCCAACATGAAGAAATTCAGCAATCTCGTGCGTGCCGGCCTTTCAAACGTGCCGGATCGCATCGCCTTGCTGGAGCAGCACCGTGCAAAAGTCATCGCGGATATGGCAGCGCTGCAATCGGCGCTGACGATCATTGACGGGAAACTTCAACGATATCGGGGGATGTCCAATGAAAACCAAGCTGCTCGGTAACTCTGACCTGCACGTCTCGGAGCTCTGCCTGGGATGTCTGGACTTCGGCACGAGGCTTGATCGTGACGCTTCTTTCAAACTGCTGGATACCTACTATGAGGCTGGCGGCCGCTTTCTCGATACCGCAAACAACTATGCGTTCTGGGCTCCCAATGGCGTTGGAGGCGAGAGCGAAAAGATGCTTGGCGAGTGGCTTCGCGCTCGCGGTAGGCGCCATGATATGACGATCGCGACAAAAGTCGGCGCGCAGCCTACCCACCCCGGCGCTGGTTTCGAAGCAGCGGAGGGGCTCGCAGCGCACGCAATCGCACGGGCAGCAGAGGCCAGCCTTTCAAGGCTCGGCATCGATCGTATCGACCTCTACTATGCGCATATCCAGGATGATGCCGTCGCCCAGGAGGAAACACTATCCGCCTTCGAACGCTTACGCGAAGACGGCAAGATCCGCGCCATCGCCTGCTCGAACCACAGCCTCGAACGCATCATCGCTGCCAAGGGCATCAGCGAACGAAACGGCTGGTCATCTTACTGCTGCCTGCAGCAGCGCTACAGCTATCTACAACCGATGGCCGGCGCTGATTTTGGTCCGCAGAAGACGATAGATTCGACACTGGAAACCTATCTGCAGACATCCGATATGCCACTCATTTCCTATGCCACTCTTCTCGGCGGTGCGTATGAAACAGGGGTGCTGCCCAAGGCTTATGATACCGTAGAAAATCGGGCACGGCTCGACCGGCTTCGAAGGGCCGCGCAAATCCTCGGCCTGACACCAAGCCAGGCGGCTCTCGCCTGGGCGAGGCTTTCGTCAGGAAACGTAATCCCGCTACTCGCTGCCAGCAGTGCCGAGCGCCTCAAGCAAGGGATAGCAACTTTGACTGTAACTGCTGAAAGCCTATCCTCAGCCCTGGGCACAGACTGACCGCGATGTTCAAGATTGCCCTCGATTTAGACGAGAAATTCGACAATCCACAACTGCCCACAATTACCGAACATGGTTGTTTTCAAGGAGGAGGCCCTTGAACCGAGACGCATGCTGCAATGGATCAGCATCCATGCAGGTGCTTTCGGCGACACGGTTCCTGGGCGAAGATGACACCAAGAATGCAAAGTTGGATCTCATCGTCGCCCAATGTGCTTTGACAAGGTTGGTACACAGGCCGCCTCAGGCGGCCTTAGCCTGTAAGCAACCGATCGATGCCAGACTTGCGCGGATCGCCGCATCGATGGGTGTGTGCGGTTCCTCGCCGAGGGTGGCGACCAGCTTGTCGTTGCGCATTTCCAGCGGCACGTCCCAGAGATAGCTCATTTCGCGCAGCTCGCGCATAAATGGAACGAAGGGAGCGGCGAGCGGGACCATCCACCACGGAAATGCCTTGACCTTTATTTTATGTCCAAGCACGCGCTGCACGGCATCGACCATCTGCGTGCCGTCGCCATCCCAATGGCCGCGCATGTGATAGACGGCGAAGACGGGCAGCTCATCGCCCTTTTCAATCAGCTGTATCATTGTTTCGGCAACGTCAGGCAGATAGGCCCATTGATGACCGACACCACGCTTGCCCGGATAAGTCATCGATCCCATTGGCTTGCCCGGCGTCACCATGGCCTGTGAGAACCAGCTATTGGCGCGGGCGCCACCGAAGAAATCGCCAGCTCGGACGATGATGACAGGGATGCCATCTTGCTCGGCCGCTGCCCTCAAACGCCGTTCCATCTGCACGCGAATGGCGCCCTTGCGGGTCTTTGGCCGCTGCGCACTGTCCTCGGCGACATGCGGAAATACGTCGGGACCGAAATTGTAGACCGTGCCAGGCAGAACGATTCGGGCGCCGACGGCCTTTGCAGCGGCGATGGTATTGTCCAGCATCGGGAGGACCAACTGACCCCAGTTGCGATAGCCGGGCGGGTTGACCGCGTGCACGATGACATCAACTCCCTCTGCAGCTTTGAGGACGTCTGCCGCCTGCATGGAGTCACCTTGCACCCAATCGAAGTGCGGCTGGCAGCGCGCGGCGTCCGCAGCGTTGCGGTTCAGCGCCCGAATGTGCCAGCCGCGAAGGGCAAGCCCTTCGGCAACAGCGCCGCCAATGCCGCCGGTAGCGCCGAGTATCAAAGCGGTTTTCGTATGTTCTGTGTGGTTGCTCATGGTCGTCTCCATCGGTTTCGATGGGCTGACTATGCGTCGGTCATGCGATAAACGAAATTGCCGAAAATTCTAGAGATGATATACATAAATGTATGGTATCACTATCCGAACCAAGTTGGGACTTCTATCGTACGTTTCTTGCCGTGCTGGAGCACGGCTCGTTGTCGGCGGCTGCGCGCGACCTCGGCCTGACGCAGCCCACGGTCGGCAGGCATATCGATGCTCTGGAACAATCGGTCGGTGCCGAACTGTTTACCCGCTCGCAACAAGGCCTGCTGCCGACCGATGCCGCGCTCGTTCTGAAACCCTACGCCGAGACATTGGCCAGCACGACCGCAGCGCTGCTGCGCGCGGCCACCGGTGCAAGAGATAAGGTCAGCGGCACGGTACGCATCAGCGCCAGCGAGGTGATCGGGACGGAAGTGTTGCCGTCGATCCTTGCCGGCCTGCAGGCGCAGTATCCCGAATTGATCGTGGAATTGTCCGCTTCCGACATTGTGGAAGACCTGCTCCAGCGCGAGGCCGATATTGCCGTCCGCATGGTCGCGCCGGCGCAAGAAGCGTTGCTCGCCCGCCATGTCGGCGCCATCTCTCTCGGTCTCTTCGCTCATCGCAGCTATATTGAGCGCCACGGCAAACCCGAAACGATCAAGGAACTGCACCAGCACAAGCTGATCGGTTTCGATCGCCAGACGGCCTATGTGCGCACGATGCTGAAGCGATACCCGATGCTCGACGGCATCTCGTTCAGTTTTCGATCCGATCATAGCATCGCGCTGCATAACGCCCTGCGATCCGGCATCGGCATAGGTTTCTATCAAATCCCCTTGGCAAACCGCGACGCGAACCTTCTACGGCTGCTGCCCGAGATGGAAGTCTCGATCGAGACCTGGATCGTGATGCACGAAAACCTGAAGACATCGCCGCGCTGCCGCGTGACGTTCGATGCCCTCGTCGCCGGATTGCTTGATTATATCAACGGAAATGATCTGGAGGGCCGAGCATGATGGCAGGTACAGCCGTGGAGTTGGTGCCATATGACCGGAGCTGGCCGGAAGATTTCCTGCGCATCCGCGATAAGCTCGATCGGCTGCTGTCGCCTCATGTTCTGACGATCGAGCACATCGGCAGCACATCCATTCCAGGTCTCACAGCAAAGCCGCTCATCGATATCGACATTGTTCTGCGCAGCCCAGCCAACATCCCGGCGGCAACACAAAATCTTCTGGGTCAAGGCTACGAGCCACGCGGCAATCGTTACGACGACGAGGTCTGGGCCTTCATCCTGGGCAATGGCCGGCCACCCGAGCGTGTTTATCTTTGTCCTCCGAACAACCGGACACATGAACGCAGAGTGATCTTCCGGGACTATCTACGAACGCACCCGGCTGACGCGGCAGCTTATGCCGATTTGAAGCTGAAACTCGCCGAAATCCATCGGCACGATGGCGACCGCTACACCGCCGAGAAGCGTCACTTCGTCGACGCGATCATCGAAAAGGCGATCGGCATACTGTAGGTTCATGCACCGGGAGCCGTATCCACCGGCGGGAAATGCTTCTGGCCATCAATGACTTCAGTCTCCGGTCGGTCGCCGCCGTCGGCATATTCCTCATGCCATTTGCCGCTTTCGTCCTGCCAGCTGATCTCCGCGGAGTCGCCCCCGACCTGCTGCTCTGCCGCAACAATCCTGGCGGCTTCCACTGCCTCGGAATGTGTCGGAAACGCCTCCGAATAGACATCGTGGAAACGATATGCCCATCCGCCGTCATGCGGCACGACTTCGTATACGACCTTGATCATTCAGACCCTCCTTCTCATCTGCCAAGACCTTCACATCCGGACATTGCCGGCAGGACCGCGTGCATCTGAGACGGGTTCGAGGATGCCGCGACGTTTGGGTTGGGCAGACCGATATGCACAGTATTCCATTAAATGATGCCGACTGCAAATCCCGCCCGCAATGACGCACGCTTGATGTGCGAAATCATTGATTTAGAGTGCAACCGGGAATCGGCGCAAAGGTGGGAACGTGATCTCAGCGAAGTGGTTTAAGCAGGAAAAGGCCCTGTTCGTGGCATTGGCGATCGCCGTCATTGCCTATCTAGGCGAGCATTCGGTGCTGGAAAAGGGACAGACCGCGTCAATGATCGCGGCCGCTGCATTGATCGCAACGATTGTGCTGGCATCCATGCGCGTTGCCCATCACGCCGAGAACCTCGCAGCGAAGGTCGGCGACCCCTACGGCACGATGATTCTGACATTGTCGGCCGTTGCGGTGGAGGTCATCATTCTCGCCATCATGATGGGTGGCGAAAGCTCCCCGACATTGGTGCGCGACACGATCTACGCGGCCGTCATGCTCGATATCAACGGCATCCTCGGGCTTGCGGCCCTTCTCGGTGGCCTGAAACACGGCGAGCAGCCCTATAACGATGACTCCAGCAGAACCTATGGCGTGATGATCCTGACCGCTATGGGCATTTCGATGATCGTGCCGGAGTTCATTCCCAGCGCGAAATGGCACTATTACTCCGCCTTCACCATCGTCGCGATGATCTCGCTCTACGCATTGTTCCTGCGCATGCAGGTAGGCAGGCATAGCTATTTCTTCAGCTACAGCTATCCGCGTACCGAAAAGAAGCTAGCGATGCCCGAAGAACATCACGAGGATGAATCCACAACGACATCCATCGTCACTATTTTGATCGGTGTCGTCCTGATCGGCGTGCTGGCGGAATTCATGTCGGCATTCATGGATACAGGCCTGAGAGGCACCGGCGCACCACCCGCAATCGCCGCTATCGTCGTCGCCGCAATCTCGGCCGCCCCGGAAATCCTGACGGCCCTGCGCGCAGCACTGCGGAACCGTATGCAGGCGACGGTCAACATCGCCTTGGGCGCGTCGCTATCGACGGTGATCCTGACCGTGCCCGTCATGGAGGCGATCGCACTCTATACGGGCCAGCCGTTCATCATGGCAATGTCGCCGGTGCAGACCGTAATGGTCATGATCACCCTCATCGTCGCAGCCATCAACCTCAATGATGGCGAAACCAACGCCATCGAGGGCATGACCCATTTCATCCTCTTCGCCACCTTCATCATGCTGACGATTCTCGGACTTTGATTCCGAATTCAAGCACTTGCGCCGAATAGCGGATTCAAGTTGGGAAGCGCTTGAATCAGTTGTTGAATTTGCAACACGCAGCCCAAACGCAAAAAGCCCGCCATCTCTGGCGGGCTTTCATTTGATCTATTCTCGAGTGCTTACTTGCAGGCGCCGCAGAAGCGCTGGATGCGGCGGCAAGCTTCTTCGAGCAGTTCTTCCGAGGTCGCGTAGGAAATGCGGAAGTTCGGACCAAGGCCGAACGCCGAACCGTGCACGACGGCAACGCCTTCCGCTTCCAGCAGCTCAGACACAAAATCCTCGTCCGTCTCGATGACCTTGCCGGTTGGAGCCGTCTTGCCGATCAATCCTGCGCAGGACGGATAGACGTAGAAAGCGCCTTCCGGAACCGGGCACGAAAGACCCTTTGCCTGGTTCAGCATCGATACGACGAGATCGCGACGGCCTTCGAAGATCTTCTTGTTGCGCGGAATGAAGTCCTGCGGACCGTTCAGCGCTTCGACGGCAGCCCACTGGGCGATCGAGGTCGCACCCGAGGTCTGCTGTCCCTGGATCATGTCCATGGCCTTGATGAGCTGCAGCGGACCGGCAGCGTAACCGATACGCCAGCCAGTCATCGCGTAGGCTTTCGAGACACCGTTCATCGTCAGCGTGCGATCATAGAGGCTCGGCTCGACTTCGACCGGCGTGGCGAACTTGAATTCGCCATAGGTCAGGTGCTCGTACATGTCGTCGGTCAGGATCCAGACGTGCGGATGCTTGACCAGCACGTCCGTCAGCGCCTTCAGTTCGTCATGCGAATAGGCGGCACCCGACGGGTTGGACGGCGAGTTGAACATGAACCACTTGGTCTTCGGCGTAATCGCCTTTTCGAGATCGGCCGGCTGAAGCTTGAAATTGTTGGCCTGCGTCGTCGCGACGAAAACCGGGGTACCGCCGCACAGCGACACCATTTCCGGGTAGGAGACCCAGTATGGAGTCGGGATAATGACTTCGTCACCCGGGTTCAGCGTCGCCATGAAGGCGTTGAACAGAATCTGCTTGCCGCCCGTGCCGACGATGGTCTGCTCGGGAGTATAGTCGAGATTGTTCTCGCGCTTGAACTTGGCGGCGATCGCCTTGCGCAGTTCCGGAATGCCGGCAACCGGCGTGTACTTCGTCTCGCCGCGATTGATCGCGTCGATGGCGGCTGTCTTGATATTATCTGGCGTATCGAAATCCGGCTCACCGGCGCCGAGGCCGATCACGTCACGTCCTTTTGCTTTCAACTCGCGCGCTTTCTGGGAAACGGCGATGGTGGCAGAAGGCTTTACACGGGAAAGAGCGTCGGCAAGAAAGGCCATGATGATCGGTCCTATTCGGTTGAAGTGGGCAGAAAGCCTGTGGACCAGATTTCTGCGCTAAGCTCTATGTCGAATATGGGCCGACGTTTCAAGCGCAAAGGCGTCACAGTGGCTTTATTTCCTGGCTTTTGGGCCTGACCTCTTCTTCCATTTTCGGGCGAGCACGAGGCACCGCGCCCGACATTTTGGCAGCCCTGCTACAAGCGGGACCGCGCACGTCTCCGCTCAAAGCTTGAATCAGTTTGCGAAGTTCCTGATTCAATTTCTCAAGACAGACGGGATTTCCGATGTAAAACAATAGCCTCCTGGACTCGCCGTCTTTCCTGAAGCGGCGGCCCGGATTTTGTGTCGAGAGATCGGCGCCTTCGGCAACCCACCAGTCCGAAGGCTCGTAGATCGCAACGCCGAACTCGTGAACACAAAGACGTTATCTACACCATGCACGGACTTGAACGACGGATACTTCGACCCACCTTGCGAAAACAGTATAACGGGGGATGGAAACATGAGCGTTGGAGCAACACGACTTTCAATTGCCTTGGCAGCTTCCGTCTTGTTGCCCGCAAGTCTCGCGATTGCCGATACCGCGCAACCCTTCAAGACGCAAAAGGTAGCGCTCAAGGTCGAAACGATAGCCTCCGGGCTCGAACACCCCTGGGCCGTCGCCGTTCTGCCCGACGGCGCCTACCTAGTTACCGAACGAACCGGCCGCATGCGCTTGATCCGCGATGGTAAAGTATCGCCGGCGATTGCCGGGGTGCCCCCGGTTCACGCTCGCGGACAGGGCGGCTTGCTGGATGTCGAGCTCGATCCGAAATTCAGTAGCAATCGAACGCTCTACTTCACCGCCTCCGTGTCGGGAGCCGGTGGTAGCGGTACCGCCGTCCTGCGCGCAAAACTGTCGGCAGACGAAACACAGCTCACCCATGTGAAGCGCATCTTTGTGATGAACAAGCTGTCGCACGGCAATATCCAGTACGGCTCGCGCATTGCCATCGCCAAGGACGGCAGTCTCTTCGTCAGCCTTGGCGATCGTGGCCAACAGGACCGCGCCCAGGATTTCCACGACGATGCCGGCTCGATCATCCATATCGGCTCCGACGGCAGCATTCCGGCCGATAATCCCTTCAAAAGCGGTGAGCGTGCCCGGCCGGAAATCTGGTCGAAAGGCCATCGCAATCCGCAGGGCATCACCTTCGACAGCGAGACGAACAGGCTATATACGGCCGAACACGGCGCGAAAGGCGGCGATGAGATCAACATGCCCGAAGCCGGCAAGAACTATGGCTGGCCGGTCATCTCCTATGGCGTCAATTACAACGGCACGAAGATCGGCATCGGCACCGCGAAGAAAGGCATGGAGCAGCCGCTTTTCTATTGGGATCCGTCGATCGCCCCCGGCGCGATTGCCGTCTATCGCGGCAAGATGTTTCCCGAATGGAACGGCGATCTGCTGGTTACCGCGTTGAAATTCCAGTTGCTGTCACGCCTCGATCGTGACGCAAGCGGTAAGATTACCGAACGCGAGCGTATGTTCGAGGGCAAATTTGGCCGCATGCGCGACATCGTCGTCGCCCCCGACGGCGCGCTTTTGATCACCACGGACGAAGACAATGGCGCCTTGCTGCGGGTTTCAAGAGCAACGAACTAGCGGTGTAGCTGCGACGCCTTTCACCCTTGCCGCGCGCAAAAGCAACTGCTAACGGTCGGCTATTCGTTCCCCTTCCGGCAGGATGCAGATGTCTCGCATACAGGCGAATTTATTGTTGTTGCTTGCTGCCGCGATCTGGGGCGGCGGCTTCGTCGCGCAGTCGACGGCAATGAAGTCGATCGGACCATTCTGGTTCATCGGCCTGCGGTTCGCTGTCGCCACGGTGGTCGTGCTTCCCTTCGTCTGGATGGAAAGCCGAAAGGCCAAGCAGCCATTGCAGACCCGTAACTGGCTGTCCTTTGCGATAATCGGCGTCGCACTATTCGGCGGCGCCGCGACCCAGCAACTCGGACTTTTGACGACAACCGTCACCAATTCCAGCTTTATTACTGGCCTCTACGTCGTTTTCGTCCCCTTGATCGCCGTCATCTTCATGCGGCGTTCACCGCATTGGATCATCTGGCCCGCGGCGCTCATGGCGCTCTGCGGCATCTATCTCCTCTCTGGCGGATCGCTCTCCCGCCTGACGACGGGGGATTTCCTGACAGTCGTCTGCGCACTCTTCTGGGCAGCACAAATCACCCTCGCCGGATCTGCGGTCATTGAGACCGGCCGGCCACTTAGCATTTCCGCAACGCAATTTGCGGTCACAGCCGTGCTCGCCCTTGTCGTTGCGGCTGTGGTCGAGCCAATCAGCCTTGCGAGCATCCAGGCAGCGCTCGGCGAAATCCTTTATGTCGGCATATTCTCGTCCGGGCTGGCATTCGCATTGCAGGTCATCGGCCAGCGCTACACGACCGCGCCGCAGGCCGCGATCTTTCTCGCTTCGGAAGCCTTGTTCGGGGCCTCTCTGGGAGCGTTGATCCTCGGTGAAACAATGGGCCCGCTCGGCTATGCCGGCTGCGGCTTGATGTTTGCCGCCATGCTTGCCGTAGAACTGGTGCCCGAATTGGTGCGCCGGCGGAACGCAGCAGCGTGAAAACGGCCTGAAATGGCGGCCACATCCGTTGGATTGCAACAGTTTTTGAAATTTTTTTGAACAATCGAAAATCAGCGTTCATCCCCGCCGATTTGGGAAAATTTCGCCAAAGCTATATCGCGAGCGATGCGAAAACCTTAGAAACTTGTTCCAAAGTGAGAAAATTTGCGAATCGCATTAGCACAGTCGGGTTACCGAACTGTGTTCACGGCGATACGTTAGAAAACTTTTGCTTGCCAATTCCCAATAAACACAGCAATCTCAGCGATGTTCGGGCATTTTTAGAGCATGGGAAGTCCTAATAGAATTGCGCGCCGGAGACGCTAATATTCCGGTCAGCTGGTTAAAATGCGGGGTGGCAAACATCGCATCGAGACCATGCCGAGGTATAGGGGACCTTTTCCTTAAAATTTCGAGAACTGCCTGCAAGCGCCCGCAGGGGCAACACAGTAATGCTGCCCGTGTGGATGGTGGGCAGAGAGAAAAGGACCTGAGGCATGGCCGAGACTGGCACTGTAAAGTTTTTCAATACCGATAAGGGCTTCGGTTTTATTAAACCGGACAAGGGTGGCGCAGACATCTTTGTACACATTTCTGCGGTTCAGGCTTCCGGCCTGGCAGGACTGTCGGAAAACCAGAAGGTAAGCTTCGACACGGAACCGGATCGCCGCGGCAAGGGACCGAAGGCCGTCAATCTCCAGATTGCTGGCTAAGACCCTTACGGTTATCATTCGAGTTGAGGCCCGGCAGAAATGCCGGGTTTTGTCATTCAGTCTGTATTCAGTTTGCCGCGCATAATTTGCTGCTCATGAAAGAGCGGGAACGACAGTTATCCCGTTTTCCTGAGAGGACAAACCAATGACCATACTCGGCAAATCGCTCGTCATGTCCGCCATGGCTGCAGCATTGACGCTGACGTCTATGAGTACCGCTTCGGCGGGTGATTATTGGCGTCATCGCGATGGCTGGGCGCTCGGTGCCGCAGGTCTTGCCACCGGCCTGATCGTCGGCTCGGCCATAGCCAGCCAACCGCGCTATGTAGAGCCAGGACCGGTCTACGCCGAACCGGACTACGACGCGCCTCCCCCGCCCTACTACTATCGCCCGGCACCGCGCCGCGTCTATGTCGAGCGCGATGTGAGCTACTACGCGCCACCGGTCTCGGGCCTGCGTCCCTGGTCGTCGGCCTGGATGCGCTACTGCTACGATCGCTACAGAAGCTTCGACGGCCGCAGCGGCACCTATGTCGGCTATGACGGCATGCGCCACTTCTGCACGGCCGACTGATTAACGGCCGCAGCGGGTTGATAAATCCGAGAACAGAAGCAGCGACTTTGCTTGTCGATGACACCAGATGCTGTGCGGGCGGCTGGAGCATGTCGCGCAAAAGTGTGCAGCGGTTTTGCGGCTACGACATGCGGGAAATCAAAGAGCTAAAGCGCATGAAGCGAATCTTAGAGATCGCGACGCGCTTTAGATCGCCCCCAAGCAAGCAACCTCTTCCTACAGACCGCGCAGGAAGGGATTGGTGCGGCGTTCATCGCCGATCCGGCTGCCCGGACCGTGACCGCAGATGAATCCAACCTCGTCACCGAGCGGAAAAACCTTGTCGCGGATTGAATCAAGCAGCTGCTGATGATTGCCGCCCGGCAGGTCCGTCCGGCCGATTGAGCCATTGAAAAGCACATCGCCAAGATGCGCGAAGCCCTGCTTGCGGTTGAAGAAGATGACGTGGCCGGGCGCATGACCGGGGCAATGGAAAACCTCGAACTCATGCTCGCCGAAGGAAAGCTTGTCCCCTTCCTTCAGGAAACGATCCGGCACGACATTGCGCACGCCGTCGATGTTGAACATCTTGGCCTTGCCCTCGATATCCTCGAGCAGGAAGCGATCGTCCTCATGCGGGCCGATCACCTCGATACCCAGCTTTTCCCTGACCTCGTCAGCACCGCCGGCATGATCGATATGACCATGGGTCAGCCATATGGCCTTCAGGGCAATGCCGTTCTCGCGCACCGTCTGCAGGATGATGTCGACATCGCCGCCTGGATCGACCACGACGCCCTCTTTCGTCTCCGGATCGAACAGGATGGTGCAGTTTTGTTCGAAAGGGGTCACCGGAATGATGCCGGCCTGGAGCATGCCCATGAATGCCTCGTCTGTTTGAATGCCTTATTGTCGATATAGCCGCAAACTCCGCGCAAAACAGCCCCCAGCCATCCGGAACAAACCGCCAGTCAATGCGCCCAACACCGATACCGTCAAAATTATGAAGATGATTCCGGTAGTTACCCGATCACTCTGCCAACGGATCACAAAAGTGAGCCGTCTCGATCGGAACACTGAAGCGCACCAAGCGTTGAGGAAGGGTCTTTAAAGGCAGAAGGAGAAAACCAATGTCCTTGAAGAGAAATCTGTTGCTGGCAGGCCTTGTCCTTGTCAGCACCGCCGGCTTGGCGCGGGCCGAAATGGCAGCGACCACCGCTAGCGACATTGAAGTCCGTTCCGGCCCCGGCGCCGAGTTTCCAAAGATTGGCGTCGCGACACGTGGCTCCGAGGCAACGCTTGACGGCTGCGTCGAAGGCAGCCGCTGGTGTCGCGTCGACGTCAACGGAATGCGTGGTTGGGTCTATGCGCAATATCTCAGCGTCGAACAGAACGGCGCGCCGGTCATGGTTCAGGAGCATCGTGACGACCTCGGCATTCCGACCATCACCTACGAACAGACGGACCCGGTCAAAACCGGTAGCGTTCAAGTCGCCCAACCCGGCCCGGACGACCAGTTGTTAGGCCCGGTCGATCAAAGCGGCGGTGAAGTGGTCGCGGTGACGCCTCCTGAAGAAATCCGAAGCTATATCGATGAGAACCCGGTCGATACAGTTCAGCTGAGCGGTGATCTGGCCGTCGGCGCAACGGTTCCCCACAGCGTCGAAGTGCATCGCATTCCGGACTATCAATACAGCTATGTCGAGGTGAA
>NZ_JAELUG010001043.1 GCF_016429255.1 Rhizobium sp. ASV8
TAAGAGACAGGCCTTTTCTTGAAGCTCTGTCATTTGTTGTCGGTATGTTTCGAATTCCTTCTCGGTCGTTGTGATGTGTTTCTTATAGCGATGCAGTTCTCGTTGCATTGTGACCTTGTCCACCTTGAGTTCAGTGTTTTCTTTCAGCGCCGCCTCGCTGAAACCAGGGCCAGTCTTGCGCAACGCCTCTTCGAGGAAGTGAATCTTCAGCTTGAGGCCAAAGTTTTCCTTTTCTATCCTATCAATAACATTTTCTTGTTCTCGCAACGAGAGTTGGTTTCCGTCTTGCAAGGGACAGATATCCGCTCCAGTCTCTTATACACATCTCCGAGCCCACGAGACGGTCTATTAAATCTCGTATGAAGACAAAGGGGTGAAAAAGGA
>NZ_JAELUG010001044.1 GCF_016429255.1 Rhizobium sp. ASV8
CCCCCCCCCCCCCCCCCCCCCCCCCCCCCCCCCCCCCCCCCCCCCCCCCCCTCCCCATCTCCTCACCCGCCCCCCACCCAGACCTACACCCACGACACGTCGTCGGCAGCGTCAGATGTGTATAAGAGACAGTCTTTCATGTCATCTCAACATCATTATGGAGTCAGTGTGCACAACCTTTAGCATCATATAGAGATCTACGGTAAACTAACGCCGCAAACTTCACGGTACGATTAATAGAGAATAGCAACTGTCTCTTATACACATCTCCGAGCCCACGAGACGGTCTATTAAATCTCGTCTGGCGTCTTATGCTTGAAAAGGGGGGGGGGGGGGGGGGGGGGGGGGGGGGGGGGGGGGGGGGGGGGGGGGGGGGGGGGGGG
>NZ_JAELUG010001045.1 GCF_016429255.1 Rhizobium sp. ASV8
CCCCCCCCCCCCCCCCCCCCCCCCCCCCCCCCCCCCCCCCCCCCCCCCCCCCCCCCTCCTCCCCCACCCCCCCCCCCCCCCCCCCCCCCCCCACGACACGTCGTCGGCAGCGTCAGATGTGTATAAGAGACAGACGCTGACGCTTGCACAAGACAAAACTACCATTTAAGCCACCTCAATAAATACTTTACGTTCAAGGGGCAATTGGGTTTGTTAAAGAGATTTCAATATACTTTTAAACTACTATAACGGGGGGGGGGGGGGGGATCTCCGAGCCCACGAGACGGTCTATTAAATCTCGTGTTCCGGCTTGTGGTTGAAAAGGGGGGGGGGGGGGGGGGGGGGGGGGGGGGGGGGGGGGGGGGGGGGGGGGGGGGGGGGGGG
>NZ_JAELUG010001046.1 GCF_016429255.1 Rhizobium sp. ASV8
CCCCCCCCCCCCCCCCCCCCCCCCCCCCCCCCCCCCCCCCCCCCCCCCCCCCCCCCTTTTTACTGACCCGCCCACCCCCGACATCAACACCCACGACACGTCGTCGGCAGCGTCAGATGTGTATAAGAGACAGGTAGGAGATGAGGTTGTAGTAGAGCTTGCCCTTGGTTGGCTCCGTTGTGCTTTCCTGTTCGGGTCGCGAGTCAACATGGTCGGAAAATCGGCGTTGCCTGGCTCAAACAGGACGGTTTGGGGGGGGGGGGGACATCTCCGAGCCCACGAGACGGTCTATTAAATCTCGTATTGCGTCGTCTGGTTGAGAATGGGGGGGGGGGGGGGGGGGGGGGGGGGGGGGGGGGGGGGGGGGGGGGGGGGGGGGGGGGG
>NZ_JAELUG010001047.1 GCF_016429255.1 Rhizobium sp. ASV8
GTCCATAGGTGAGACGGTGGTGCAGCACATCCGATCGCCTGATCGCGCTGGTATGCCAGATCGTTTCAATTGTCCCAACCAACATGACGCAGTCGGCGAAAGGAGTACTTGGTGGCGGGTGGCCGCCTGTGCAAAATCAAAGTACCTTTGGCACTCTCCTGTCCGGTCGCGCCAAACCCCTATGAAAGCAAATCGACAATTCTGCAGAGCAATCTGCAGAGCGAAAATACTGTGCTCATACCTCTTTTGTCGGCTTTGATGCACCTCTCCGGCGGACACTAAGGCGCTGCTGTCGATTCTCCGCTGATTTGTATACGCGTCCACGGCAGAACCGATCCCATAGCACTGGAAACCTAGACGAGTCATCAAATCAATCACTAGAGC
>NZ_JAELUG010001048.1 GCF_016429255.1 Rhizobium sp. ASV8
CCCCCCCCCCCCCCCCCCCCCCCCCCCCCCCCCCCCCCCCCCCCCCCCCCCCCCCCCCCACTTTTCACGCAGACGACGCAATACGAGATTTAATAGACCGTCTCGTGGGCTCGGAGATGTGTATAAGAGACAGGCGCAGCATGGCCTCGGTCTCGCCCATCTTCTGGCACTGGTAGACGAGGTTCTCGAGCCAGTTGTACGAGGCCTCAATCTGGCGAGCCATGTGGGCGAGCTTCATGCGGATGACGGGGCTGTCTCTTATACACATCTGACGCTGCCGACGACGTGTCGTGGGTGTAGATCACGGTGGTCGCCGTATAAGTAAAAATATTGGGGGGGTGGGGGGGGGGGGGTGGGGGTGGGGGGGGGGGGGGGGGGGGGGGG
>NZ_JAELUG010001049.1 GCF_016429255.1 Rhizobium sp. ASV8
GGCTTTGCCTTGCGACTGGCATTATCTGCCTCTGAATTACCTTGCATAACCGTAGCTAACTTGGTCGTCTTGTCTTGTGCAGGCTGCAGCCATCTCTGCAATGACATGCCTCTGTTTGCAGTCCTGTCCGACCTCATGGAAGCCCCGTCGTCCGTCTTCGCAGAGGAAGGAGATGCAGGTTGTTTGGATACGGGAGTCAACTTGTTTGCCTTCTTTTTGTCGGCATCAATGTCCGTCTCGATACGAACTCGGAACGGACTGAGGTCATACCGCCCATCCTGGGTTGACTTGATGGGTATATACTTTATAGTCGAATTCATCTTGTACGCAAACATCTTGGGGAAAGAAGAAAGTGTCGAAGGGCGGTAATACTCTAGCCAGTAG
>NZ_JAELUG010001050.1 GCF_016429255.1 Rhizobium sp. ASV8
GCCAAAAAGGCAGCACCACTGGGGGGGTTGCTTGAACGGCACCTTTTCTCTGCATGACACACTACGAATGAGAAACAGGTGCGTTCAACATTCACGCAAAGGGAAAAGAAAAGACAGGTTGTCTCACTCCGTTGCATCATGAGGGACAGCTCACAAAAAAGAAAGTAAAAATCCATGTCTTTGCCATCTACCTGCAGCCTTCTTTTTTTCTGCGTAAAAAAAAGGCGCCAAACGCATATATGCAGCGGCAAAAACCAAAAATAAGCAAGTTACCTTCCATAGACGCCTCGCTAGCGAATTAAAAGCAAAAGAAAATCTCAAAATGATATCAGAATATGGCGTGTAAAAAATATACGTGGTCAGAGCAACGATTTGCATCTAATC
>NZ_JAELUG010000110.1 GCF_016429255.1 Rhizobium sp. ASV8
CGAAATCTCGTCGAACGGGTTCATCGACATCTTCACGTTCGACAGCTCAACGCCAGATCCATCCGGCTTCACGCGGATCTTAACGTTGTAGTCAACAACCCGCTTAACTGGCACCAGTATCTTCATGGAATCCTTCCTTCAACATGACCGCCCGAGAGCATGCGCTGTTTAGCGCCACTCCATTTGTCGAATGGCGACATGGATACGCGTTTTTTTCCCAATTACAACGCTTCCAGGCCGCAGAGAGACGAATTGCCCCAAAGGCATAAATAACGTTTACGTCAACGTCAATATAAATGCTTCGAGAGAGCAAAGCCGGTCGCTACCGATTCTTGCCGGGAACCCAGAGCACATCGGCGCGTCCGCAATCATTGGCGTGGCGCGCTGCGACGAACAGGAAATCCGAGAGGCGATTGATGTATTTCAGCGCCGCCGGGCTGACCTTCTCGCCTTCGCTGCGCGAAAGCGCCACCATCAGGCGCTCGCCACGTCGCGCAATCGTACGGGCAAGGTGTAGATGGGCCGATGCCGCGCTTCCTGCGGGAAGAACGAAAGACCTCAGAGGCTCAAGATCTGCATTTAGCAGATCGATGTCGCGCTCGATGCGCTCGACCTGATGATCGACGATGCGCAGGGGCTCATAGGCCGGCGGCTCGTCAGTTTCAGGGGTCGAGAGATCGGCGCCAAGATCGAAGAGATCGTTCTGGATGCGTATCAGCATGGCGTCGAGATCGGGCATATCGGCCGTATGCAGACGCGCAACGCCGATGGCGGAATTGGTTTCGTCGATGGTGCCATAGCTTTCGACGCGCAGATCGTGTTTCGGCCGCCTTGGACCGGAGACGAGGCCGGTCGTGCCGTCATCACCGGTTTTGGTATAGATCTTATTGAGCTTGACCATCGTCTTCCTGTGGCTAAAGCCTTTCGTTTTTCTTCGGATCGCGAAACGCTCTAGCCTTCTGTTTTCTCGCAATTTCGGACGAAAAACCGCTATACACTTGTCCTGAAATTGCTTAGGCCGGGCGACCGCCGCCCGTCAGCCACAGCGTCAGCATGATCAGGATCACCGCGACCGCCTGCAGCAGAACGCGCAGCTGCATCAGCCGGTTCGAAAGGTTGGGATTGTCGCCTTTCATCATGTTCAGCAGGCCGCGAACGAGTACGATCGCGACGAGGCCCATGACAATGATGGCGGCAACATAAGTAACGGTCGACATGGATCCTCCACCCTTGTCTTCGGAGCAGCTAAGCCTTTCACGAAAGCTCGAAGCTGCACTCAATTTTCGTTTCCGAGCAATCCCGAATGGAAAACGCTCTGCATTTTCCCGGTTGCTCTAATCCAGCCGGCGCATCAGACGATAGAAAAGGTTAGCCGGCAATAGCCTTTTCAAGAGAACGCCTTGCTTGGCGGGCGTCGTCACCAGATAGTGTGGGCGCGGGTTCTTCACGTTCAGGGCCGATTTTAGCACATCATAGACCGCTTCGGGGCCTAATTTGTGTTTGCTGATCGGCCCGGAGCCATCCAGCCGCCTGAGTTGCCTGCGGTATTCCACCGCATGCGCCGAGCCTTCCAAGTCGATGTGCTCGTGGATCTTGACCAGGGCATTGGCGGTGAAGCGCGTCGCGATCGGGCCGGGCTCGATGAGACTCACATGAATGCCGCTGTCCTGCAGTTCCATCCTGAGCGTGATCGTCAACCCCTCAAGAGCGAACTTGGAGGCGGTATAGGCGCCGCGGAAGCGATAGGGGATCAATCCGAGAATGGACGAGCAATTGACGATGCGGCCATGGCCCTGCCTGCGCATCAGCGGAATGATCTGGCGCGTCAGCTCATGCCAGCCGAAAAAATTGGTTTCGAACTGTTCGCGCAGCACGTCTGTCGTCAAATCCTCGACGGCGCCAGTCTGGCCATAGGCGCCGTTGTTGAAAAGGGCGTCGATACGATCGCCAGTGCGCTCCCGCACGGTGGCAACGGTCGCGGAAATGGTTTCCGGCTTGCTGTAGTCGAGGAGCAGCGCTTCGATGCCGTCGGCTTCGAGGGGAGCGAGGTCGGCTTCCTTGCGCACGGTTGCAAAGACACGCCATCCGTCAGCCTTGAGCGCCCGCGCGCAATAGGCGCCGATTCCGGAGGAGCAACCAGTTACCAGGATAATGCGTTGTTCCGTCATGGGATGATTCCTGTACAAAGCAGGTCTCGTTTCCCATATTCAGGAACCCGATACAATCGACAACCGGCAGGTGAGCGCCGACGTCAAGCGGAGATGGAATGCCGACAGCCCTGCGGACGACTTACAAGGTAATCTACGACGCGGTGTTTCACTTCGTCGAGGATGACGGGTTCGCCATGGCGAGCCATGTGGCGCTTTCGACGTTGCTGGCGGTTTTCCCCTTTCTGATCTTCGGCACGGCCCTGGCAAGCTTTCTTGGCGCCAGTCAGTTTTCGTCAACGGCGGTGCATCTGATTTTCGACACCTGGCCCGAAGCGATCGCCAAACCTTTGGCCGATCAGGTGGTACAGGTTCTGACCATTCCGCGTGGCGGCCTTCTGACGATCTCCGTGCTTGCGGCCGCCTATTTCGCCTCGAACGGTGTCGAGGCGCTGCGAATCTCGCTCAATCGCGCCTATCGTGTCCCTGAAACCAGGCCGTGGTATTTCAACCGCCTTGCCAGCCTTGGCTATGTTCTGATCGCGGTGCTGATCTTCGCCATTCTCAGTATCCTGCTGGTCGCGGTGCCGCTGGCGCTCAACTACACCCGGCAATGGGTGCCGAAGCTGGCCGATATTCTCGACATCGTCTTCAGCTGGCGGATCTACGGCACGATCTTCCTGCTTCTGGCGGGACTGATGATCCTGCATCTGTGGCTTGCGGCCGGGCGTCGCCGGCTGCTCGACGTCATTCCCGGTGTGGTGCTGACGCTGGTTTTCTGGTCGATCGGCGCCCTGCTGTTCGCCTATTATCTCTCGACCTTCGCCAACTACACCGCCACCTATGCCGGTCTGGCGTCGGTGATGATCGTGCTGATCTTCCTTTACATGCTCGCGGTGATCTTCATCATGGGCGCGGAAATCAATGCTGCATTGATGAAGTTTCGCGTGCGCCGCCTGCTGTTCGGCAAGACCGCGAGCCGAGCGGCAACGCCGGTTGAATCTTCCGAGTCAGAGGCCGATGCGGCGGCGAAGCTCCGCCGGTGAGAGGCCCTGCTGACGCCATTCGCCAATGCCGGTGTCGCCCATGCTCTTCGACAGCTTCTTGCCATCGCTGCCGAGAAGAAGGCGGTGATGATGATAGAGCGGTTCCGGCAGGCCAAGCAGCCTCTGCAGCAGGCGATGGATCGATGTGGCGTGAAAGAGGTCGAGCCCGCGCACGACATGGGTAATGCCCTGCACGGCGTCGTCGACAACGACCGAAAGATGGTAGCTGGAGGGGGCATCGGAGCGTGACAGCACAACATCGCCCCAGGCAGCCGGGTCGGCACAGATAGCGCCCGTCTCGCCATCGCCGCTCTCGTGCCAATGGAGCGGGTCGCCTATTGCCGCCATCGCTTTTTTCATGTCCAGACGCCAGGCGTGTTTCATGCCCGATGCCAGCAGGCGCTGCCGCTCGGCATCGCTACGGTCACGGTCGTCGGGTGGATAGAGCGGCGTGCCGTCTGGATCGCGCGGCCATGGGCTGCCGCCTGCTTCGAACGTGGCGACCCGTGCCTTGACCTCGCCGCGGGTCAGGAAGGCGGGATAGACGAGACCGCGCTCGACGAGCGTCTGCAGCGCTCGCTGATAGGCCGGAAAATGTTCGGACTGACGCCGCACCGGCTCCTGCCAATGGAGGCCAAGCCAGGAAAGATCGGCATAAATCCCCGTCTCGAAATCGGGTGTGCAGCGCGCCTGATCTATGTCTTCGATGCGCAGCAGGAAATCGCCGCCGGCTTTTGCGGCCATCTCGTGGTTGAGAATGGCTGAGAGCGCATGGCCGAGATGCAGCGAGCCGTTCGGGCTCGGGGCAAAGCGGAATTTCGGCTTTTGACGGAGAATCTCGATCATGCTTTCTTCTGCCACGAAATCGAGTCGGGGACTACGAGACGCCATGCAGATCATACGCGACGAGCGCGACATCGAACGGGGGCTGACTGCGCTATTGGAGCTTGATCCGCGCCTGCGGCAGGTTGCCGCAGAGGCGGGCGCGTTGCCGCTGCGGCTGCGTGAGCCGGGCTTCGAAGGGCTTGCTCACATCATCGTTTCCCAGGTCGTCTCCCGCGCCAGCGCCGATGCGATCTGGGGGAAGATGATCGCCGGGATGGGACAGGTGACGGCCGAAGGCTATATCAGCCTGGAGCCGGAGGCGTGGCGAAGCTTCGGCCTCTCGCGAATCAAGCACGATACGCTGGCGCGCGTTGCCGAGGCCGTAGCCGCCAGCCATCTCGATCTGCATGCGCTCAGCGCCGAATCACCGGAAAAGGCGCTTGCCGAGCTGACATCGATCAAGGGAATCGGTCCCTGGACGGCTGAGGTCTACCTCATGTTCTGCGGCGGTCACGCAGATGTGTTTCCGGCCGGCGATGTGGCCCTGCAGGCGGCCGTCGGCATGGCGTTTGGTCACGAAGTCAGGCCCGTTGCCAAGGCAGTTGCCCGGGAAGCCGCGGTTTGGGCGCCCTGGCGCTCGGTCGCGGCCCGACTTTTCTGGGCCTATTATGCCGTGAAAACACGGCGCGATGCGCTGCCTATAGTTTAATCGGCAGTCCTGGCGGATTAGCCTCTATGCACTGAATTTATTGGACTTCACAATCCTGTAACAACCGGCCTAATATACAGGTGTAGATGCCGAATCGATCAGGAGGGTTCCTTGACGATTGCAGTCTCCCCGCAGTCCTTGCCGGCGCTCGTCCTGAACGCTGACTACAGACCGCTGAGTTACTATCCCTTGTCGCTCTGGTCCTGGCAGGACGCGATCAAGGCGGTCTTCCTTGACCGTGTGAATATCATTGCAGAATACGATCACAGCGTTTCGTCGCCGAGCTTCTCGATGCGGCTGCCGAGCGTCGTCTGCCTGAAAACATACGTGCAGCCGTCTCGCAATCCAGCCTTCACCCGGTTCAACGTCTTCCTGCGCGACCGGTTCGAATGCCAATATTGCGGCTCGCATGACGACCTGACCTTCGATCACGTCATCCCGCGCGCCCATGGTGGCGAGACGACCTGGGAAAACGTGGTCGCGGCCTGCTCGCCGTGCAACCTGCGCAAAGGCAGCAAGCTGCCGAAGCAGGCCGGCATGTTCCCGGCGCAGAAGCCATATCAGCCGAGCGTTCAGGACCTTCACAATAACGGCCGCCTGTTCCCGCCGAACTACCTGCATGACAGCTGGCTCGACTATCTCTACTGGGATTCGGAACTGCAGCCGTAAAGATGGTCGCCTACGGGTGTCGGCGGCGCAACAAGCGTGGCGCCAGGCGCAGCCTCCTCGCATCAGGGAGGAACGGCAAGCCGCGCTGTCTGCTCACCCGAACCAATATCCCATCCGTTGACACTATTGCGTTGCCGGTTTCAGGCGGTGAGGTGTCGTCAATCGGTCCCCGCCTTTCGTGCGGCGAGCCGCAAGCCGTTGTCTTGGTCGAGTGCCGGCCGCCCTGCAAAGGAAATAGTGATGTCTGCCGGCGTGCCCGAATTTAACGACTGGCAGGCTCCGATGACGGTGCAACATCCGCCGGCCGTCGTGATTATATTTGCAGGACAGAATAATTGCTGCACCGCACAGAAAACCGGCCGGAATTAAAGACAATTTAAAGTCCATTTGAGCAATGTCTGAGCACTCGCAACAAGGCTCTTCAAATGCACTTCAATTCTCTTTTTGGTGACGACTCGGCAGTATTGAGAGCCTTCAGTCGTTCGCAGGCAATCATCTCGTTCAAACCGGATGGAACGATCATCGACGCGAACGAAAACTTCTGCGGCGCGGTTGGATATCGACCGGAGGAGATCATCGGCAAGCACCATCGGATCTTCGTCGACCCGGTGGAAGCGGCCTCTGCCGATTACAAGGCTTTCTGGTCGCGGCTGGCAAAGGGTGAGTACGACCAGCGCCAATACAAGCGCCTGACCAAATCCGGCGACGAAATCTGGATCGAGGCGTCCTACAATCCCGTTCTTCGTGGAGGCAAGGTATCGAAGATCGTCAAGATCGCGACCGACATTACGACCACCAAACGCGAAGCCCTTGATAGCAAGGGCAAGCTGAACGCCTTGTCCCGTGCCCAGGCAATCATCGAGTTTACGCCTGAGGGAAAAATCCTGACCGCTAACCAGAATTTTCTCGACACGCTCGGCTACTCGCTCGCGGAGATCGTCGGGAAACATCACCGCATGTTCTGCGAGAAGGAGTATGCGGCTTCCCGGGAGTATGCGCAGTTCTGGCCGCGGTTGGCGGCTGGCGAATTCTTCAACGACGAGTTCAAGCGTCTGACGAAGGGCGGTAGCGCGGTTTATATCCAGGCGACCTACAATCCCATCCTCGACGAGGATGGCAAGGTCATGAAAGTTGTGAAGTTCGCCACCGATGTGACCGGGCGGGTGCGTGCGCTGCAGGAAGTCGGCGCCGGTCTCGAGCGGCTTTCCGACTGCAACATCCGCATGACGATCGACAAGCCGTTTGTCTCCGAATTCGAACATCTTCGCCACGACTTCAACCAATCGCTTGCGAAGTTTCAGGAGACGCTGGAGCAGGTACTGGCGCAGACGGCGATGCTTTCAACGAAAAGCGGCGAGATGACCGACAGCGCGGGTGCCATTGCCCACCGCTCTGAGCAGCAGGCTGCCGCTCTGGAACAGACATCGGCGGCGCTGGAGCAGATTACCGTTACGGTGCGGCAGTCGACCGGACGTACGGCCGAAGCCCGCAAGCTGGTGCATGAGGCACGCGCTGCCGCATCGCAATCGGTGGAAGTCGTCACCTCAACTGTGGCGGCCATGGACCGGATCGAGACCGCGTCGAGGGAGATTTCCAACATTATCGGGGTTATCGACGAAATTGCGTTCCAGACGAACCTTCTTGCCTTGAACGCTGGCGTGGAAGCAGCCCGCGCCGGTGACGCCGGCAAGGGATTTGCGGTTGTCGCTCAAGAGGTCCGGGAGCTTGCCCAACGTTCCGCGAAGGCGGCCAAGGAGATTTCCGGCCTGATCGCCAATTCAAGCAGGGAAGTGAAGGAAGGGGTTCGGCTTGTCGGCGAAACCGGCGACGCGCTGCGCCACATCGAAGGGTTCGTGCAGTCGATCGATGGCAATGTGGAAGCCATCGCGCTCGCCGCTACTGAGCAGTCCACCAGCCTGAACGAAATCAACGCTGCGGTGAATTCGCTCGACCAGATGACCCAGCAAAATGCCGGGATGGTGAGCAGCATGAGCGCAACGGCCGAGGCGCTTGCCGCGGGCGCGGGGGAGTTGGAGCAGCTTGTGAAGCGCTTCAAACTCAACCGCCGCAAATGGATCCGCGAGCCGGATTCGGATGCTGCAAAGCGCGGGCCGGAACTGCGCGGTTACGGAAAGAACACAATCTACCTGCCGGCATCGGTAGAGGGTATTGCGACGCCCGGGAACATCAACGCTGCGGCTTGATCCCCGGCTCCGGTTTCGAAATTGAAGCGAGGATCCCTGTTTCAGCAGGGCTGCAGGCGAACTTCCGGCAATCTCCTCTTTGCGGAGGAGATGTCGTGAAGGCGACCTTGCCGGTGCTGCGCGATGTTGAGGATCAAGCCGCCTTCTTCGCGCCGACAAAGGCGATGGCGGCAAGAATAACGCTGGCGATCACATTCCATCCGGCCATCGACAGGCCGAGGACACGCAGCGCAGCTTCCGTGCAGGACGGACCTTTGATGGTGCTGAGTTCGCTCAGGAGATTGCCGGCGTTCTGCGTCATGCTGTTGGCTGTCGTCGAGCAAGTGGTCGGGCCTTCCCAGAAGTGCCATTCGACACCGGCGTGATAGACGCCAATGCCGCCGCCGACAATCATCATGAGGCCGGCAATGATCAAAAGGCCGCGGGTGATCCACGAGGGCAGGCCTGCAATGGCGGTCAGCGCGGCGATGATGGCGACAGGGATACCGTAGTAATAAGGCTGACGCTGATCGAGGCAGAGGGCGCAGGGGATGTAGCCGCCAATATGCTGGAAGCCGAGCGCAGAGCCGACAACGACGATCATGCCGATCGTCAACAACACGCTATAGCCGAGGCCGGCGCGGGAGGAGGTCGAGGTCGTGGACATGTATGGGGGCTCCTTGGTCAGCTTGCCAGGGCAAAATGGAAGACTGCATAGAGGGCGATGAGAATGGCGGCGGCTGCCATGGCAATCTGGCCCAGGCGCTTCTCGATAAAGTGGCGGATGGATTCGCCGTAGCGGCGCAGCAGGAAGGCCAGAAGGAAGAAACGCGCGCCACGGGCGACGATGGCCGAGATGATGAACAGGCCGAGATCGATATGGGCGACGCCGGACAAGATCGTCACCACCTTGATCGGCGGCAGATGCGCCAGGCCTGAAGTGACCAGCAGCAGCAGAACCCATTCATAGGTGACGCCGGCGCTCATCTGGTTGAAAGCGTCGAGCTTGCCGTAGAATTCAAGGATCGGTTTAGCAATGGTTTCGAAGGCGTAGTAGCCAAGCGCCCAGCCGGCAATGCCGCCGAGCACGGAGGCGACCGTCGCGGTCAACGCGTAGCGCCAGGCGCGCTCGGGCTTGGCCAGCGACATCGGCAGAAAAAGCACGTCGGCCGGAACGAGGAAGACCGAGCTTTCGACGAAGGCGATAACGGCGAGCCAGACCTCGGCCGATTTGCGGCCGGCAAGCGACATGGTCCAGTCGTAAAGTCTTCGAAGCATGAGGCCCCCTATTGCTGCGTTGCAAACCTTTAGGGGGCAGGAATATGGCTGTAAATGGTCGCCGGGTGACGGAAGCCGCACAAAATCAAAATTTTTCGTGATGGTGAGGGAATTCCCGACAGCGGAGGCGACGTTGATCGAGATGATAATTGCAATGATTACAAAGGGATTCTTCTGTGGTTCATTCAACCTATGCGCTCAGATTGATTCGTGGTCACAATTCAAAAATCTCGCGCGCGGAAATTGATCACAAGTGTACAGAGGGTGGGGAGAATGGGACGTTCAAAGGCAGGCATTTTTTGGGGAAGCGATAAAGGTATCGTGGCTCGATTTCGGGGAGCAGAGCCAACGTATGCGCATCAATCCAGGCCATCGCTATCGCGACGAAATGGGTGGCTTGCCTTGCCTGTGACAGCGCTCGTTTCTGCCTTTGCTTTTGCCGCGCCTGTAAAAGCTGCGGAGAAGCCGGAGGAGTGTGCCGCCATGCAAGATGGAGGCGAGCGGTTGATCTGCTACGACGCAATTTTTCGAGTTCAGACAAGCGTTGAACCGCCCAGGACACAAAGTAGTTCCAAGTGGACGGTGGAAACCGAGAAATCAAAGATCGACGACTCGAAGAGCGTATTTTTGCTTCTTGAATCAGATGACGATGTTCCCAGCAGATACGGCCGTGCGCCGAGCAAAGCCTCTCTCGTTGTCCGATGCATGGAGGGGAAAACCGCAATCACGTTCCAGTTTGCCGATCATTTCATGGCTGAAAGCGGCGGTTATGGCGATGTGACCTTTCGAGTTGATGACAAAAAAGCTTTCACGAAAGGCCTTCGTGAATCGACGGATCACGGCGCTTTAGGTCTTTTCAGCGGTCCAACGAGTATTTCTTTGATCAAAGCACTATTTGGAGGAAATCGCCTGATTGTTCGGGCAATGCCGTTCAACGAGAGCGCGCTGACGGTCAGTTATTCCATTGCGAACTTGGAAGGTGAGATCAAGCCTCTAAGAGAGGCCTGCAAATGGTAGGTGATATTCTCATCTCTCGGCCGTGCGGAATTTGTTTCTTTCCGATTGCCAAAGCCAATTATATTCATAATTGACCATATAATTCAATTGGTTATGGGTATTGTGGTGCCCCATGCCGGAGTCGAACCAGCACTTCTTTCGAAACTCGATTTTGAGTCGAGCGCGTCTACCAATTCCGCCAATGGGGCAACGGGGTACTGACGAGGCGGCTGTCTAGCATGTGATCGGCTCGGCGCGCAAGCGGGGTGCGGCAGATATTGCGAGTGTTTCCGCAGGGTTGCGGTTTGCCCATGGCGCGCCTGGATGCGCCATGGGCTTTTTTGCACTGTGGCGCTCAGTGAGCCATTGCCGGGCCGCCCTTGGCGACGGAGCCGGGCTTTTGCAGCGTGATCGCCAGGATGGCGGCCAGCAGGCAGAAGGCGCCGGCGACGAAGAAGGCGGGCAGGTAGGTGTTCAGCTCCGTGCGGGTGAGGCCGGCGCCATAGGCGGCGGTGGCGGCACCGAGCTGGTGGCCGGCAAAGACCCAGCCGAAAACGAGGCCGGCCTTTTCACGGCCGAAGCGGTCAGCGGCGATCTTGACGGTCGGCGGAACGGTGGCGATCCAGTCAAGGCCATAGAAGACGGCGAAGATCGACAGGCCGTAAAAAGTGAAATTGCTGAAGGGCAGATAGACCAGCGACAGGCCGCGCAGCCCATAATACCAGAACAGCAGCCAGCGATTGTCGAAGCGGTCGGAGAGCCAGCCGGAGCCGATGGTGCCGAAGAAGTCGAAGATGCCCATGACGGCGAGCACGCTGGCGGCCGCCACCGGCACGATGCCGAAATCGCCGCAAAGGGTGACGAAATGCGTCTGGATCAGGCCGTTGGTCGACAGGCCGCAGATGAAGAAGGTTGCGAACAGGATCCAGAAAGTCGACGTCGTGGAGACTTCCCGCAGGACGGCGATCGGCGAGGCGAGCGCAGCCTTCAGGTTCTTGGTCGCAGCCGGCGGCGGGGTGATGTGGATCTCGCCGACCAGCGGCAGATTGACGTCGGAAGGTCTGTCGCGCATCAGAAGCAGCACGACAAAGGCGGCAACGACGATCATGCCGCAGACGAAGATCACGGTCGAGCGCCAGCCGTAGCGCGTCGTCAACTCCGCCATCAGCGGCAGGAAGACGAGCTGCCCCGTGGCCGAGCTTGCCGACAGCATGCCGATGACGAGGCCGCGGTGCTTGGTGAACCAGCGCGTCGAAACGGTTGCCGCCAGCACCATGGCGGTGAGGCCTGTCCCGAAGCCGACGATGATCCCCCAGCACAGAAGCAGCTGCCAGACTTGCGTCATGAACAGCGAGCCGACGAAGCCGACGCCGATCGTGCCAAGCGCAAAGACGATGACCTTGCGCACGCCGAAATGGTTCATGAATGCGGCGGCGAACGGACCCATCAGACCGAACAGGATGAGACGGACGGCGAGCGCGGACGAGATGGACGAGGTACTCCAGCCGAACTCGTCCTCCAGCGGCTTGATGAGCACGCCGGGCGCACCCATGGCGCCGGCCGTGACGAGCATGGTGAGGAAGGTGGCGCCGACGACGACCCATCCGTAATGGATGTTGCGCCGGGCGAGCGTCGAGGCAATAGCGGTGGAGACCATGAGCTGCGTTCCGATAGAGTTGCGTGGCTTGACGTCTGGATCGGGTGGGCGGTGAAGGCGTTCGATTGCGAAAGGCCCGGGGGGAACCGTATTCGCTTATAGCGCCGTGCCGCTCTCCTGGCTTGAACGTTTGTGTAAAGGCATTTACATGATAGCGATCATATTTGTTTTGTATTGATGATGTTCGTCATGTAAATTGTCAATACAGATTTATTGATGCTCTGATGGAGTTTTTTGATGAGAGTGAGCCGGGAAAAATTCGCCGAGAATCGCGAGAAGATCCTTGCAGTGGCAGGCGAACTCTTCCGCGAGAAGGGTTTCGACGGCATCGGCGTCGCTGACATCATGAAGGCCGCGGGTCTGACACATGGCGGCTTTTATGGTCATTTCGATTCGAAGGATGAGCTTGCCTGCGAGGCGAGCAAGGCGCTGGTGGCACGCTCGCTGGAGCGCTGGAAGCAGGTGGCGGCCAGCTCGCCCGAGCAGCCGCTGGAAGCGCTGCTTGCTCATTATCTCTCCCATCGCAATGTCGTCGAGCATGCGACGGGCTGCGTGTTTGCGGCGCTGACACAGGAGGTCAGCCGGCACGGACCGGAGATGCAGTCCACTTTTACCGGCGGGCTCATCGGATTGGTGGAAGTGCTCGAAGACATCGTTCCCGGCGAAACGGCCGAGGATCGCCGCCGCAAGGCTTTCGCCAGCCTTTCGGCCATGGTCGGTGCCGTCATCCTGGCGCGGGCGATGGACAGTTCCGAGCTGTCGCAGGAGTTTCTGGCCGCTACCCGGCAGGAGCTGACCGCTCCGTCGGACACAGGCGAGTCAAACAAAAACGAGGCTTAGGCCAAAGACTGCCAGAGCGGCCAGGCGTTTTGCCGGGCCGCTCCGCGTGCACGAATTCAATCGCGGAAGGCGAGCAGCCCGTTCGCCTCGACGATCTCCTTGAACTTGCCGTCGGGTGCTGCTTCGAGGAGCTTGCCGCGAAGCGCCGCTTCGAAATTGGCTGCCTTGTCGCCAAGCGCCTGCGGCGAGGTTGACGACATCGAGAAGACGCGGCCGACAATATCCTCGATATCCCTTGTATATTCCGAGACGATGCCGATGCGCTCGAGATTGCGGAAAGGGGAGGCCAGCAGCATGGCCTCGTGTGGCGCCCATGCCTTGCTCTTGCGCAGCAGCCGGTCGGCATTGCGTTCGGGCGAGTAGGTTTCCGCCAGCGGCTCGACGATCCCGCGCCAATCCGGCTCTGCCAGAACACTTTTGTCATGAAACAGCACGACGGCGCCGCCCGGCTCGATCAGCCTGTCGAGCGCTTCAAGCGTTGCCGGCCTGTCCATCCAGTGGAAGGAGCGGCCCATGACGCAGAGGTGCAATTTGCCGATATCCAGGCCGAGATCGTAGGAGGAGCCCTGACGGATCGTGACGTCGACATCGGCCTTCTTCGCACCGGCTTCGACTTCGGCGAGCATTTCCGGTTCCGGGTCCATGGCGGTGACGGCTGCGCCCCGCAGCCGGGCAAAGGCGATCCCGAGCTGACCCGGACCACAGCCGAGGTCGAGCACATGATCGCCGCGCTTGAGGCCGCTTCGTTCGGCGACGCGATCGATCAATCTGTCCGGATAGGGGATGCGATAGCGCAGGTAATAGGCCGCGGTCGATTGAAAACGACGCGCTTCGAAGGGGACTGTGATCATCGGATATCATCCTCGGGGGGTAAGGAGCCTCGATCAGTTAAGCCCTAACTATGACCTGCTCGTGAAGTCACTTTTGCGCGATTTGCCGCGGGCTCAATCGACTTTGGAGGTTTGGATTGCTCCTCACGCTAGCACTCTCCCCGCTTGAGGGGAGAGAGGACGACAGAGCAAAGCGCCGGTGTTTACTGTCAGGACAGGACGTGGATTCGGCAGGAAAAGCCTCCTCTCGCTGCATATGCGGGGAGAGGGGCCGTGCACAGCGATACGCCATCATTGCCCTTGCAGGGCCGCCTTCAAAGCCTCACTTGAATCCGGCTACCCCATGCGGGACATAGGGCGATTCCAGCGCCTCGATTTCATCAGGCGTCAGTTTCACTTCCAGCGACGCGACGGCATCCGCGATGTGGCCGGGCTTGGAGGCGCCGACGATCGGTGCGGTGACGGCGCTCTTCTGCAGAACCCAGGCGGTTGCGACCCGTGCGCGCGGAATGCCACGTGCCTTGGCGACAGCGCCGACGGCATCGACGATCTTGCGGTCTGCTTCCAGCGCCTGGGTGTAAAGCGTCTTGCCGAACTCGTCGGACTGCGTGCGAGCCGTTGCCTCGTCCCAGTCACGGGTCAGGCGGCCGCGCGCGAGCGGGCTCCACGGTATGACGGCGATTTTCTGATCTTCGCAGAAGGGCAGCATTTCGCGCTCTTCTTCGCGGTAAAGCAGGTTCAGGTGGTCCTGCATGCTGACGAACTCCGTCCAGCCGTTGAGGCGGGAGGTGTAGATCGCCTTGGCGAATTGCCAGGCGTACATGGAGGAAGCGCCGATGTAGCGGGCCTTGCCGGCCTTGACGACATCATGCAGTGCTTCGAGCGTCTCCTCGATCGGCGTCGTATAGTCCCAGCGATGGATCTGATAGAGGTCGACATAATCGGTGCCGAGGCGGCGCAGACTGTTGTCGATTTCATCGAAGATCGCCTTGCGCGACAGGCCGGCGCCGTTCGGGCCGGGGCGCATGCGGTTGAAGACCTTGGTGGCGAGCACGATATCCTCGCGCCGCGCGAAATCCTTGATGGCGCGGCCGACGATTTCTTCCGAAGAGCCGTCGGAATAGGTATTGGCCGTATCGAGGAAGTTGATGCCGGCTTCGATCGCCTGGCGCAGCAGCGGACGACTGTCCTCCTCTTTTAGCGACCAGGCATGCGTGCCCTTGTTGGGATCGCCGTAGGTCATGCAGCCAAGGCAGATTCGCGAGACCTCAAGGCCGGTCCTGCCAAATTTTACGTATTCCATCGATATTCTCCGTCCATTCGATCATTCGGTACAAGGAGGCCCATCGCCGGAAGAGCGATGGGAATGGTGCGTCGCGAAACGCAGATCGGCGGCTGACGCATCAGTTCGTGAAGAGTTTCGAAGTATTCTTCAATAAATAAGGCGATTCGCGCACGGGGGAAGACGGCAATTTCAAATGTTTCCTTGAACCCTGAAGGCGACAGGTGTTAGCTGCGCTGCACCATTTTTGGAATTCCGCATGAGATTGCCCCCGCAAGATACTTATGAAGCGCTCTATCGTGACTTTCGCTGGGAGATTCCGGCGAAATTCAACATAGGACATGCTGTTTGCGATGCCTGGGCGGAGCACGAACCCGATCGGGTCTGCCTCCAGCATTTCAATCCGGACGGCAATCACTTTTCCATGACCTACCGCGAGTTGCGAGACCGTTCCGCGTCTTTCGCCAACGCACTCTTGGCGCTTGGTGTGCGGCGCGGCGACCGCGTGGCGCTATTGCTGCCGCAGAGCTTCGAGACCGTCGTCGCGCATGTGGCGATCTACAAGATGGGGGCGATCGCTTTACCGTTGGCGCTGCTGTTCGGCGCGGAGGCGCTGGAATACCGGCTGCAGGCGTCCTGGGCGTCGGCTATCGTCACCAACCGCTTCGGCCTGGAGCGGCTGCGTCCAATCAGGGATCGACTGCCTGAAATGACTGAAGTCATCAGCATCGACGGCGCAGAAGACGGTGTCGCCGGCTTTGCCGATCTGGTGGCGGCATACCCGCCTCTTTTCGAGGTGGCGGATACGGGCCCTGACGATCCGGCGTTGATGATTTTTACCTCCGGCACGACCGGGCCACCCAAGGGCGCGCTGCATGGCCACCGCGTGTTGCCGGGGCATATTCCAGGCATGCAGTTCGCCCATGAGGCCTTTCCTAAGGCCGGCGACCGGCTATGGACGCCATCGGACTGGGCCTGGGCCGGCGGCCTTCTGAATGCGCTTCTGCCGAGCCTGATGCTTGGCGTTCCCGTCGTTTCCTCGCCGGCGCAGAAATTCGATCCGCATATGGCCTTCCGCATCATGGCTGAGATGGAGGTGCGCAATGCCTTCATTCCGCCAACGGCGCTGCGGCTGTTGAAGGCTGTCGACAATCCGCGGGCCCGCTACGACCTCAAACTCCGCACCATCGGTTCGGCAGGCGAGGCGCTGGGCCGCGAGACCTTCGAATGGGCGCGCTCGGCGCTCGGTGTCAGCGTCAACGAGTTTTTCGGCCAGACGGAGTGCAATTTCGTGCTCGCCTCCAGCGAGGCCTTCGGCGTCAGCCGAGGTGGGGCGACGGGGAAGGCGGCGCCCGGCCATCGCGTCGCGATCGTCGATGCCGATGGCGTCGAGGTTCCTATCGGGGAGAGCGGGCAGATCGCTATCAAGCGGCCCGATCCGGTGATGTTCCTCGGCTATTGGCAGAACGATGCGGCGACGGAGGCGAAATTCGCCAATGATTGGCTGCTGACCGGCGATATCGGCCGGCAGGATGCGGATGGCTATATTTCCTTCGTCGGCCGCGACGACGACGTCATCACCTCATCGGGTTATCGCATCGGCCCCAGCGAAATCGAAGACTGCCTCGGCGGCCATCCGGCGGTGCAGCTTGCCGCGGCGGTGGGCAAGCCGGATGCGGTGCGAACGGAGATCGTCAAGGCCTATGTCGTTCTCGTGCCTGGCCGTGAGCCGAGTGAAGCATTGGCCGCCGAAATCCGCGACTGGGTGAAAACGCGGCTCTCGATGCACGAGTATCCGCGCGAGATCGAATTCGTCGATGCACTGCCGCTGACGACCTCGGGCAAGGTCATCCGTCGCCTGCTGCGCGAGCGGGCGACCGAAGAAACCCTGCACGCCGAAAGCTAGTGCGGTCTTCGCAGGTTCCGATCAACGCACAAGGCATTCCATCCTTGCGTTTTCCTGCGTATCCCGCGCCGAGAAACGCTGGGTACCCACTGGAAATACTCTAGCGCTTCGTCAGCGACAGGATCTTTTCGCGCAGCAGCTTCGCCATGTTGCGGGTGCTGCGGTACATGTGCAGCTGCGTGGTGATCTGTCTGATGTCGCGGTCGCCGTTCGGCGTCAGGCCGATGATCAGCGTGCCCATGTCCTCACGCTCGTGCCAGAAGCGGCTCATGATCGGATGATCGGCTATGGCGCAGGAATCGGAACGCACGACGTTGGCGTCGTCGAGGTGCCATTCCGTCAATTCTCCCATCAGGAGCTTGCCCGGCGAATAGCGGGCATAGGCCTCGTCATAGGCCGTCTTCCAGGTGTAGGCCTCACCGCCCATGATCAGCACGATCATCGAGGCTATGGCCTTGCCGTTCAGATCGATCGTGTGAATACGAACGGCGTCGATGGCCGCGAGATTGGAGATGGCTTCGCGGGCGAAGGCGGCGTGGTGGCGATCCGTGACCAAGGCAGTGCGTTTCTTGCCTTTCCAGCCGCTTGCCTCCAGCGCCAGGAACTCCTCCATGCGCAGGTGAACGTCACGCGGTTGACGCGCGACATTGTAGGAGACGTCGCCCTGCTTTTCCAACAGGCGCCACTGCCGGCGCATTTCGCGCAGATGAGCATTGGAGATCGTGCGTTTGAGATAGGCGATCGCATCCTCGTTGCTGTGAAGCATGGGGCGCTGGAAGGGGTTTGCTACGGCAATGGGCAGATTGCGGCCGATGGCGACGACCTTGGCCATCTGGGCGAAGTGGCCGTTCAGACGAATGTCGGGTAGCACGAGCGCGGCCGGCAAATGCAGCTCCTGCCGCGCCAGCCCTTCGAAGAGGTTGTCGAGCGTCTCGCCCGCATCCTCGGCGTCGACCAAAGGCGTGCCCAGGGGGCCGAAGGAGTTGGACCAGACGCGAATGATCGAAGGGCCGATTGCAAAGCCGGGCTTGTCGACCGTGAAGGGCATCAGCAGGCGGATACGGCTGCGGGCGCTGCTATTGTCGCGCATCAGGGCAAGGCGGACCTGCCGATCCTCGAGGCGTGGCATGGCGGGCGCCAGAAAGCGGCCGGAGAAGAAGACGTTCGGTTCCATCGCACGGTTGGACAGAAAATCCAGCTCGTCCTGCAGCTCGTAGCCGAGTTTGCCGGGATAGAGGCAAAGCTCGCGGCCGGATCGGCCGACTTCGACGCGTGCTTCTGCCTTCGGCGTGTCGAAGTGCAGCGCTGCAAGCGTATGCGTCAGAGCGTTGACCTGGCTGTCGGTCGTTTCGGTATAAGGAGGGCGCGTCATGATTCAGGTGGCCCCGTGTGTTGTCGGTGGCACCGCTGGGCGGCGAATAAGGGCGAAGAGTGTGATGCCGAGCGTTTTGCGCACGGCAATGTGCAGGAGCAGGGCTTCGAGCACCATGGCTCCGGCCCCGGCCATGGCCGCGCCTTCGATGCCGAAACGCGGGATGAGGACGATGTTCAGGCCGATATTGGCGGCGAGCGCTGCGGTGTAGAGATAGACGCAGATCATCTGCTTGTCCGCCATGGTCAGCAATACCTCGGCCGGACCGACCAATGCCTTGGCCAGAATGCCGCCGAGAAGGATGGCCATGACGATCTGCCCGTCCGTGAAGGCGGCGCCGAAAAGCGACAGCAGCAGCTGGCCTGCGGCCAAGACCGCGAGGCCGACGGCGAGGGCCGGAAAGAAGGTCCAGCGGGTTGCGTCGGTGGCGAAGGCGGCAAGTTTTGCCTGGTCTTTCTCGGCGAGGATGCTGGCGAAGCGCGGGCCAATGGCAGCCTTGACCGCGAAATAGACGAAATGCACCAGGGCCATGGTCTTGGCGGCGGCGAAATAGACGGCGACTTCACCCGGATCGAGGAAGATCCCGACGACGATGACATCGGAATTGGTGAAGAGGTAGCCGACGCCTTCGACCAGAAATATCGGGAAGGCCACGGTCAGCCAGGCCCTGAACTCGACCGACCTTGCGCCGTTCGGATAGTGGCCGCGCAAACGGAACGTGACGGCGAGGTATTGAAGCAGGACGCTGGTAAAGGCACCGGCCAGCGCCGCCATCATGGCTGTCACCGCATCACGCGGCGCGCCGGCAAGGACGGCCGCAACCATGAACAGCAGGATCAGCGACGGGCGGATCAGGAAGGTCGGGCTCAATGCCATGATCGGCCAATGCTTGGCGCGCGCCGTGCCGTCGAGAACGTCACCGAGCGCGATCATCGGCACGGCAATGAGGCCAAGCAGGATCGGCATGAGATAATAGTGTTCGATCGTGCCGCGCAGGACATAGACCACTGCCGCTCCGATCAAGGCCAGCGTGCCGGATAGAGCGACGACGAACAGGCGTGCCGTGGTGTTCAGGCCGCGCAAAGCAGCAAGATTGCCGCTCGCGTCATATTGCGGCAGGAAACGGATGATGGCGGTTGGGAAGCCGAGACAGGCGAGGTTGCCGAACAGGATCATCAGCACCCATACGAAGACGAAGACGCCGTATTCGAACCGGCCCATCAGGCGGGCGAGGATGATCTGCGACAGAAAAGCGAGGGCCGCGCCGGCGATACGGATGGTGAAGGCGATGAGCGCCATGCGCTGCGAAACGGCCTTCTCGTCGCGGCTTGTGAGGACAATGGCAAGTTTACGCAGATATGGCGAGGCCACAGCCCGCAATGCGGACGGCAGCATTTTCTCCGCTGTTTGAAAGACCGCCATGATCAACACGCAATACTTTAAATATGATCCGAACCTCGCGATAGTCTTGGCAGAGGAGGGTTAAGAATAGGTTCTTTCGATCTTTCGAAAGCAACATGGCGAAGGGCGGTCCACAAAAACGAAAAATGCCGCCCGAAAGGCGGCATCTCTTTGATTCTTCGAAAGGAATGAAGCCTCAGACGACTTCGGTGCTTTCGAAGGCGCCATGGCAATGCTTGTATTTCTTGCCGGAACCGCAGGGGCAGGCTTCGTTGCGGCCGACGCGACCCCAGGTTGCCGGATTGCGCGGGTCGCGATTTTCCGGCGGCACGAAGTTTTCGCTTGCAAGGCCGAGAGGAGCGAATTCGTCTTCGCCCGTCGTCGCGTCAATATGGCGGCCCTGCATCGGCGGTGTTTCCGGCTCGGACGGCTGATGCACGAGCTCGACGCGCGAAAGCTGGGCGGTGACGGCCTGGCGCAGATTGTTCAACAGGGACTGGAACAGCTCGAAAGCTTCCGCCTTATATTCCTGCAACGGGTCGCGCTGCGCATAGCCACGGAAGCCGATGACCGAACGCAGATGGTCGAGATTGACGATATGCTCGCGCCAGAGATTATCAAGCGTTTGCAGGACGATGGAGCGCTCGACATAGGTCATGATCTCGGGGCCGAAGCGCTCTGCCTTTTCGGTTGCGGCCTTTTCGGCGGCTTCCGTCAGGCGGGCACGAATGTCGTCTTCGGCGATGCCTTCTTCCTTGACCCAGTCGTGCACGGGCATGTCGAGGTCGAAGAAATTGGCAACGCCGGCCTTCAGGCCGTCGGCATCCCATTGTTCGGCATAAGCGCGTTCGGGGATGTGCTTGGAAACCAGATCCTCGATGACATCGTGGCGCATGTCGCCGACGGTTTCGGTAAGATCGGTCGCATCCATCAATTCGACGCGCTGTTCGAAGATGACCTTGCGCTGGTCGTTCAGCACGTCGTCGTACTTGAGGACGTTCTTGCGGATATCGAAGTTGCGGGCTTCGACCTTCTTCTGAGCGCGTTCCAGAGCCTTGTTGATCCAGGGATGGACGATGGCTTCGCCTTCCTTGAGACCAAGCTTCTGCAGCATCCCGTCCATGCGGTCGGAGCCGAAGATGCGCATCAGGTCGTCCTGGAGCGACAGGTAGAACTTCGAGCGGCCGGGGTCGCCCTGACGACCGGAGCGGCCGCGGAGCTGGTTGTCGATACGGCGGCTTTCGTGGCGTTCGCTGGCGATGACGTAGAGACCACCGGCGGCAAGCGACTTCTGCTTGAGCTCCTTGATCTCCTCGACAATCCTGGCGATCGCGGCATCACGCTCCGGACCGGGCTCGACATCGTGCAGGTCGCGTTCGACCCGCATTTCGAGGTTGCCGCCGAGCTGGATGTCGGTGCCGCGGCCGGCCATGTTGGTGGCGATCGTCACAGTGCCGGGGACACCGGCCTGGGCGACGATATAGGCTTCCTGTTCGTGGTAGCGGGCGTTCAGAACCTGGAAATCGTTGAAGCCCTGCTTGCGCATGAGCTCGGCAAGAAGTTCAGATTTTTCGATCGATGTCGTCCCGACGAGTACCGGCTGGCCCCGCTTATGCGCATCCAGGATCTCGGCAATGATCGCCTTGTATTTCTCTTCATGCGTACGATAGACCTCGTCGTCCTCGTCGATACGCTTGATCGGCAGGTTGGTCGGCACTTCGACGACGTCGAGGCCGTAGATGTTGCCGAATTCTTCCGCTTCCGTCGACGCCGTGCCGGTCATGCCGGCGAGCTTGTCGTACATGCGGAAGTAGTTCTGGAAGGTGATCTGCGCCAGCGTCTGGTTTTCCGGCTGGATCTGCACCCGCTCCTTGGCTTCCAGCGCCTGGTGCTGGCCGTCCGAGTAGCGGCGACCCGGCATCATGCGGCCGGTGAATTCATCGATGATGACGACTTCGCCGTTGCGGACGATGTAATCCTTGTCGCGCTGGAAGAGCTTGTGAGCCTTGAGCGCATTGTTGATGTGATGGACGATCGCGACGTTCTCGACGTCGTAGAGCGATTCACCCTTCAGCAGGCCGGCCTCGCCGAGCATGTTTTCCAGCTTTTCCGTGCCTTCTTCGGAGAAGTTGGCCGAGCGCTGCTTTTCGTCGATCTCGTAGTCTTCCTTCGCAAGGCGCGGAATGAAGGCGTCGATCGTGGTGTAGAGATCGGAGCGGTCGTCGAGCGGGCCTGAAATGATCAGCGGCGTACGCGCTTCGTCGATCAGGATCGAGTCCACTTCGTCGACGATGGCGAAGCTATGGCCGCGCTGAACCATCTGTCCGCGATCATATTTCATATTGTCGCGCAGATAATCGAAGCCGAGTTCGTTGTTGGTGCCGTAGGTGATGTCGCAGGCATAGGCGTCGCGCCGCTCTTCGTCCGACAGGCCATGGATGATGACGCCCGTCGTCAGCCCGAGGAAGCTGTAGAGGCGGCCCATGGTGGCGCTGTCGCGCTGTGCCAGGTAGTCGTTGACCGTGACGACGTGAACGCCCTTGCCGGCGAGCGCGTTCAGATAGACCGGCAGCGTACCGACGAGCGTCTTGCCTTCGCCGGTCTTCATTTCCGCGATCGCGTTGGAATGAAGGATCATGCCGCCGATGAGCTGTACGTCAAAAGGTCGCATGCCGAGAACGCGGCGAGATGCCTCGCGCGCTACCGCAAAGGCGGGCACGAGGAGATCATCGAGCGTCTTGCCATCGGCCAACTGCTGGCGGAACTCAACCGTCTTGGCGGCCAACGCTTCATCGGACAGCGCACGCATCTGCTGTTCGAGTGCATTGATGGCATCGACATTCGGCTGGAACGACTTGACGCGACGGTCGTTGGACGAGCCGAACAACTTGCGGGCAATTCCACCTAGGCTGACCATGTGAATGGTCCTTTCTGAGATTTCATCCGGCCGTTCGTTGCTTTATCCACTCCCAAAAAAACGGGAGTATAGCACAAAACGGCCGGAAACTGTTCTGGACGCGAGGTTGCGTGACAGATAAGAGGGGGGTCGATTGATGTCAACGGGATTTGGCCGATACACAAAGGCCACATTCTCCTGCTGAAGGCTTTTTCACGCCGGATTCCCATCTGTCGAGCCGGTCGAGACCACCGAAGGGTTATTTTATGTTGAAGTACAACAAACTTGCTGCGGTTGCTTTCGCAACAATCATTACCTTCCAGGCGCCGGTTTTCGCGGCTGACGCCAAGGATCCCGTTGTCGCCAAGGTCGGCGATGTCGAAATCCATCAATCCGAACTCGATCTGGCGATCGCCAATCTCGATCCGCAGCTCGGCCAGCTTCCAGACGACCAGAAGAAGGTCGCAGCACTTTCCGCTTCGATCGACGTGAAGCTGCTGTCGCAGAAGGCGGCCGCCGAAAAGCTCGACCAGACGCCGGACTTCCAGGCTCACATGGCCTACCTGCGTGATCGCGAGTTGCACAATGCCTATTTCAAGGCGCATGTTGCCGACGCCATCAAGGATGACGAAGTCAAGGCCCGCTACGACAAGGAAGTCGCAGCCCTGCCGAAGCAGGAAGAAGTTCACGCCCGCCATATCCTCGTAAAGACTGAGGACGAAGCCAAGGCGATCATCAAGGAACTCGATGCCGGCAAGGATTTTGCTGCGCTTGCCAAGGAAAAGTCCACCGACCCGAACAAGGCTGACGGCGGCGATCTCGGCTATTTCGGCCATGGCCGCATGGTCAAGGAATTCGAAGAGGCTGCTTTCGCACTTCCAGTCGGCACGTACACCAAGACCCCGGTCAAGACCGACTTCGGCTGGCACGTGATCAAGGTCGAGGACAAGCGCAACGCTCCTCCTCCGCCGTTCGATCAGGTCAAGGATCAGGTTCGTCAGCTCGTCATGCGCGACAAGTATCTTGAGCTGCTGAACAAGGCCAAGCAGGACGCCAAGGTTTCCATCAGCGACCCGGCACTCAGCAAGGCATACGAAGATGCGCAGAAGCAGCAGGATGCGGCCCCGGCGGATGACGCCATCGCGCCTGACGCCCAGCCGCAGCAGTAAGCAATTGTAAGCAGGATCCTTAGGGCCCGGATTTTCCGGGCCTTTCACTGGAGCCGGATGATCTTAGATCGCATCGAGCTAAAATCCGAATCCGCTCCAGAATCTAAGAAGCAGAGCATGATGTAGTCCGAAAACCGCCTACACTTTTCGGCATCCTGCTCTTTTCAGGTGGCTCTCATGTCCGGTTCCGTTTCTCCGCTCGCTCCCAAAACCTTCGTTTCCATGCCCGCGCTTCGCGGTGTACGCATGACCACGGCATCTGCCGGCATCAAGTACAAAAACCGGACGGACGTCCTGCTGATGGTTTTCGACAAGCCTGCAGCCGTCGCCGGCGTGTTCACACGTTCGAAGTGTCCTTCGGCTCCGGTGGATTTCTGCCGGGCGAACCTCGCTCATGGCAGCGCGCGTGCCGTTGTCGTCAATTCCGGCAATGCCAATGCTTTTACCGGCCTGAAGGGGCGCCAGGCGACAGAGCTGACCGCAAAGTCTGCCGCTGCGGCCGTCGGCTGCGGTGAAAACGAAGTTTACCTCGCCTCGACAGGCGTCATTGGCGAGCCTCTGGACGCGACCAAGTTCGCCGGCGTGCTCGACACGATGGCCAAGGATGCCGTCAACGATTTCTGGTTCGAAGCCGCCAAGGCGATCATGACCACGGACACTTATCCGAAGGTCGCGACGCGCAGCGCCGAGATCGGCGGTGTCAAGGTCACCATCAACGGCATCGCCAAGGGTGCCGGCATGATCGCGCCCGACATGGCAACGATGCTATCGTTCGTGGTCACGGATGCCGATATTTCCTCTGCCGCTCTTCAGTCGCTGCTGTCCGATGGTGTTGGTCCGAGCTTCAACTCCATGACCGTTGATAGCGATACTTCGACCTCCGACACGCTGATGCTGTTCGCGACCGGTGCTGCCGCTGCCGACGGCCAGGCGCATATCGATCGCGCCGACGATCCGCAGCTTGCCGGTTTCCGCGCAGCACTCAACGATCTCCTCAAGGATCTCGCGATTCAGGTCGTTCGCGACGGTGAAGGCGCGACCAAGATGCTCGAAATCACAGTGACGGGCGCCGAGAACGATGCCGCTGCCAAGCGCATCGCGCTCTCGATCGCCAATTCGCCGCTGGTCAAGACCGCGGCTGCCGGCGAAGACGCCAACTGGGGTCGCATCGTCATGGCGGTCGGCAAGGCCGGTGAGATGGCGGATCGCGACAAGCTGGCCATCTGGTTTGGCGACGTCCGCGTTGCCGTCAACGGCGAACGCGATGCTTCCTATTCCGAGGAAGCGGCCTCGAATGTCATGAAGCAGCAGGATATCCCCGTGAAGGTCGATCTTGGCCTCGGCAACGGTCGTGCAACGGTCTGGACCTGCGACCTCACCAAGGAATATGTTGCCATCAATGGCGACTACCGGAGCTGATACCTAGCCGATGCATGCGCAGTCCACGATAAACAAGCTGCCCTTGGTGCGCAGGCTCGAAGCTGTCGGCTTCCGGGCCTGGCCCGCCTCGTCGGTGCAGTATGACGGCAGCTGGCAGGTGCGGTTGACGGCGGGTCACCCCTCGAAGCGGCTCAATTCCGTCGTGCCGCTCGACCCCTCTGACCATCGCGACCTCGAGATCCGGTTGCGCAAGGCGCAGCGCAAGTTCGAAGCCTATGGCAGACCGATGGTGGTGCGCGAGACGCCGCTAGCCTCGCAGCAGCTGATCGATCTTTTGCGGGGGCGCCGTTGGACGCGCTTCGACGAAACGCTTGTCATGACCGCCGACCTTGTCGATC
>NZ_JAELUG010001051.1 GCF_016429255.1 Rhizobium sp. ASV8
TCCGTACCGACTCCACCATATATCGACAACTTTCTTGACTGCCGACTGCCGTGGCGCAACCCACAGATCAATCACCCACTTGTGCCATGCTCGATCCCACCAAGAGACATGCTCTCCGATGAGTTCCGCCCGGCGTTCCCGCTCGTCCTCGCTATCACTGTCTTCCAGCCCTGCTGCAATGACAGCTCCATAGCCAACGTGTACGCTCCCTCTTCCCGTAGCAAGCCGATCGGCCAGCATACCCAGCTGACTGTGTCGACGGGTGCCAAATCCCGGCCTAGGAGGAGGAGGCACGGCGCGGAACCGGCCAAGCAGTGGTGAGGAGTCATTTGTCGGCCGGACGCGAGACTCGGTGCCTTGCGTAAACTGGAAGAAGCTCGGCAT
>NZ_JAELUG010001052.1 GCF_016429255.1 Rhizobium sp. ASV8
CCCCCCCCCCCCCCCCCCCCCCCCCCCCCCCCCCCCCCCCCCCCCCCCCCCCCCCTTTTTCCATGCCCCGGCCACCCCCGACATCTACACCCACGACACGTCGTCGGCAGCGTCAGATGTGTATAAGAGACAGATCCAATCCTCAACATAGCCAAATATACACTTTGTCGTGCAAACAAAAGGCCAAAACAAACTAACAATAATCGGTTCTCGTATACATCATATCCTCGTAAATAAACAGAAAATAAAGGGTGTCTCTTATACACATCTCCGAGCCCACGAGACGGTCTATTAAATCTCGTATTGCGTCTTGAGCTTGAAAAAATGGGGGGGGGGGGGGGGGGGGGGGGGGGGGGGGGGGGGGGGGGGGGGGGGGGGGGGGGG
>NZ_JAELUG010001053.1 GCF_016429255.1 Rhizobium sp. ASV8
CCCCCCCCCCCCCCCCCCCCCCCCCCCCCCCCCCCCCCCCCCCCCCCCCCCCCCCCCTTTTACCCCCCCCCCCCCCCCCCCTACCAACACCCACGACACGTCGTCGGCAGCGTCAGATGTGTATAAGAGACAGGTAGTATAGCAGCAACTTGTTTCGCAGTCTTGTGCGTTGGGGAAAGGAGCTCTTGTATTGTACGAGAGCCGTTGACGGGACAGTCGATCGGTGTATGACGGACCATGCGGCTGGCATACTGTCTCTTATACACATCTCCGAGCCCACGAGACGGTCTATTAAATCTCGTATGGCGTCATCTGCTTGAAAAATGGGGGGGGGGGGGGGGGGGGGGGGGGGGGGGGGGGGGGGGGGGGGGGGGGGGGGGGGGG
>NZ_JAELUG010001054.1 GCF_016429255.1 Rhizobium sp. ASV8
CCCCCCCCCCCCCCCCCCCCCCCCCCCCCCCCCCCCCCCCCCCCCCCCCCCCCCCTTTTTTACTCATCCGCCCACCCCCTATATATACACCCACGACACGTCGTCGGCAGCGTCAGATGTGTATAAGAGACAGGGCTGGGCAATCGTGAACAACCAGCAGAAAGGCTGCGTATCTATCGTGTATCGGATATCGATGTAGAGTATGTCAGAAAGACTCTTCTTGGTCGACCAAAGCACGGGAACGGACGGTGGGGGGGGGGGGACACATCTCCGAGCCCACGAGACGGTCTATTAAATCTCGTATGCCGTCTTAAGCTAGAAAAAAGGGGGGGGGGGGGGGGGGGGGGGGGGGGGGGGGGGGGGGGGGGGGGGGGGGGGGGGGGG
>NZ_JAELUG010001055.1 GCF_016429255.1 Rhizobium sp. ASV8
TCTATGTGCCGTGCATATTCAGTCTCGACATCATAGCTGAGCGACGGAAGCCGACGTATGTATGAGCTTAATCACGTTAGTCCTTATTGCTGACTAAAAGCTTAGCTTGATGAAGAAGCATGGGAAGCAGGCATTCAGAAGGAAATTAATGCTCTGCTTACCAGAATCAATATTTCAGAGCTTACTCGAATTTCAAGCTCCATGCGAAACGAAATCCACTGTGACTTTAAACCAGGAAAAGCATTGGGACACGGAGCTATGATGGGAGCAGCAAACTACCACTGCTGGATTACGTTTGAAGACGGCATCAATTGGCTTGTCAGAGTTCCAAAGGTTGAAGCTTTTAGCGACGACCCAAAGGACCTTGTTGATTATCTTGTGAAG
>NZ_JAELUG010001056.1 GCF_016429255.1 Rhizobium sp. ASV8
GTTTTAAAGTACATATTTTAGTATAGAGTGAACCTTTTCTTAAAGAATTCGTCTTGGGCATGAAGGCAGTTAAAATGGCGTTTTCGATGGCAAATATGTTAATATTTTAAGAGCTTCCAAATAACCGAGACCGCCGAACCATTTTAAAACTTTGCCCCATTATATGCCATGATGTTTGGGTTGTTGATATTTGTTATTGCCGAGAACCGACTACCTCCTTGGGTTTCGTCTCACTCCGGTCATCGTGACGGCTTGGCGGGACCGCCGGGCAGCTGGTGGCACCTGACCACCGATCCAGATCACCCCCGACCTCCAGTATTCCATCCCTTGCATAGAATTTCTGTTTGCCCATCAATTCAGAAAATCAACCGCATCATCCATTCT
>NZ_JAELUG010001057.1 GCF_016429255.1 Rhizobium sp. ASV8
CCCCCCCCCCCCCCCCCCCCCCCCCCCCCCCCCCCCCCCCCCCCCCCCCCCCCCTATTTTTAATGATCCGGCCACCACCGAGATCTACACCCACGACACGTCGTCGGCAGCGTCAGATGTGTATAAGAGACAGATGTTGGCGAGGCCGATAGGCATGAGGAAGACAAGCAGCATTCTAAAATAGTGTTAGTCATGTTCAAGGCAACAGCATAGAATCAACATACGCAAAACCGTTCAGGGAAAAGCTAGAGGGGTCTCTTATACACATCTCCGAGCCCACGAGACGGTCTATTAAATCGCGGATTCCGGCGTATGCTTGAAAAAGGGGGGGGGGGGGGGGGGGGGGGGGGGGGGGGGGGGGGGGGGGGGGGGGGGGGGGGGGGG
>NZ_JAELUG010001058.1 GCF_016429255.1 Rhizobium sp. ASV8
TGTCTGGAGGGTCGCCGGCAATGAGGTCCGCAAGATCGGATTTGGGATATACTGCCACTGAGTAGATTTCCTGTTTGAGGTTCTCTGGCATATAAGGTGATACTTCTCGAACTTCGTAGACGGTCGGGTCTGGAAAAGTCGAAGGGTCATCGCCAAAAGTTTGCGCAGCTGGCACTTCGCGCTTAGGTGGCGCGCCTTCATCTTCGGAGCTGGATTCGTCGTCATCGTCGTCTTCCTGTTTTTCTTTCTTGGTCTTGCTGTCGACATCCATTGCTCCGGGGGATTTGCGGTCCGTGGGAGAAAGCGAGGAACTGCCCGATCCGTCGCGGGAATGTTTTCGTTTTGTGTCTCTGACCGGCGATGATTGATCTATCAGAGTAGCAC
>NZ_JAELUG010001059.1 GCF_016429255.1 Rhizobium sp. ASV8
TTCCCCTTCAGTGGTTTTCCCCAACTTTGTCAGTTCTGACCAATACAGGCGCCAGAAATAAACTTCAAATCGCCAATAATGAGCGATGAAAAGGAAAGGCTGCACATGTTGCAGGCGTGTCGCATTTCCAAGATTGACTTAGATGTACTCGTGCTGTTGTCGGCCACTGGACCCACTTACTATTGATTACTCAAATTATGTCTTGCAGCAGGCTCAGACACACCATCACTGTTTATTACCACAGCACCGTCTGATTGCATTCCACCGCGACCACGCCTTCAGTAGGGCTGGGCATCGCTATTTCAGTTACAGCACCGCACCAGCCTCAACAGTGAGCGAGACAATCCGTGCACGGGTTACTATGAGCCTCGGCACCCAACCTAC
>NZ_JAELUG010001060.1 GCF_016429255.1 Rhizobium sp. ASV8
CCCCCCCCCCCCCCCCCCCCCCCCCCCCCCCCCCCCCCCCCCCCCCCCCCCCCCCCTCCCCAATGCCCCCCCCACCACCGCCATCAACACCCACGACACGTCGTCGGCAGCGTCAGATGTGTATAAGAGACAGCCTATGGGGTCCCGGCCGATGGGAATCTGTAATGCATGTCTCTGCAGCAGGCAACACACATGGGTGTGGCAGCTGGAAGCAGCTGGCAGTGGCAGTTGGGCGGGTGCCGCTGTAACCCCTGTCTCTTATACACATCTCCGAGCCCACGAGACGGTCTATTAAATCTCGTTTGCCGTCGTAGGCGTTAAATGAGGGGGGGGGGGGGGGGGGGGGGGGGGGGGGGGGGGGGGGGGGGGGGGGGGGGGGGGGGG
>NZ_JAELUG010000111.1 GCF_016429255.1 Rhizobium sp. ASV8
CCCCCCCCCCCCCCCCCCCCCCCTTTCTCCCCCCCCCCCCCCCCCCGATACCCACACCCACGACACGTCGTCGGCAGCGTCAGATGTGTATAAGAGACAGGAACAAGATCCTGCGTGTACTGGTCGACCAACAGTTCGAGCGCGTCGGCGGCTCCAAGCGGGTGAAGGTGGATGTGCGCATCATCTCGTCCACGGCCTATAACCTCGAAAGCCATATTGCCGAAGGTCTGTTCCGCGAAGATCTCTATCATCGCTTGGCCGTCGTTCCGGTTCGCGTTCCTGCACTCGCAGAGCGGCGCGAGGATATTCCGTTCCTCGTCGATCAGCTCATGCGTCAGATTTCCGAACAGGCCGGCATTCGCCCGCGCCGGATCGGCGATGACGCCATGGCCGTGCTGCAGGCTCATGATTGGCCCGGCAATATCAGGCAGCTGCGCAACAACATCGAGCGTCTGATGATTCTGGCGCGTTCCGACGGTGCCGATACGCCGATAACAGCCGAAATGCTGCCGACCGATCTCGGTGACATGCTACCGAAGGTTTCCGCCAAGAACGATTATCACATCATGACATTGCCGCTGCGCGAAGCGCGTGAAATGTTCGAACGCGATTACCTCATCGCCCAGATCAATCGTTTCGGCGGCAACATCTCGCGCACGGCGGAATTTGTCGGCATGGAGCGCTCTGCGCTGCATCGCAAGCTGAAGTCGCTGGGTGTCTGAGCGACCGCCTCGCACTTCGAAATTACGGAATTCTGATCAGGGGCTTCCATGCCGAGAATAGCTTATGTGAACGGTCGCTACGTCAAGCATAGCGATGCAACGGTCCATATCGAGGACCGCGGCTATCAGTTTGCCGATGGCGTCTATGAAGTTTGCGAGGTGCGCCATGGCGTGATCGTTGATCTGACGCGCCATCTCGATCGCCTGAACCGCTCGCTGAGCGAACTGCGCATCGCCTGGCCAATGGCGCGCGCGGCGCTCGTTCTCGTGATTCGCGAGACCCTGCGTCGTAACCACGTCCGCAACGGCCTGTTTTATCTGCAGGTCACCCGCGGAGTCGCCCGGCGCGATCATGTTTTCCCGCCGGTCGGCACGCCCTCGTCGATCGTCGTGACCGCCAAGAGCACGGACCAATCCGCTATCGCCAAGAAGAACGCCAACGGTATCAAGGCGATCACCGTCCGTGACAATCGCTGGGATCGGGTCGATATCAAGTCGGTCGGCCTGTTGCCGAACGCGATGGCCCGTCAGCAGGCCAAGGAGGCAGGTGCGCAGGAAGCCATCTATATCGACCATAACGGTATGGTGAAGGAAGGGGCCGCCACGAATGTCTGGATCGTCGATCACGATGGGAATCTCGTCACCCGTCCGGCCGAGCACGGCATCTTGCGCGGCATTACCCGTACGACCCTGATGGATGTCGCGGCCAAGCTCGGCGTGACGATCGTCGAGCGATTCTTCTCCGTCGAGGAGATGATGAAGGCTCGCGAAGTCTTCATCACGGCGGCTACAAGCATATGTTTTCCGGTGGTTTCCATCGACGGCGAAACGATTGCCAATGGCCATCCGGGCAGCATGTCACAGAAAATTCGTGAAGCCTTTTTCGACATTGCGGAAAAGACTGCGATTTGATACCAACATTCGCTGGGTGGAGAGAATGAGGGTATCTCCTGTCCCGGGGTCTCTGTATATCATGATATTTCACCGGCTTAGGTCGGCAAAAAAGAAAGAAGCGGCGCGATGGCGGAACGTTCTCAAAACTTGCAGGACTTGTTTCTCAATACTGTTCGCAAGCAAAAGATTTCACTGACAATTTTCTTGATTAACGGCGTGAAGCTCACAGGTGTCGTAACCTCATTCGACAATTTCTGTGTCCTGCTCCGCCGCGATGGCCATTCGCAGCTTGTCTACAAGCATGCGATCTCGACGATCATGCCGGGTCAGCCGATGCAGATGTTCGAGAGCGAAGAAGCCGCATCCTAACCAGGATTTGCCACTATCACCACACGCGATACCAAAAATGATTCTCTCATCCCGGAAACCGTAAAGCACCGGGATGACATGCGCGCTGTCGTCGTCGTGCCTGTGCTCAAACAGGCCCGTTCGGCACGCGCTGCTCAAGCTGATGGCGCCATCTCCGTTTCGCGCCCGCCCGAAAGCCGGCTGGAAGAGGCAAAGGGCCTTGCACTTGCTATCGACCTCGATGTCGTCAACGGCTCGATCGTCCCGATCAACGATCCGCGGCCGGCGACCTTGCTCGGCACCGGAAAGATCGAGGAAATTCTTGCGCTGCTCGACGAATTCAACGCCGGGCTTGTCATCGTCGATCATCCCTTGACGCCGGTGCAGCAGCGCAATCTCGAGAAGGCATGGAACGCCAAGGTCATCGACCGAACCGGCCTCATCCTCGAAATTTTCGGCCGCCGCGCTTCCACCAAGGAAGGCACGCTGCAGGTTGAGCTTGCCCATTTGAACTATCAGAAGGGTCGGCTGGTTCGCAGCTGGACCCACCTTGAACGCCAGCGCGGTGGCGCGGGCTTCATGGGCGGCCCCGGTGAAACCCAGATCGAAGCCGACCGGCGCATGCTGCAGGAGCGGATCATCCGGCTGGAGCGCGAGCTCGAGCAGGTCGTCCGAACACGCCAGCTGCATCGCGCCAAGCGCCGGAAGGTGCCGCATCCGATCGTCGCACTGGTTGGCTACACCAATGCCGGCAAGTCGACGCTGTTCAACCGCATTACCGGCGCGGGCGTTCTTGCCGAGGACATGCTGTTTGCGACGCTCGATCCGACTTTGCGCCGGATGAAGCTGCCGCACGGCCGCACCGTCATCCTCTCCGATACCGTCGGTTTCATTTCGGATCTGCCGACTCACCTTGTGGCGGCATTCCGTGCGACGCTGGAAGAGGTGCTGGAAGCCGACCTCATCCTCCATGTGCGCGATCTCTCGGATGACGACAATCAGGTCCAGAGCGCCGACGTGATGCGCATCCTTGGTGATCTTGGCATCGGCGAGGCTGAGGGTGCCGAGCGTATTCTCGAGGTCTGGAACAAGATCGACCGGCTGGAGCCGGAAGCACACGACGCCATCGTTCACAAGGCATCGACGACGGAAAACGTCATTGCCGTGTCCGCGAAGAGCGGCGAGGGCGTCGATCGCCTGATGAATGAGATCAGCCGGCGCCTTTCGGGTGTTCTGACGGAAACGACCATCACCTTGCCTGTCGAAAAGCTGGCGCTGCTACCCTGGCTCTACAATCATGCCATCGTCGATAACCGCTGGGATAACGAGGACGGCACGGTGACGCTTGAAGTGCGCCTGACGGAAACCGAGGCGGTCGAACTGGAGCGGCGCATGGGCAACGGCCCGAAGCCGCAACGCGAAGACTGGGAATAAGGGCTCCTAGAGCATGATGCCGAAAAGTGCGCGCGGTTTTCGGGCGACACCATGCTCTACGTCTTTAATTTTAGAGCGGATTCAGATTTTAGGTCGAGTAGACCTAAAATCATCCGGCTCTAAGCGGTCTTTACACCGCCAAGCTGCCGTTCGATAGCCTTTGCCGCCTGCCAGATCTCTTCCATTCGCTCGAGCGAGGCGCCCTCCAGGGTCTCGCCTTCGGCCTCAAGTGTCGTCTCGATGTGATGGAAGCGGCGGCGGAACTTGGTGTTCGTGCCGCGTAGGGCCTGCTCCGGATCGGAATTCACATGGCGGCCAATATTGACGACGGCGAAGATCAGGTCGCCGAGTTCATCGCTGACTTTCGCTTTGTCGCCGCTCGCAAGCGCTACCCGTAGCTCGCCGATCTCCTCCTCGATCTTGTCGAGGATCGGTTCTGGCGCCGACCAATCGAAGCCGACCTTGGCTGCGCGCTCCTGCAATTTCAAAGCTTCCGTCAGAGCAGGGAAAGTGCGTTGCACCGAGCCCAGATAGCCGGCCTTGAAATCCTCGGTAATCCCGCTCTTGGCGCGGCGTTCGGCGCGCTCGCGCTTTTCCTCCGCCTTGATCCGATCCCATTGCAGCGTCACCGCGTCCTCGGTCTTGGCGTCGGAGACGGCAAAAACATGTGGGTGGCGGCGGATCATCTTGCGAGTGATTGCATGTACGACGTCGCCGAAGGAAAATGCTCCAGCTTCCTCCGCAATCCGTGCATGGAACACGACCTGAAGCAGGAGATCGCCGAGCTCATCGCAGAGATCGTCGTTATCCTTGCGTTCGATGGCGTCCGCGACCTCATAAGCCTCCTCAATCGTGTAGGGCTTGATGGTCTCGAAGGTCTGGACGATATCCCAGGGGCAGCCAGTCTCGGGGTTTCGCAGTGCAGCCATGATGTCGATCAGGCTGCCAATGTCTCGCGATGCTTCCATCGTTGCCTCGGGTCTTGCTCTATCAATTCAGCGGGATATCGTTGTCGCTCTTGGAAGCCTGATAGCTGTCGGACAGACCGGCATAGGCCTGCTTGATGCGCGCAGTCTGTTCCTTGAGCTCGGTCTTTCGCGGATCGGCTTCAGTCTCCACGAGGTCCGCGAGCGCGAAACTGTTCCAGAAGGCGTTGTGCCGCCGATAGCCGCCCGGCTCCAGACCGAAGACTTCCTTGAGAATCTTCAAGTCATGCGGAATTGCGAAAGCGTCCCGCGAATCCTCGTGGCTGAAGAAATAGTAGAAATTGTCGAAACCGGCCCAGGTGATCGCCGACATGCACATGGTGCAGGGCTCGTGGGTCGACAGGAAGATCAGATCCTTGGTGGCCGGCTTCTCGCCCAGTTCATAAAAGCGTTTCAGTGCATGCACTTCTCCGTGCCAGAGCGGATTTTCCAACTCGTTGTTGGTTTCCGCGATGACGAGCGAGAGGTCCGATTTGCGCAGGATGGCAGCGCCGAAAACCTTGTTTCCTGCCGCAACTCCATCTCGGGTCAGCGGCAAGATGTCATGTTCGACGACGTCGAGGAGGCGGGCTGCGATCGTATTGTCCGACAAGGGAATGCTCCGAAAAATTTCGCCCAATCTAGCGGGATTGCAGGCCGGGTGAAATGCGCAAAAGAGGATCGAGCAGCGTTTGCCACAGGCAATGAAACGGCAGGGAGGTTGTTGAATTCCAAAAGTCTATAGATTTCCTGTATTTAAATCAATCTGCTCGTCTGGTGAGTTTTGCTCAAATCCCCGCCATGTCGAGCAAAAGAATACGGAGTCGTCGAAGCATTAGAATTTCTGTTTCTTCAATCCCTTGGTCGGTGAGGCGATATTCGGCATATCTCGAATTGGAATGACGATGCCTCCCAAGACTGAACAGCTTTCGGTATTTCCCGCCTTCTTCCGTATCGACGGAAGGGTTGCGGCCATCTTTGGCGATGGCGACGAAGCCTTTGCCAAGGCGCGACTGCTGATGAACACCCAGGCGAAAATTGTTGCCTATGTGCAGGCGCCGGAAGCCGACTATCACGCCTTTCTTATCGCCAATCGTATTGCGACGGTGCGTGGCGATTTTTCGTCGCATCAGGTCAGGGGCGCGACGCTTGTTTTCGCGGCCACCGGTGATGCAGAGGCGGATCGCCAGATCGTCGACGCGGCCCGCGCCGAGCGAATTCCGGCAAATGCCGTCGATCAGCCCGACTATTGCGATTTCTATACGCCGGCACTCGTCAACCGCGCACCGGTCGCCATTGCCATCGGTACGGAGGGTGCAGGCCCCGTACTGGCACAGATGATCCGTGCACAGATCGACCAGATGTTGTCGCCATCGCTCGGAAAGCTCGCGGCTTTGGCCACGCGTTATCGCAAGCCGGTCGAGCATCTTGTGCCGCGCGGTGTTGCGCGTCGCGTCTTCTGGCGGCGGTTCTTCTCGGGGCCGGTTGCAGACGCGGTCAATGCCGGCCATTTGCCTCAGGCGCAGCAGGCAGCTGATGAGCTATTGCGATCGGCTCGCGAAGTCGAAGGCCGGGTGTGGCTCGTTGGCGCCGGTCCCGGTGCCGAGGACTTGCTGACATTGCGTGCACAGCGCGTGATGATGGAGGCCGATGTCATCGTCTATGATGCCCTGGTGCCGCAGGCGATCGTCGACATGGGACGGCGCGATGCCGAGCGCCTGTCTGTCGGCAAGCGCAAGGGTTGCCACAGCAAGTCTCAGGAGGAGATCAATGATCTGCTGGTGCAGCTTGGTCGCGACGGCAAGCGCGTTGTGCGCCTGAAGTCGGGCGATCCGCTAGTCTACGGCCGTGCTGGCGAAGAAATGGCCGCGCTGCGCGCCGCCGGCATCGGCTACGAGATCGTGCCCGGCATTACCTCCGCCTTCGCCGCCGCTGCGGATTTCGAACTGCCGTTGACGCTGCGCGGCGTTGCGTCGTCGTTGGTCTTCACGACGGGCCACGATCTCGCGGGCGACGTTCTTCCCGATTGGGCAAGTCTGGCCGTGTCGGGTGCCACGATTGCCGTTTATATGGGGCGCACGGTTGCTGCCTCTGTCGCCGGCCGTTTGATGCAGGCCGGTCTGCCGCCGGAGACGACCGTTGCGGTCATCGAAAATGCAAGTCGTCGCGACCGCCGGCTGATGCATGGCATACTGAGGGATCTTCCAGACCTTGAGCACCGCGATGAATTGAGCGGGCCGGTCATGGTTATCATCGGCGATGCTGTCGCCGGTGCGAATTTCGAACAATCCGAGCCGCTGGTCCGCCGCGAGACCGTCGCTCATGACTATGCAAGGAGCTGATTGATGGTCGACAAGGTTCTGACCGCAAACCGGCTCACCGATGGCGTCGCCGTTTGGCTGAACGCGAATGGTGAGTGGGCGACATCGCTGCAGGAGGCGCTGGTTGCACGCCACGCCGAAGCCGAAGCCTCACTGGAAGCGATCGGCAAGGAGGCCTATGCCGACAACAAGGTCGTCGACGTCAATCTGATCGACGTTCGCGAAACCGATGGCAAGCTTTGGCCGCTGCGCCTGCGCGAGCGCATTCGTGCCGAAGGCCCCACGATGGAATATGCGCCGGGTTACGCCGCCGCCGATCCCGAATTCATTGCAGTCTGAGAAGTCCCGAGGAAACCATGTATCGTTACGACGAATTCGACCATGCCTTTGTCGCGGAACGTGTCGCGCAGTTCCGCGATCAGGTGGAGCGACGCCTCTCGGGTGAGCTTTCCGAAGATGCCTTCAAGCCGCTGCGCTTGATGAACGGGGTCTATCTGCAGCTGCATGCCTATATGCTGCGCATCGCCATTCCCTACGGCACGTTGAGCTCGCGCCAGATGCGCATGCTCGCCCATGTCGCGCGCAGGTACGACCGCGGCTATGGCCACTTCACGACGCGCCAGAACCTGCAGTTCAACTGGCCGAAACTCTCCGAGATGCCAGACGCTCTGGCCGACCTGGCCTCGGTCGAGATGCACGCGATCCAGACCTCGGGCAACTGCATTCGCAACGTCACGGCAGACCATTTTGCAGGGGCTGCGGCCGATGAAGTCGCCGATCCCAGACCCTATGCCGAAATCCTGCGGCAGTGGTCTTCCGTTCACCCGGAATTCTCCTTCCTGCCGCGCAAGTTCAAGATCGCCGTCACGGGCGCCGAGCGCGACCGGGCCGCGATCCAGGTGCACGACATCGGTCTGCATCTGAAGAAGAACGAAAAAGGCGAGATTGGCTTTGCCGTTTACGTCGGGGGCGGGCAGGGCCGCACGCCGCTGGTCGCCAAGCTGATCCGCGATTTCCTGCCGGAGGAGGATCTCCTCTCCTACACGACCGCAATCATGCGCGTTTACAATCTGCATGGCCGCCGCGACAACAAGTACAAGGCGCGTATCAAGATCCTTGTCCATGAGATCGGTGCAGAAGAACTGTCACGCCAGGTCGAATTCGAATTCGACAAGCTCAAGGACACAGAACTGAAGCTGCCGGAAGCAGACGTTCAGGCGATTTCGGCCTATTTTGAGCCGCCGGCGCTGCCTGAGCGCGCCGAAGGCTGGGAAAGCCTTGCTCGCTGGAAGAAGGCGGATCCAGCCTTTGCCCGTTGGGTGCAACAGAATGTCCAGCCACACAGGAACCCCGACTACGGCATGGTGACGATTTCGCTGAAGCCGATCGGCGGCATTCCGGGCGATGCTACGGATGTGCAGATGGATGCCGTGGCCGACATCGCCGAAGAATATGCCTTTGATGAAATCCGCGTGAGCCACGAGCAGAACCTCATCCTGCCGCACGTGGCGCTTGCCGATCTCGAAGCTGTTTACCGCGGCCTCGTTGCCAATGGCCTCGAGACGGCGAATGCCGGCCTCATTACCGATATCATTGCCTGTCCCGGCCTCGATTACTGCGCTCTCGCCAATGCCCGCTCGATCCCGGTTGCGCAGGAAATTTCCACGCGTTTCGGCTCTCCGGAACGTCAGGCTGAAATCGGCGAGCTGAAGATCAAGATCTCCGGCTGCATCAATGCCTGCGGCCACCATCACGTCGGCCATATCGGCTTGTTGGGCGTCGAGAAGAAGGGTGCCGAGCTCTACCAGATCACGCTCGGCGGTTCCGGCGACGAGCATACCTCGATCGGCGAAATCATCGGCCGTGGGTTTGAGCCCGACAAGGTGACCGATGCCATAGAGACGATCGTCGATACCTATCTCGGTTTGCGTCTGGATCCCTCCGAGATCTTCCTCGATGCTTATCGCCGTGTCGGACCGCAGCCCTTCAAGGATGCGCTCTATGGTTCGGCTTCGGCCGAGGCCGCGTAAGGAGAGATGAATATGACGAAGATCTGGCGGGAAACCGGTTTTGTCGAAAACGATGGCTGGGTGATCGAAACGGACGAGGTGAAGGCGACGGAAGCGCAAAAGCCGTTGCTTGACCTCGATGCCCTGATCGCAAAAGCGGAAGACAGTAATGAACTTGGCCTTGGTGTGGTCATAAAGCCGGCAGACGATGTCACCAGACTTCAGCCATACCTTGATCGCCTCGCGATCGTTGCGGTAGCGTTTCCGGCCTTCAACGATGGTCGTGCTTTCAGCCACGCTTCGCTGCTTCGCCAGCGTCTTGGTTATACGAGCGAGTTGCGGGCCGTCGGGGATGTGCTGATCGACCAGATTCCGTTGATGTTGCGTGTCGGCATCGACAGTTTCGCAGTCACCAATGAAACGGCATTGCGGCGGCTGTCGGAAAATCGGCTACCGGGCATTCCGCATTACTATCAGCCAACCGCGCGGCCTGCCGAAGCCGGGCAGGCCTATAGCTGGCGACGGCTACCGGCAAAATCGGCTTGACGTCGAAAGGCCACTATTCACGCCCGTCGATAGATGTCGATTTATAGTGTTGGCGATCTAGAATCTTGACTGAAATATACATATTTCAGTCCTGTGCCGCCGGCTGGAATGGAATGCCTTTCAAAACCGGCTATAGTGTAATATCAGCGTCGCGTAATGAGCCTGCCAGGGAAGACGTGCAAGATTAATACGGGATCCGAAACAGAATGAACGCCCCCGCAAAGACAGATGAGTTCGCTTCAGCAGTGCCAGCCGGCGTCTTCGCCGAGAAGGTGCTGAGCGTCACGCATTATACCGACCGGCTCTTTCGTTTTACCATGACCAGGCCGCAAGGTTTTCGCTTCCGCTCTGGCGAATTTGCGATGATCGGCCTCATGGTCGATGGCAAACCGCTTTATCGCGCCTATTCGATCGCAAGCCCCGCCTGGGCCGACGAACTCGAATTCTTTTCCATCAAGGTGCCGGACGGTCCGCTGACGTCGCACCTGCAGAATATCAAGCCCGGCGACGAAGTGCTGATGCGCAAGAAGCCGACTGGTACGCTGGTGCTCGATGCGCTGACCCCGGGCAGACGTCTTTATATGTTCTCGACCGGCACCGGCATCGCGCCCTTTGCGAGCCTGATCCGCGATCCCGAGACCTATGAGAAGTTCGAGGAAGTCATCCTTACGCATACGACGCGAGATGTCGCCGAGCTGAAATACGGTTTCGACCTGGTGGAGGAAATCCGCAACGATGAGCTGCTCAGCGAAGTCGTCGGCGATAAGCTGCGCCATTACGCAACCGTCACTCGGGAAGACTTCCCCTTCACCGGCCGCATTACCGATCTCATCGAAAACGGCAAGCTCTTCAGCGATCTCGGCGTCCCCGCCCTCGATATCGCCACCGACCGCGGCATGATCTGCGGCTCTTCGGCGATGCTGAAGGACACGAAGGATCTGCTCGAAAAGGCAGGCCTCACCGAAGGTGCGAACAGCAAGCCGGCCGAATTCGTCATCGAGCGCGCCTTCGTCGGTTGAAACGAGCGACCGAAATAAGCAAATGGCAGGCGGCTTCCGTAAAGGGGCCGCCTTTTTCATAGACCGCTCAATTGGTCGATCAGCGCAGTCATGGCCGTGGCCGCTTTTTCTGCATCGCCGTCACAGATAGTCTCGATAGCTTGAACATGCATCGTTACTGCATGATCCATCCGGCCGCGTGCTTCCGTGGAGTACCACAGCCGCCGGGCATGGGTTTGCACCGGCCCGAGGGCCGACGTTATGAAGTTGTTGGGGCAGGCCTCTTCCAGAATTTCGTCAAACGTCTTGTCGGCAGCGAAGAAGCCGGTGAGATCGCCGGTCACGGCACAGTCAGCCATCCGGCGTGCGCAGAGCTGCAGTTGGTGGCGCTGCTGTTCATCGGCGTGGACGGCAGCAAGCGCCGCCGCGAGCGGCTCCAGTTCGCGCCTGACCTGAATGACATGTCGATGATCGTCGGGCCTAATCTCCGCGATCTGCAAACCGACGCGCGGACGCACATGGATCAATCCCTGCCACGCAAGCTTCTGAATTGCCTCGCGCACGGGCGTGCGCCCTTGGCCGGCCATCTCGATCAGCTGCTTTTCTGTCACGAGCGCCCCAGGCTCGAGGGCAAGCGTCACGATCTGATGCTCGAGCGCCAGATAGGCGAGATGGCTGAGCGAATTTTGCATGCAGTAAGTCCAAGCGGGCCGATGTGGCAGACAGTGTCACCTCGTGCTGCCGAAGGCAATCGATGGTGATATATCAAAATGAACTTATGACGCGCGTGATCCTGCAGTCCCCCGCAGCCAGAGAGGGTGGCGGATGGGCGTAGCCGCCATCTGCCATTATCTTGCCTGCGGTTTCACTTTCGGATCGAAGTCGGGCACTTAGGAGAGATACGGCGACTTCCGTTTGGCGGCCATCAGCAGGTCGAGCTCGGTTGCCGAAGGGCCGAACTTATAGAACAGACGTTTGGCTTCGTCGTCGTCGAGGCGGTATTTCCGTGCAAATTCAGTGATGCTGTAGGGGCGACCACGAACGACTTTGCGCACTGGTATCCGATTGGTGTTTTCCGTCATCTTCCAACCTCCTTTTCGGCTCCACTGTTGTAGATAGGGCCGGGGACGGGCTTGGAAAGGCCTATGACGTGCACGCATCCAATGAATGCAACAAAAAAGGGAAGACGATCCCGTCTTCCCTTCTCCTCATCCCTAGAGCGATTCCGCTTGTCAGTGAATCGCGGAAACGTTCTATCCTTTTGTTTTCTCAGACATCCCGGACGGAAAACTGCTCAGCAATTTTCCTGGGAATGCTCTAAGCTGGGGCAAGCCCCAAAGCTCCTCTACCGCTTGATCAGGCGACCGATAAAAATCAGGATGCAGGCGCCGATGAAGCCGGTAATCAGGTAGTTCAGCCATGCATGGAAGGGCAGCGCAATATGGAGTGCGCCAAACAGCCAGCTGGCGACGAGCGCGCCAACGATGCCGAGGATGATGTTCATGACAATGCCCGTATTGCTCTTCATGATCATCTCGGCGAACCAGCCTGCCAAGCCGCCAATGATAATTGCTGCAATCCAACCGACGTGTGCGTCTTCCATAAAAGAACCTCCTGAGGACCCGACGGGTTGTTAACAATAACTGATATACACCAAAAACGATTCGCACCCCAAATCATTGCGGGCGAACGGACCAATCCCTTGATTGCAACCCTTACTATTGAGGGAAATTGTAACGATTATTCCGGCCACACGAAGCTGCCTCGCCATTGCCTGCGGTTTTCCCCACAGATTCCAGTTTCACGCGGATGCCTGCCATGCCGCCGATTTCGAGGGAAACACCATGATTTCGTCGTCTGGAGATGAGGAAAAGCATCTTGAAGCCACCAAAACCGCAATTTTATGGGTTGACCGCAATGGGGCGCCTGCATATGTTCCGCGCACTTCCAGCCGGGGCGGAAACGTCCGCGGAAAGGGAGAGCGTAGCTCAGCTGGTAGAGCAACTGACTTTTAATCAGTAGGTCATGGGTTCGAGCCCCATCGCTCTCACCATCGGAAGATGTTGTTTTCAAAACAAAAACATCCTCACCATTTCACTTGGGTTTCGCACGCGTTTTGCAGTAACCCGATCATGATTTGCAAAATTCCGTTTGCACCCTTTATCGCGCTCTCTTTCCTGGGGCATCATGGCGCGCGTTCCCGACACCAGTTCTCAAATCCGGCAATGGTGTCGATGCCGTTGTCCATGACGGCTTCGTAGACAAGTGCGCTGGGAATCGACGCACCATCTTGCGGAGATTCAGCCAAGACAGTCTTGATTCGCAGGATGGTTTCCCGGTCTCCATCGGTCAGGCGCGGCATCAGCGTTTTCAGATGGGCGATGTCAGGCTGGCGCTCCGGCTGGTCGACAAGCCAGATGTCGATGGTCCACATTGTTTGATCCGGCGCCTGAACGGACAGCCACAGATAAAGCCCGTCCGGGTATTTTTCCGGTTCTCTATTCCATTGCCGGCAATCGTTGCGGAAGCGCACGGCAACCACCTGTTCCGTCATCCTCATGAAGCATGTACAGAGCGCGGTAAACGCGTCCAGTGCATCGGCATCGAGCTTGTCGCAAATGACGGTGATGTCGATATCACGCCGAACCATCAGCCCCATGGCGGAGCTTCCGACACGGACAGGCTGTCCAAGAGCGGAAAGACGTTCATTGAGCTGCAGCATCCGAACGACCTGGTCGGCCTGCGCTTGCAGTTCTCTCTGGATTTCAAGCAGGTCCGACATTCCGTTTCTCCTTGGGTACAGGTAAGCCTATGCGATTCCCACATTGCGGCGAACCGAGGCTGGGCTTTAGCTTGAAGAGCTGAAACCTGCAGCTGGCAATATTTGATAACAAAGCGCTGAGGGGCTGAAACGACGACACCGGAGCGCAAAAGCACTCTCGGGAAAAGTGTAAGGCGGCTTTTCCTCCCAAATGCCTCAACGCCCAAGGATGAGCATATCCGCGGTTTAAGGGAATTCGCAAACTCTTCAATTCAGGCAGGTATCGCTGCAAAGTCTGGCTTGATGGAGCGACGTGCGGCAAGTTTCGCTTTCAATCATAGCGAGAGTAAGTATACTAACGGTCAGGAAAATGAACAATCTTGTGATTGCCCGATGGTGTGCCGGAGGAGTATAGACTGACCACATGGCGGTTGGTTTGGCGCACGAATTTGTGCCGTTGCTTCTGGCGACTGCTTTTACTCGATAGGCATGTTTGGATGCCAAGTCGAATTTGGCATGTGCTGGATATGGCAGGCTGATCATAGGCGAGTTGCCGCCGGCACGGTGATTGATAAAGACGATGGACGCGTGATGGAATTCTTGGCTGAGCTGTCTTCGTGGGAAATCTATGCGATCGTTTGCGGGTTGCTCGGGACTGCGGGCGTCTTGGTGGGTGCTCTCGTCAGGAGGAAGTTCGCGGTTGCATCGAGCCTGTTGCCTCTGCTCGCGATCGCGATGACGACACCTGTGACTGAACGTCTGGTGATCCCTTATCTCACCCAACGCTATCCGGTTGTCTTTGCCAACAAGGATCTGCCGAAGAAAATCGACCAGCAAATCACGCTGAAAAAGATAGACCTTACGGACCGTATCTACAGCTACTTCTATCATCTGGATCTCGACGACGACTGGTTCGACGCGCCTCTCGTCAAGTCGGCTCAAATCTCTGATTTGTGTAACTTTTTGCTGCCGAAATTCGATTCCGGCGAAGCCTCCTTGGCCAATTACATCTACCAGTTCAAGGGGAAGGACTATTCCTTCTCCGTCGATAGCTCCGATTGCTCGTAGCGGCCCCTCTGCTCAGCCCCGAGCGAAAATTTGAAGCCGCCAGCCCTGCGTCGCATGAAAGCCGCGTCTGGCCCGTGTTGCGCGCTCGCAAGATCACATGCCGGTTCCGGTGCCCGTTACGGCAATTGCCATTCAAGGGACTGAAGAGTGCGTCCGGCGAAGAGTGTCAGATCCCTTGCGCCGGACGCTGCGGTAACGGCGCGGAGGCGACCGTTGCCGCCGTCTCCGTCGCAGTGCGGGCGCCGGTGACGGGGTGGACGTTCCAGAACAATCGATCCCGGTTCATTCCTAGCCGCTTATACGGAGCCCGCTGCCGGATAGTTTCAGCGCCTCTCAAATATTTTTACGGACGCTTCCATTTTCCAGCATTTGCGATCGAAGCCCGCGATACAGGCGGTCAGCCTATTGAGGAACCTAATTAAGCGACCGGTGTTTCTCCTGCGAACAAGAGGAGAAACAAATCGATGCGCGATCAAGCTAACGACCCAAATCACGGAAGGGAAAGCAAGCAGCCGCTTGCCAAGATACAACACAGCAAAGCTCGCGGGCCCACAAAGCCGGAGGCCGAAGACGAGGGAAGTGCTATCGTCGCCGACCCGCGCAACAGGCTTGTGGATGGCCAAGTCGATCAGTCGACGAAAGAGCTGAAGCCGAGCCGCAAATGATCTGACGCGAAGAGTTTGTGTACGTCTGGCTGCGATTGTCGTCTTCGATGAACCGCATGCCGGAAGGTTCGCGTAATCGAAAGGCAGGCCAACGATGGTCTATTGACCATTCTCGTTTCGCGTGCATATTTCCCCCGTCTCAAGGGGGGGATATCTCGTGAAAAACATAGGGTTCATCGTCGTTGCCACTTCAGCGCTATCTCTTGCTTCCTGCGCGATGACCGTGCCGGTTGCCGTGATTTCCGGCAAGGGCGATGTCATGAAGGGAACGTCGACGGCGGCAATGTCCGGTGGCAGCTTTCAGGTGGCGGGCAAGTTGAAGGGCAAGTCGGTCAAGTGTTCCGGCACATATGATCCCTTCGACACCTCAGTGACGATTTCCATGCCGGTCCGCTGCTCCGACGGCCGAAAGGGTTTTGTAATCGCGACGCGGCAGGCCAATGGTATGGACGGTTCGGGTCGCGTTCGGCTGACGGATGGCACGGAAGCCGATTTCGTTTTCGGCCGTGCAGCTGCTGAGTTCTAATCTGGATCGCAGCAATCGCGACTCATGAATGCAGTGATCCGCGGGACGACCGTGTCTCCTCGTCATCATTGGCGGCAATCGCCATGATCGCCAGAAGCACGTATTCGCGTTTCCAACCCGATTTCAACGCGGCGGTGAGCAGGCTTTCGATGGATGGCTCAAGCGCGAAAAGACACGCCGCCAGATATTTCGCGTGCGAAGTCTCTTCAACGGGAGGAGGGTTTATGGCCGGTTTCAAATCGTTGCTCCGTTCACTGATTCAATCGAACGAGAGCCAATTGTAGTTTTTGCAGGTTTCCTGGGTTTTTCCCCTTTGTTGCGAAACGTTGCTTGCGCTCCCGAGGATTTCGGAGGTGGCTCCAAAACTTATGACGACTCATGATTGAGGTCTGCCAGTGATCTCAGCGCATGGTGCAAAAAAGCATATCGCTTGAGAGATGGGAAACTAAAAACGCCCCTAACTTATTGAAGAGATTTCAATGACAAGCGCCGAGTTTTTTAAGTAAAATATTCGATAGGAAGTTTGGGATTGTGCCCAGCTTTGCCGCCGTTGCGGCGACAAAGCTGGGCCTTGATTGAGGCGAAGCTTACGAGATTACGCCTTGCCACCGGCCTTTTTGCAGTCGCTGCGGAACTTGGCGCGAGCTTTCCCGTGCAGACCCTTGGCGTCAGCCTGAGCCGAACATGCTTTGGAAACGGCGGTCTGAGCCGGCTTCATAGCCTTCGGCTTCATCGTGGTCGCTGCCTTAGGCATCGTCGTCGCCGCAGGAGCTGTTGTCGTTGCGCTGGGTGTCGTCGTCGTAGTGCTGGGCGCCGTCGCCGTTTGCGCCATGGCGCTAACGCTGAAAAGCGCAGTAAAGGCTGCAGCCGTAAACATAGTAACGAATCGCATGGGGGGACTTCCTCCGCTAACTAGTTGGGTTAATGCACGTTGTTGGACGAACGACCGCAGCTTGAACCAATATTTTAGCAAATGCAATTCGTTCGTTGGTATGCCTCCCGATGATGGGTCAGGCCCAGAAATGCCGGGTTTTCGCATAGGTTGGCGCTTCTTAATTCCGTCAACTTTAAGGCAGTGCGGCCGCTCCCACTCGAAAAGGTGATTGGCTTTCCGCTGGTCGCAACGCTAGGAAGAGGGCGAAATGACATAGCCGGAGTTCATCGTGTCGCTTGCCGATATTTCGATTGTTAGTGCCCTGATTGCCGGAGCGCTTTCGTTCCTCTCGCCCTGCGTATTGCCGCTCGTGCCGCCTTATCTCTGCTATATGGCCGGGATCTCCGTCGAGCAGTTTCGTGGCGGCGGAACGACCGTCGCAGCAGGGCCAAGCGTTCGTGGCAACGTGTTGATGTCGGCGCTATTCTTTACGTTGGGATTTGCCACCGTATTTGTCGCCCTCGGCGCCGGTGCTTCGTCGATCGGCCTGCTGTTGCGCCAGCATCTCGATATCCTTTCGAAGATCGGTGGTCTGATCATCGTGATCATGGGGTTGAATTTCCTCGGTGTTTTCCGCATCGGTCTCTTCGCTCGCGAAGCGCGCTTCCAGGGCAATGGAAAACCGGCGACCTTGACGGGCGCCTATATCATGGGGCTTGCCTTCGCCTTTGGCTGGACGCCCTGCATCGGCCCTGTTCTCGGGGCGATCCTCGGCATCGCTGCTTCTCGCGAAACGGTCGGCGCAGGCGCGGGCCTGCTTGCGGTCTATTCTCTCGGACTTGCCATTCCATTCTGGATCGCGGCAGGCTTTTCCGGCGCTTTCATGCGCTTTCTATCCCGCTTCCGCCGCCATCTCGGCACGGTCGAGAAGGTTATGGGCGGGCTTCTCGTCCTCACCGGACTTGCGTTCATCTTCGGCTATGTCAGCGACATGGCGATCTGGTTCCAGCAGACCTTTCCAATCCTGATGAAAATCGGCTAAGCCGGGCGATATCTTTCGCCCCCAATTTCCCCGGCAAGATGGAACAAGTCCGATGGCTGACATTGTCGGTCTGCTGCTGCCGTTCTTCGGCCTGATCCTGATCGGCTATATCGCCGCGCGCGTAACCATGCAGCCGGCTGATGCGCTCGGCTGGCTCAACACCTTCATCATCTATGCGGCCCTGCCGGCCCTGTTCTTCAAGCTCGTTTCGCAGACGCCGATCGAGCAGCTGACGCGGATCGATTTCATCGCCGCGGATATCGCCGCGACATATTCGATCTTTCTCCTGCTGTTTCTGATTGGACGCTTCCTGCGGCGCAATTCGCTCGCCGACAGCACCATCCAGGCTTTTGCTGGCGCCTATGGCAATATCGGCTACATGGGGCCGGGGCTCGCACTTCTGGCGTTGGGCGAAAAGGCAGCCGTTCCCGTCGCGCTGATTGTCTGCTTTGAAAATGCGCTGCATTTCATGGTGGCGCCAGCGCTGATGGCGCTGGAAGAGGGAGACAAGCGTTCCCGCTGGCGCGTCGCCGGCGAGATTGCCCGAAAGGTCTTGCTGCACCCTTTCATTCTATCGACTGCGCTCGGCTTCATCGTCGCGGCGCTTTCGCTCCGGCAGCCGATCGCATTCGAGCGATTCGTCAACTATCTTGCCCAAGCGGCTGCCCCCTGCGCGCTGTTTGCCATGGGTGTAACGCTTGCCTTGCGTCCCTTGAAGCGGGTGCCAGTCGAGATCGGCTACATCGTGCCGGCAAAGCTTATCCTGCATCCGCTCGTCGTTTATGTGGTTTTGCAGGCGGTGGGCGGCTTCGATCCGATATGGATCGAAGCGGCGATGCTGCTGGCCGCGCTGCCGACGGCCACGAACGTTTTCGTCATCGGCCAGCAATATGGTGTCTGGCAGGAGCGTGCCTCCGCCACGATCCTCATCACCACGGCCTGTTCCGTGGCGACGGTTTCGCTGGTGCTGTACCTGATAAAATCGGGCGTCTTACCGACGTAGCTTTTCCCGTAGCTTCGAGGAAAAATTGCCCAGGGCACCACCGGGTTCGATGCCTTCGCGCATGACCAGGTTGCGTAGGGGAGCGAGTGCGGAAAGCACATGCAGTCCGGCGGCGCGCAACATCTGCACCGGCAGGAAATCGGAAAGAAGCGAGCGGTTGAGGAGATCGACGCTCGTTGTGCGGCTGATGACGTCGGCGCGGCGCCGGCGGTCGAAAATGTCGCCGGCCGAGGCCGGGATCGGCTGATCCGGACGACTGCAAAGGATGTCCGATAACGCCAATATATCGCGCAGACTGAGATTGAGCCCCTGTGCACCGATCGGTGGAAAGACGTGGGCGGCTTCGCCGATTAGCGCAGCGCGGCCCTTGCCGAATCGATGAGCCGTCATGCCGGAGAGCGGCCATACCTGAACATTATCTTCAATCGTCACCTGGCCTAGCATCGATTGCATGCGTTCCTCGACCAGCCTGCCAAGTTCTTCCAGCGATCTATCGGCATTGGCTGCTGCTTCGGCCGGCTTCTGCACCCAGACCAGGCTGGAGCGGCTGCCGGGCAGGGGCACTTGCGTGAAGGGACCGCTCTCGGTGTGGAATTCGGTCGATATGTTCTGATGCGGCAAGGAATGCGCGAAGTTCAGAACCATGGCCGATTGCGGATAGGACCAGCCCTTGACCTTGATGCCCAAGGTTTCCCGGACCATTGAGTTGCGCCCATCGCTGCCGACGACGAAGGCGGCTTCGATAGATTGACCGTTATCGAGGGCAATCGTCACGCCTTCGTCGCGGAAAGTAATTTCGGAGGCGGTAGCTTCGATGTGGGCGATGTTGCCCTCCGCTTCGATGGCCCTACTGAGGGTGTCGAGCAGCACTGCGTTCGGAATGTTGTAGCCGAAAGCCTCCAGTCCGATCTCGGACGAACGGAACGAGACGGTGGGTGCCCGCAACAGTCTGGATGTGCCGTCGATGATCCGCATTGTGGTGAGCGCTGCCGTCGAAGGCGCAATCTTGTCCCATAGTGTCAGGCGCTCGAGAAAGCGGATCGATTGGTCCATCAGCGCCGTCGTCCGCTTGTCGGCTTTGTTGTGCGGCGCAGCCACCAGCGCAACGGATCGTCCGCCGCGCGCGAGCGCAAAGGCGGCGATCATGCCGCCCAGGCCACCGCCGATGACGGCCACTTCAATCTGCTTCATTTTCGATGCCTCAATTGCCTACAATTCTGAAAATAGACACTTAGCCTGTTGAAATCCATGGGATGAAACATCGCAGCGGGTGAAAATGACAGGAAGTCGCGCTAGCGTGCAGCGATGAACGCTTTTGCGCTGGCGGTATAGACCAAAGGATGCATATTAGCAGGAAAAACCGCTTGCCGGGGCAGGCGCATAAACCGACGAATCGTGGGGCGGATGAAAATCTTCAATTACAAGCGGGTGCCTTACGCGGAGATGCGTGCATTCTCCGTTCATATCCTGACGGCATCCGGGTCTTTTCTCGCCTTTCTCGGTGTGGTCGCTGCCTCGGAGCACCGCTTCGTCGATATGTTCTGGTGGCTGGGTCTCGCGCTGCTGGTCGATGGCATCGACGGGCCGATCGCCCGCAAGGTCCGGGTCAAGGAAGTACTTCCGAACTGGTCCGGCGACACGCTGGACAACATCATCGACTATGTGACCTACGTGCTGCTTCCGGCCTTCGCGCTCTATGAAAGCGGCATGATCGGCGAACCCTTGTCGTTTGTCGCAGCCGGCATGATCGTGGTTTCCAGTGCCATCTATTACGCTGATATGGGCATGAAGACCGAGGAGTATTTCTTTTCCGGCTTCCCGGTCGTTTGGAACATGGTGATATTCACGCTGTTCGTCATCGACGCCAGCGCGACGACCGCCATGGTTCTCGTCGGCGTTTCCGTCGTCCTGACCTTCCTGCCGATCAATTTCCTGCATCCAGTCCGCGTTAAGCGCCTGCGGCCGCTCAATCTCGGCATATTCCTGTTCTGGTCGGCGCTGGGCATCTACTCGCTGCTGATGAATTTCGTCATGCCGCAATGGGCTGTTGTCCTCTTCATCATCAGCGGTATCTATCTCTATTGCATCGGCGCCGTGCTGCAGTTTTTCCCGTCCCTCGGACGCCAGTAGGATTGCTCGTCATGAAGAAGACCAAGGTCATTCGCATCTACGAAAACGGCGGTCCCGAGGTCATGAAGTTGGAGGAGGTGGATCTGCCGCCTCCGGGCGCTGGCGAAGTGCAGATCCGACATGCGGCGATCGGTCTGAATTTCATCGACGTGTATTTCCGCTCGGGCCTCTATAAGGCGCCGCAATTTCCGTTGTCGCTCGGCAAGGAGGCCGCGGGAACGATTACCGTGATAGGGCCTGGCATTTCCGATTTCGCCGTCGGGGATCGCGTCGCCTATGTCGGCAGCGACGGTGCCTATAGCGTCGAGCGCAATATCGAAACCCGTCATCTGGTCAAAGTACCCGACGACATCTCGCTTGAAACGGCGGCATCGATGATGCTGAAGGGGATGACGGCAGAATATCTGTTGAACCGCACCTTCAAGGTCGGCCCCGGAACGACGTTGCTCTTTCACGCAGCCGCCGGTGGTGTTGGCCTGATTGCGGGGCAATGGGCCAAGGCGCTCGGCGCCGAGACCGTCATCGGCACTGCTGGATCCGCAGAAAAGGTCGCACTGGCGCTGGCGCACGGCTACGACCACGTCATCGATTATAGCCGGGAAAATTTTGCCGATCGCGTTTGGGAAATCACCGGCGGCAAGGGCGTCGATGTCGTCTACGATTCGGTCGGCAAGGACACGTTCCCGCATTCGCTCGACTGCCTGAAGCCGCGCGGCATGTGGGTGACTTTCGGCCAGTCCTCCGGCCCCATCGAGAATTTCAACCTCGCTATCCTTAATCAGAAAGGCTCTCTTTTCACGACACGCCCAAGCCTTTTCGCTTATGTCGGTACGCCTGAGGAGTTGAGAGCCAGTGCAGGGGCATTATTTGCTGTTGTGCAAAGCAATAAAGTGCGTATCAATATTCATCAGACTTATCCGTTGAGCGATGCAGGGCGCGCGCATGCGGATCTGGAAGCCAGAAAAACGAGTGGAACTACACTACTGATCCCATAGATCCGTAAAGGGCAGGACGGTGGGAAGGAAATGAGGGGAACGTGTCGTCATCCGATGTACCGGCAAACGGTGCACTATTGTCGGTTCGCAAGCTGACGAAGCTATTCGGTAGTTTTGCCGCCTGCAACGAAATCGATCTTGAAATTCAACCGGGCGAAATTCACGCGCTGCTTGGCGAAAACGGCGCCGGTAAATCCACGCTCGTGAAGATGCTGTTCGGCGTGCTGGAGCCAACGCAAGGTGAAATCGTGTGGCAGGGAAAACCTGCTGCGATCGACTCGCCTGGCACGGCGCGCAAGCTTGGCATCGGTATGGTCTTCCAGCATTTCTCGCTTTTCGAAGCGTTGACTGTTGCTGAAAATATCGCTCTGTCGCTCGACGGCAAGATCCCGATAGCAAAGATATCGGAAGAAGCCGCAAGGCTGTCGCGCGCCTATGGCCTGCCTCTCGATCCGAATGCCCATGTTGCCGATCTTTCGGTCGGCGAGCGCCAGCGTATCGAGATCGTCCGTGCGCTGCTGCAGAACCCCAAGCTTATCATTCTGGACGAGCCGACTTCCGTGCTGACGCCACAGGAGGCCGACCGGATGTTCGAGACCTTATTCCAGTTGCGGGACGAGGGGCGTTCGGTGCTTTACATCAGTCACCGCCTCGAGGAGGTGCAACGCATCTGTTCGCGCGCAACCGTGCTCCGCCACGGCAAGGTGACCGGCGCCTGTGACCCGCGCCAGGAAACCACGGGCTCTCTAGCTCGCATGATGGTGGGCAGCGACGTTGCCAGTGTCAAACATGAGGGGCTCGGCAACGCGGGCGATATCCAGCTGGAAGTTGCGGGCCTGTCGGCGCCGGCACGCACCCCCTTTGCCATGTCGCTGAAGGATGTTTCGCTGCGCGTTCGCGCCGGTGAAGTCCTCGCGATCGCCGGGGTTGCTGGTAACGGGCAGGGCGAGTTGTTCGACGTCATTTCCGGTGAGTACACCGTTCCATCGGACAATCTGATCCACGTGCGCGGCAAGCCGGTGGGCACGAAGGGCATCAATGCGCGTCGGTTGCTTGGCGCCGGATTCGTGCCGGAAGAACGCCATGGCCACGCCGCCGTTTCGGCAATGAAGCTCTCGGACAATCTCGTGCTTGCCCGCAATCAATCGGATCGCAAGACCTTTCTGGGTGGCGGCTTCCTGAACATTATCCGTCACGGCACCGTCAAACAGGCGGCCAAGCGGATCTGTCAGGCGATGGATGTGCGCAAGAGCGGTGAGGATCCCGCAGCCGGCGCACTTTCCGGCGGCAACCTGCAGAAGTTCATCGTCGGCCGAGAGCTGGACCGGCAGCCGAGCGTGCTGGTCGTCAACCAGCCAACCTGGGGCGTGGATGCGGGTGCTGCAAGCCGCATTCGCCAGGCTCTGGTCGATCTCGCCCGTGACGGCTCGGCAGTGCTCGTCATCAGCCAGGATCTCGATGAAATTTTTGAGGTCGCGACCGATATCGCCGTCATTTCGGAGGGCCGTCTGTCGCCATCCTATCCCGCCGGCGAGCTTACGCGCGAAAAGATCGGCCTGCTGATGGGTGGCCTGCATGAATCCAAGACCCATTCGGAGCCCGCGCATGCGCATTGAACTTGAAAAGCGCCCGCAGGTTTCGAAGCTGTTCGGCATCCTGTCACCGCTACTGGCCCTTGCCTTGGCGTTGATTGCCGGCACGATCATGTTTGCGGTCATGGGCAAAGACCCGGTGGAGGCGCTGAACGCCTTCTTCGTCGAGCCGTTGCTCGAGGTCTGGTCGCTGCACGAACTGGCGATCAAGGCCGGGCCATTGATCCTGATCGCCGTCGGTCTCTGTGTCTGCTATCGTTCCAACAACTGGAACATCGGTGCGGAAGGTCAGTTCACGATGGGGGCCGTTGCCGGCTCCTTCATCCCGATCATCTTCACCGATTGGCATTCGCCGATGGTCTTGCCGCTGATGCTGGTTGCCGGCGCTATCGGCGGCGCGCTCTATGCCGCCATTCCGGCCTTGCTGAAGGCGCATTTCAATACCAACGAGATCCTGACGAGCCTGATGCTGGTCTATATCGCGCAGCTTTTCCTGGATTGGCTATCACGCGGGCCTTGGCGCGATCCGCAGGGGCACAACTTTCCACAGAGCATCGATTTTCCGCCGGAAGCGGTGCTGCCGGCAATATGGGAAGATTCCGGTCGTGCTCATTGGGGTATCGTCTTTGCAATCGTCGCAGCGATCCTGACGTGGTTCCTGATGAAGTACACGCTGAAAGGCTTCGAGATCACCGTTCTCGGTCAATCGGCGCGGGCAGGGCGGTTCGCCGGCTTTTCCTCGCGTAAGATGGTCTGGTTCGCCTTTCTCTTCTCCGGTGCGCTGGCAGGTCTTGCCGGGATATCGGAAGTTTCCGGCTCGATCGGCCATCTGCAGCCGGCGATTTCGCCGGGTTATGGCTTCACAGCCATCATCGTCGCCTTCCTCGCACGCCTCAACCCGATCGGAGCGATTCTCTCCGGCCTGGTGTTGGCATTGACCTATCTCGGTGGCGAAGCGGCGCAGCTGTCGCCAGGCATTTCCGCCAAGGCGGCCAGCGTCTTCCAGGGGCTTTTGTTGTTTTTCGTGCTCTCCTGCGACACGTTGATCTACTACAAGATCCGCCTGGTCTGGTCGCGGGTTCGGGGAGGTGCGGCATGAGCGTCTTTGAAGCAATCCTCCTGACCATCATCACGGCATCGACTCCTCTCGTCATCGCCGGTCTTGGCGAATTGGTCGTGGAGCGGTCCGGCGTGCTCAATCTCGGCGTCGAAGGCATGATGATTATCGGGGCTGTTGCCGCTTTCGTCGGTGCGCAGATGAGTGGATCGCCCTATGTCGGCCTCGTCACGGGCATCGCTGCGGGCGCATTGTTTTCGCTGCTATTCGGGTTCCTGACATTGACGCTGGTGACGAACCAGGTTGCGACCGGTCTGGCGCTCACCATCCTCGGCCTTGGACTTTCCGGCATGATCGGTGAGGGCTATGTGAGCGTACCCGGCGTGCAGTTGCGGGAGATCGTTTTCCCGTTCCTGTCTCAGATCCCGTTCCTTGGACCGGTGCTCTTCAAGCAGGATCTGACCTTCTATCTCTCCATCGCGCTGCTCATCGGCGTCAACTGGTTCCTGTTCCGCAGCCGTGCCGGCCTGAAGCTTCGTGCCGTGGGCGATAGCCATGGCTCGGCCCATGCGCTTGGCATCGACGTCATCCGCACGCGCTACCTCGCCGTCATGTTCGGCGGTGCCTGCGCGGGTCTTGCCGGTGCGCAATTGTCGCTGGTCTACACCTGTCTCTTATACACATCTCCGAGCCCACGAGACGGTCTATTAAATCGCGTATGCCGTCTTCTGCTTGAAAAGAGGGGGGGGGGGGGGGGGGGGGGGGGGGGGGGGGGGGGGGGGGGGGGGGGGGGGGGGGGGGGGGGGGGGGGGGGGGGGGGGGGGGGGGGGGGGGGGGGGGGG
>NZ_JAELUG010001061.1 GCF_016429255.1 Rhizobium sp. ASV8
CCCCCCCCCCCCCCCCCCCCCCCCCCCCCCCCCCCCCCCCCCCCCCCCCCCCCCCCTCTCTCACCCCCCGCCCCCCACCGACCCATACCCCCACGACACGTCGTCGGCAGCGTCAGATGTGTATAAGAGACAGACGCTGTACACAGAGATCTTCTAGATGAAGCACTTGAAGACCTCATCACCCGAGTGGACGACTGGAAGTCACATAGAGTGGAACAGTTTGGTCGCCTACTCTTACATGGCGTCTGTGGGGGTCTATTGGATACATCTAGGAGCGCTCGAGACGGTCTATGGGGGGGGGGGGGGGGGGGGGGGGGGGGGGGAGGGGGGGGGGGGGGGGGGGGGGGGGGGGGGGGGGGGGGGGGGGGGGGGGGGGGGGGGGGG
>NZ_JAELUG010001062.1 GCF_016429255.1 Rhizobium sp. ASV8
CCCCCCCCCCCCCCCCCCCCCCCCCCCCCCCCCCCCCCCCCCCCCCCCCCCCCCCCTCTCACTCCCCCCCCCACCCCCCATAACAACCCCCACGACACGTCGTCGGCAGCGTCAGATGTGTATAAGAGACAGGCTTTCATCTTGTAGCAGGAAGCTTCACAGTGGAGCTATAACCCAGTGTAAATACGTCAGACAAATCCCATTTCCTACGATAGTACGATATGAGTGGGTATCAAAAGAAATGTTACTGGGGGGTCTTATACACATCTCCGAGCCCACGAGACGGTCTATTAAATCTCGGATTCCGTCGTGTGGGTGTAAAAAGGGGGGGGGGGGGGGGGGGGGGGGGGGGGGGGGGGGGGGGGGGGGGGGGGGGGGGGGGG
>NZ_JAELUG010001063.1 GCF_016429255.1 Rhizobium sp. ASV8
CCCCCCCCCCCCCCCCCCCCCCCCCCCCCCCCCCCCCCCCCCCCCCCCCCCCCCCCTCCACACTCCCCCCCCCCCCCCCCATCACAACCCCCACGACACGTCGTCGGCAGCGTCAGATGTGTATAAGAGACAGCCATTATCCTTGAGAATTTTGTTTGTAAATCTTTGCCGACTCTGGCCTGCCTGGCCAAGCGGTGTTCCGAGCGAATTTTGGAACTGTGTTTGTTCTCATATCGCGTCCCGCTTTATTCCTGTCTCTTATACACATCTCCGAGCCCACGAGACGGTCTATTAAATCTCGTATGCCGTCGTCTGCGTGTAAAACGTGGGGGGGGGGGGGGGGGGGGGGGGGGGGGGGGGGGGGGGGGGGGGGGGGGGGGGGGG
>NZ_JAELUG010001064.1 GCF_016429255.1 Rhizobium sp. ASV8
GCCTTGTACTGTGGAAGATTGTGGTTGCGTATCCGTAATCGTCATGTGCCGACTGGACCATGCGGTGGCGTGCCATTTAGATCCCAGCAATCCGGTGTGCGGTGAGTATGGTGTTGTTTGTTTGGTGTGGAAGAGCTCGCACAACAGATGTGTTGGGAAACGGCGCGTGACCATGATATGGTTGGGCTGAGCAAAGTACCTAAGTACTGCCAGGTTGTGCGAATCGGGAGTGCAGAGAGCTCGGCCGTGTGTGCTTTCCCGGTGTTGCCTTAATTAGATGGCTATTTAGGGGGTTTAATTTCCCATTTTATTTTTATTTATTTATTTAAAAAACATTCTTTCTTTACGCTGAGATGGCGTCCAAGGTGAGTGATTGCTGTAGAT
>NZ_JAELUG010001065.1 GCF_016429255.1 Rhizobium sp. ASV8
GAAGAGAAGAATACGCGCGAGAGAAACTTACAGCTGGCGGCATAATGATCTAGTGACAGACTAGATATATCACCAGGAAGCTTCTGCAAAACAGGTCAGGTCAGTCGATGTTAAAAAAGGACAAACACGGCGTTCAGGGCAGCAGGAGATAGCGTAGCAGCTCTCTGAGACAACCGAATAAGTCAGGAATCGGTTGCTCGCGCACCTTTGGGGTTAATGGCAGATTAGAGACAGACACAACAGCGCGACTGGAATGTTGTGGTCGGGATATATCCTGATGCAGGGTTAAAACTGCCCTAGGCCACGGCACGCAATGGTTGCCGGGATAGTGAAAAGAGAACAATGTGAAAACGAAACTGAGTCGAGAATGGCAGGGCACAAGGG
>NZ_JAELUG010001066.1 GCF_016429255.1 Rhizobium sp. ASV8
CGGAGATGAAGGAGACGCGCATGAAGAACATGCCGGTGTCGAGATCGTCGAACTGGCTGGAATCGACGATGTTGCAACCCTGCTCGGCAAGATAGCCGGTGATCGCCGCCACGATCCCGCGCGTCGACTTGCACGCAACGGTCAGTACATAGTTCTTCATCATGCCCTGCCACACTTAAAACTGGAATCCGAAACAAAGGCCTATGACGCCTTTTGCAGTTCCGGCAGTGCTTCGAAGAGGTCAGCGACGAGACCATAGTCGGCGATCTGGAAGATCGGGGCTTCCTCGTCCTTGTTGATGGCGACGATGACCTTCGAGTCCTTCATGCCGGCCAGGTGCTGGATGGCGCCGGAAATGCCGCAGGCGATGTAGAGCTGCGGTG
>NZ_JAELUG010001067.1 GCF_016429255.1 Rhizobium sp. ASV8
GTTGTAAGTAACTTTTCGTATAATCCGTCGTTACATACAATGGCCTAAAGCCTGATATTTCGGGATTAGTAGGGTGATTTGTATTTATCAGTGTGTCGTATCAAGCACCATGTGAAAATTGGCCTGTCCAGCAATCTCACGTCCTCACTTCAGCAGCTCACTACAGCAGCAACGTTGGCGTATCTGGACAAAGACTCTCTGCCTGATAAGTAACTTCGCACGAAACCGAGACAAATGCAGGCCATGCCATTGGATCGACTGGGACTTGATACCCCAGGATAACGGTGGTCGATAAGAGAGCCACCAAGATTAGCTTATCACTCCGCAACTTTCCCCCCGGAAGCCCGGCCTCATCAAGGGGCAGATAACGCCCAGATATAAAG
>NZ_JAELUG010001068.1 GCF_016429255.1 Rhizobium sp. ASV8
CCCCCCCCCCCCCCCCCCCCCCCCCCCCCCCCCCCCCCCCCCCCCCCCCCCCCCCCCCCTTCTCCACCCAGACGACGGCATACGAGATTTAATAGACCGTCTCGTGGGCTCGGAGATGTGTATAAGAGACAGCTTTCTGTCTGTTTGCAAGTACTCATGCTCTATAGGGTCTTTTATCGAACGCAAGCGCTGCGCCCTTACGTGGCATTATCGCCAAGCTGATCCCGAGCAAGGCATACACATGGCTCGAGGGGTCTCTTATACACAACTGACGCTGCCGACGACGTGTCGTGGGTGTAGGTCGGGGGGGGGGGGGGAGAGGGAGGGGGGGGGGGGGGGGGGGGGGGGGGGGGGGGGGGGGGGGGGGGGGGGGGGGGGGGGGG
>NZ_JAELUG010001069.1 GCF_016429255.1 Rhizobium sp. ASV8
CCCCCCCCCCCCCCCCCCCCCCCCCCCCCCCCCCCCCCCCCCCCCCCCCCCCCCCTTCTCCCTCCCCCCCCCCCCCCCCACAACCACCCCCACGACACGTCGTCGGCAGCGTCAGATGTGTATAAGAGACAGGCGGACAATGGTCAATAACGACGGCGTTGGCGCAGCGGGCCCGACCCCGATAAAGCCGGCTTTCAATCTAACGGAGCTGGACCATTGGATTCTCAAACAGACGGATGACACGTTTAAGACTGTCTCTTATACACATCTCCGAGCCCACGAGACGGTCTATTAAATCGCGTATGCCGTGTTATGCTTTAAAAAAGGGGGGGGGGGGGGGGGGGGGGGGGGGGGGGGGGGGGGGGGGGGGGGGGGGGGGGGGG
>NZ_JAELUG010000112.1 GCF_016429255.1 Rhizobium sp. ASV8
TCCTGCCACGGTGGCGTCTCGGAGCCGCTCGCCCCGCTCCAACCTAGCAATCGTATCTGGCGAAACTCCAGCCTCTTGCGCTAAGTCGCGGGTTCCCCATCCCAGCGCCACTCGCGCCATCTTGCACTGGATCGGCATCATTTCGTAACACCGATACGATTTCCTGTTGAGTTTTCTCGCATATGCAGATATCGTATCCCTGTTACGATTTTCGACTGAATACTCTTCCCGTGGTGCTTCGCCACTCGCGGGAAGAAATGACCAAAATCTAGCGATGTGGAGCTCAGATCATGAATAATTCTGAGAATAGCAGAACCTTGCCTTCTTTTGAAAATTCGCTCCTAATCACATTCTTGCGAAGCATCGCTCGAAGCTAGGCAGCTCGTTTGGAAGCTCTCTGAATATGAGCTCTATGAATTCGACGCTTCCGCCTTGTCATTTCCGATCTCTAAATCGAACGCCGACGCCTCCGCCGTTTTCCGGAATAAAGTCTATTCCGGCTGCATTAAAAGCTGCGACGATGCTCGCAAGATTATTGCCGATCGGCGTGTGCGCTCCGCGCTCAAAATCGGCGATGGTCTGACGTGACACATTCGAAGCTTCCGCGAGTTGGGTTTGGCTCCAACCGAGCATGGCACGAGCGCCGCGGCACTGCTCAACTGTAAGACGATCGATGCTCAATTCAAACTTTCTGATTGACTTCTATCATTTTGTAGGACATTGGTATCTCGCGGCCGAGAAGGTGGTGGAACACCAACTCGACCTGACCGCAATCAAGCTGTTCGGAGCTCGGATCATGGCTGATTCTGAGGATAGCAGAACTTTATCAAAAATCATGCAACGTCATACGCTTGCAAAGAGCGCGGGGCCGCACCCCGACGCGCCGATAACACTTTGGAGCAAATGGTTTGCGCTCCACGAGAGGCGCCAAGCCTTGTCTGTCAGACAACGGGAGATCGAGAGCAGACTTCTGGCGGCGGTTAGAAGCGCGCCAATCGTCGAGCTGGCCGCTGCGGGCGATCAATCTTCCTCTCTTGCCGCCACCGACGATGAAGTCGACGACCTTCTTCCCGGTGAGGATATGGCCGATGCGAGAAGCTGCGCGAAAGCCCAACTCGAAGCGTTGCGCATGGAATGGGGTGCGGCCGACGAGCAGCTCGGCTATAGCCGGACGCATCAGGAGGAATTGGACGTCATGCAGGCGGAGCTCGACGCTGCGCAATGCCTCTGGATGGCCCCTGCCCGCACGATCGCCGGCGTCGCCGCCAAGTTGCATGCGCTGATCGAGTGGGAAGATCCAGGCACCCAGCCGGGCGAAAGTCCATGGCCGGAACTGCGCTCAATCCTTGGGGATCTTTTCGAGATCGGCGATCTGAACGCCACCCCATCAGCGTCGACCGCCTAGGAGAGCATGGCAAACCGAGCGGGCGATGACCAAGCGCCATCAGCGTTCCGGCGGGGTCTCCGGCCGCACCAGATCGACATGGCTTACGCCAAGCGCCTGCGCGAGTTCGAAAAGGGTAATGATTGTTGGATTTCTGCGTCCGGCCTCCAGGCCACTGATATATTGCTGGCTGAATCCGGATCGCGCAGCCAATTGCTCCTGCGTCAGGCCTGTTTGCTGACGAAGGCGGGCAAAGTTGCGGCCGACCAGTTTGCGCATATCCATGCCGCGCAAAATCGCCGCTTCCGAATAGCGAGTTTATCAACTATAATATGTATCCGCGCCTATGATCAGCCTTATGAACCAGCCGCTCGTCCTAACCTTGCGGACCGCCGGACTAACATCCAGGTGGCCTGACCGAATTTCTGTAAGCGGGTAACCATTGTCCGAAACCAAGCTCATCCTCAGGCCGCTCATCGGATTGATGAGTGGGCAGCCGCCACAGGTGATCGAATGGCACCTCGTGCGGGAGGTCGAAAGACATCGACACCTGCGCGATGAAGCCGTGCGGCTCGAGGCGCAGCTCGATGCCACTGAAGATCAGGTTCTGGCAGAAGACGCAAAAAGAGCGCTCGTTTCTGCAATGATTGCCGTCCATGCGCAGCAGACAGTCGTGTCGACCCTGCTAGACATTCTCGGATATCTCCCTGACCTGCCTGGCTCTCCGCGGCACTGATTTCAAATCAATCCGAATTCCTTTGCAAGCGCAGTCGCCTGCGGAAGCGTCGCCGCTCCGAGGGCCCGCTTCGCATTGCGCAGAAAGAAAGCCACGCTCGAATATCTTATGTTCTCGAGGGTGGCGATATCTTCCATAGTCTTGCCTTCCGACGACCAGCGAAGGCAGGTTAGCTCACCGGCGCGCAGACGAATGGGCGTATGGTTGGTGGGCTTGATGCCGACCAGATCGACCCGGGAATAAACGTGGCAGGCGGCTGATGCGGCGGTGACCGGACTGAAGCTTTGAGCCCCTCCGAACTCTGCGGTACTCGACGCGAAGGTCAACATCGCCATCCGGGCAAAGCCGATCTTGACCGGTATCGTGATCCCCGAACGAATGCCGAATTCCGCCGCCTCGCCGAAAAATGTTCGCCGCTCCTTCGACTGCCGTTTTGTCGGGACATTTGACCACGAAAACGCCGCATGTTCGCTGCGGGCGCTCCGGATTACTGGATCGATGCGGGCGTAGGATTTCTCGAAATATCGGTGTTGCCAATCCTGCGGATAGGTCGATATCGCCTTTTCCGTTTCACCCTGCAAGCTCAGATAGGCGTAGCTGTCGAAACCTGCCTGGACGGTGATCTTTTGAAGGGTTTCCCTGATGGCAATTTCATCGTGCGCAAGGGAAATTTGTTCTGTCAGTCGTTGTAGCCATCGATCCAATTGGAATTCTCCTGTGAACGAGCACGATGAACATCGCCTCGGCAATAGAGCCGAAGGGCCTGTTAGGGCCTGAATGTGCGGAGCTAGATCCGAGGTCCTGATCGCGCCAGTATGTTAAACATCACTCAATCAGCATATTGCAGGTGTGTCTGACGACGATGTGTCACAAGATTACGCAGGCTCGCCCTTTATTGGGCATAGGAACCAGGAAACACGATGTCCTGGTCGACCAGGACGTTGAACTCGTAGCCGGGTCGAATGTGAATGGTCGGTTGAACGTTGAGGTTCTTTGAAATCGTCTGTTCGGCGACACGTCCGAAGCTCTCGGCAAAATTCCGCCTCGCCGCATCCGAGGCGTTTTCCCGCCTTCCGCGCGTCGAACCGTCAGGCATCGACATGTCGATCCCCGTTCCGATCAGAGCTACGAGTGCGGCCGAGCCGAAGGTCCGCCAGAAATGGCGATCGACCTCGTCGTTGAAGCCGCCATAGCCTTCGGTGTCGGTGCCGGCCATTCCGCCGATCTGCAGGGTCGATCCGTTCGGGAAAATCAGGTCGGTCCAGACGACGAGGACACGCTCCTGTCCGAAGGAGACCTTCGAGTCGTAGCGACCGAACAGCTTTGCTCCCTGCGGAATGAGAAGCCGGCGGCCGCTGGCGCTATCATAGACGTTCTGCCTGACCTGGGCGCTGATGCGACCGGGAAGGTCCGAGTTCAAACCAGTGATCATCGTCGCAGGGATGACCGAACCGCGCTTGAGTTCGAACAGCGAGATCTGCAGCACGACCTGGTTTGGCAGATAGCCGAGCTCCTTGATATCCTGATTGAAGAAGCCCTCCTTGGCCAACTGTCCATTGGGATCGACCGTCTGGCCTGCGAGCCCCGATTTCAGCGCGGCGGAATAGAGGTCCGAAATGCCGTTCGACGGTCCTGCCGCATCGCGCTTGTCGGTCGCGCCTGCGCCTGACTTGCCGGCCGCTGAAATCTCGACCTTCAAGGGGGAGTCCAGCGCCGTGGAATGCGCCTGAAGCCGCGCCATGCGTTGGCGCTGGGTCTCGCGCAGATATTGCTCCTCCTGCTCCCGCCTTAACCGTGCCTTCCATTCTTCCTCGCTCTCGAGCCTCGGCTGCCGGCGTTCCTCCTCCGGGGGGCGACGTTCGGCCGCGGCCTGCGGTTTTTCAATGCCTCGCTCGGGGGCGGGGGTCGGCTGAAACGGCTCACGCTCCGCCGGTTCGCCGATAATGCCATTGGCGATTCCACGCTTGAGCTGGTCGGCGAAACTGGTCGCCGGTGCGTCGGCGGCTCCGTCGATCTCATCGCCGTGACCCGATGAGAAGCCCCGCAAGGACAGGCCAATTACGATGACACCGAGGACCAAGACAATCGCGAGGATCGCCAAGGCGATCGGGAGGCGATTGACACGGCGCATGTCGGTTTGATCGTGGGTGGGATCGGCGGGGGAGAGTTGAAGGAGCTGCATCTGCGTCGTTCCCCCTAATTGCGCCGCAGCACCGACAAGGGGCTTGCCGGTTCGGCGCCCGCCATCGTGAGTATGTAGGTCCGCCCAAGTGCGATCGTTGGTGTCCAGATCCGCGCGAGGACCTGGCCGTCGATTTCATCGACCGACCAACCAAGCTTCACCGGCTTTGCGGTCTTCGGGTCCCTTTCGTCGGAGACGATCGTGTAGCCCCAGCCCTTCAACGCGGCCTCGAGGGCCGATGCGATCTCCGGCGGCCCCCTGTCCGGCAGAAATGCCGTCTTTCCGCCCGGGCCGATCTGCTCGGCAAGCCGGGCGGCCATATCGCCGGCAATGGCGCTCGCCGCAGGTCCACTGATGACCTTAAGCTCTGAAGCGGGAAGGGATCCATCGGCAGTGGTTTGGCAGCCCGACAAAAGAAGGGAGACCGACAAGAGAAGCGATAGTCTCCACATGCTTCATCCTCCCCGCCGGATGGTAACCTTCTGCTGATGCCATCCGACACCGGAGACGAGGATTGCCTTGTCGACTGTATAGTCGACGATCATCATGCTGTTCTTCATGCGATAATTGACGATGCGGTTCTGGCCGCCGGAGACAACGAACAGGACGGGCGCATCCCTTCCGGAGATCGACTCCGGAAACTGGATGTAGGTCTTGGTCCCGTCCGAATAGACCCGCCTCGGCCGCCAGGACGCATCGCCGCTGACCGAATAGGAAAAGTTCAGCCGTTCAGGTGCCGCTCCCGGGACTCCACCGGTGTCGAGGCGCGCGTTGATGTCGGCAAGCTTCGTCCTGGCATCCTCGGGATATTCGAAGGCGACACGAGCCATGTACTGGCTCGGATGGGACTTCAGCTGGACATGATAGGTCCGTCTCGATGTCGTCACCACCATTGAGGTGACGAGACCGGGCTCGGCCGGCTTGACGATCAGATGGATCGCCTGGCCGCCGGGCGCTCCGGATGTGGCGGGTTCGACTTTCCAGCGCACGGTGTCGCCGACGAGGACATCCCGGACGATCTCGCCAGCCTGAAGCTCGATATCGCAGACCTGCAGCGGCGAGCAGACGATGGATGGTTGCGTTTGGCCGAAGAGGAAGACAACCTTGCCGTCGGCGCCTTTGGTGACCACACCGGTAGCGCCCCGCCACGTCCTCGATATAGCCGTCCCCTTGGCCTCGTCGGCCGTCATGCTCTGCGCCGCGGCGCGCTGCATTCCGGCAAGTGCAAGGGCGCACCCGATGGCCACGCAAAATCCGATGATGCGCATTGAAATGCTCCCTGGCCCTAAAGCTGTGCAGTCCAGTCGAAGTCGCGGACGTAAAGTCCAATTGGATTGAGGCGGATGGTCGCCTCGTCCTGCGGCGCGGTCATTGCGACCGTGGCGATGCCGCGAAAGCGGCGGGTGCCGGTTTCCTTGCCGCGGCGGTCCCGTTCATACTCCGTCCAGTCGATCTGGTAGGTGCGATTGGAAAGCGCGACGATGTTGTTGACCTCGATCGCGATCGTTGCCGATTTTGCCTTCTCGAACGGAGAATTGCCGCGAAACCATGCATTGACCTTCTCCGTCGACGGGTCGGAAGTCCGAAGAAGCGCGTAGGTCCGGTCGATATATTGTTTCTGGACAACGGCGTCGGGTGTGATCGAGCGGAAGCTCGAGACGAAGTTGCCGAGCGTCGCCCGCACGACCCGCAGATCCGCATATTCGATTTGCTCGGGAAAGCCTGCGGTCACCACGCTGCCCAGTTTATCTACTTCGACGATGTAAGGCACGAGCTTCACCTGTGTGCTCACCGACAAGGCATAGCCAAATCCGATCGTCGCCATCGACAGGCCCAGGATACCGACGATCCGCCAGGCGGCCGCTGCCCTCACATAGGATCCATATCGTTCCGTCCATTCCTGACGGGCGGCAAGGTAAGGGTTCTCCGGAACGCGCTTTGATGGCATTCGTCTCTCCCGATCCTTGGTCATGATTTCTTACTCTGCTCGAGCGGCTTCTGGTCGGCCTGATCGCTGCGGCTTTTATCGAGGATGGAGTTTGCCAGTCCAAGCAGTGAACCGGCATGGGCACCGGGGGAGCCGATCGCCTTCTCCTTGGCCGCCGTGGCCGAGGCGCTTAAGGCCGAGCCGACGCCGGCATCGATGCCGCGCAGCGCAGCCCCGGCAAGTGATGAGCCTGACGCGCGTGCTGTCTGTGCTGCCGCGAACCCGGCTCCTGCCGCGCCGGCGGCGAGAAATGCTGCACCCGCGGCGAACGACGCCGCCTGTGCGCCATGCCCGATTGCTTCCATTCCCCCGCCCACCGACGCGCCTTGGACCACGCCTTGAATGATGTTCGGGACATAGATCGCGATAATGAAGACGACGACGGAAAGTCCGGCGATCGCAAGCACTGCCACAAACTGTTGCGAGTCCAGCGTCGGCGCCTGGGCGAGGCCTAGCAGAACTTCGGATCCGAGCTTGGAGATCATGACCAGCGCCATCAGTTTCATGCCGACGCTGAACGCGTAGACCAGGTAGCGGATCGCGAAATCCTTGGTGTAGGACGAGCCGCCAAGGCCGAGCATGATCATGCCGGCGAGCAGGCCGACATACATCTCGACCATGACCGACACGAAGATCGCCGCCACGAGCGAGAAGCAGATGACGACGATCGCCATGGCCAGGACCGCTGCGATCGCAAGCGCATTGTCCTCGAACACGCCGAACTTGGCCTTGACTGACATCTGCGCGGCAACGCGGATTCCAGCATCGAAGATTTCCGCCGGCGAGGCAGTGCCGTTGCCGGCGCCGATCTGGAAGAGGCTGTCGACGACGGCGCGTCCGAATGTGGGTCCCCGATCGAGCACAAAGGCAAAGAAGCCGATGAACATGATGCGCCGAACGAGCTCCGCAAACCAGCTGTCGAGCGAGGCGGCCTGGATCGCCAGCCAGACCGCGGCGATACCGATCTCGATCGCGGCGAGGATCCAGAAGAGCGACCTTGCGGCATCGGAAACGGTCGTCTCCCAGCCCTTGGTCGCTACCGAGACCTGGTTTTCCAGCTCGGTCAGCACCTGACCCTGCTGCGCCAGGAGGGGTTCGGCAAGCAGGACCGAGAAAACGCCGCATACGACGATGACCCTTTCGAGATGTCCCTTCAGCATTCAGATTGTGCCCCTTGTGCTTGGATGTGCTGTGGCTGCTCGGCAGGAATGGCAGCTTTGATCACCACCGCGGCGCCATTTTCTGACCTTGCGGGATGGGTCTGATTTCGGCATCGAAGAACATCTCGCGCCGCGCCTGCGCGAGATCCTTGTCGGACCGCTCGGCCTGCATCCAGGTTCCCATCATCGTCATTTGCTGCGACACCAGACCGCGAAGCTTCTGCATCTGGGCGACCTGTTGTGCTGCGATTTCATGCCCGACCTGCAGCGCCTTCATTTGACCGTCCGCAGTATCGGACAGGGAGCGCAATGCGCGCATCGTGCCTTCTTCATTGTCGAATTGCGCCGCTGTCAGCCCCGCTGCCCGAAGAGAAGCGGCAATCGTGTCCCGGTTGGTGTCCGACCATTTCTGGTAGGTGGCGGAGAAGCTTGCCGTATCGGGCAGGTCGGCCTTGAGGTCCGCATAACTCTTGAACCGCTGCCTCAGCACGTCGTCGGCATTGCCCATCGAAAAGGAAATGCTCTCGCCCTGATTGACGAGACGGCGAAGCCGGTCGAGATCCGCCTTGGCGTCGCCCCACATCTTATCCGGCAATCGCGCCGTGTTCTGCAGCATGTTCTGATAGATCTTCAGCTGGTTCTGGATCTGCTCCGCAAGCTGGCTGATTTGCGTCAGCTGGTTTGCCACCTGCTCGCCGGACTTGCCGACAAGCGCCACCAGCTCGGAATTGTTGAGCAGCTGCGTCCATTCCGTCGCTGCGCCGGTTGCGGTGCCGGCATCGGCTTGCCCTGAAGCGCCAAGGATCACACTCGTTGCCGTTAAAATGGCAAGTAAGCTAGTCGGCTTTGAACAATATTGCCGCATCATCGATTCCTCTTTCCTGGAGCCAGTGGATCGGCCAATCGCGGCCATGCTCGAAATGCAGTGCCCGTACGCGCTTGAGATCCGCCTTACCGGCGGCGCCGACGAAGCTCAGCGTCACGGGTCCGAGCGCCATTTCAAAGAGCCGCCGGCCCTCCGCTGACGCCACATAATATTCGCGCTTCGGGACGGCGTTTGCGACGATCTCGATCTGCCTGTCGTTGAAGCCGATACGTTCATAGAACTCCCGCGTTCCAGGCTCCCTTGCGGCCCCATTCGGCAGGCAGATCTTCGTCGGGCAGGATTCTTTCAACACGTCGACGATGCCGGAGCGCTCGGCATCGGAAATCGACTGCGTCGCCAACACCACGGCGCAATTGGCCTTGCGCAGGACCTTCAGCCACTCGCGGACCTTGCTGCGGAAAACCGGATGACCGAGCATCAGCCAGGCCTCATCGAGCAGAATAAGGCTCGGTGATCCGTCAAGGCGCTTCTCGATGCGACGAAACAGATAGGTGAGCACCGGCACGAGATTGCGCTCGCCCATAGTCATGAGCTCTTCGACCTCGAAGGTCTGAAAGGCGCGGAGCGACAGGCCGTCTTCCTCGGCATCGAGCAACTGGCCCATCGGCCCGTCGACCGTATAGTGATGCAGGGCATCCTTGATCTCACGCATCTGTACGCCGGTGACGAAATCCGATAGCGACCGGCCGGGAGCGCTCGCCATCAGGCCGACCTGCCGGGAAATGGCGTTGCGGTGATCGGGCGTCAGCGCAACACCCTGGAGGGCGACGAGCATTTCTATCCATTCCACGGCCCATGCCCTGTCGCTGTCCGTCGCAAGCTCGAAGAGCGGGCAAAACGCCAAAGCCCTGTGGCGCTCATTGCCGATCTCATAATGGTCGCCACCGGCAGCCAAGGTCAGGGGCAACAGCGAGTTTCCCTTGTCGAATGCGAAAATCTGGGCATGCTCGTAGCGCCGGAATTGTGCGGCAATCAGGGCCAGCAGTGTCGACTTGCCCGAACCGGTCGGCCCGAAGATCAGCGTGTGGCCGACATCGTCGACATGCAGGTTGAGGCGAAAGGGAGTGGAGCCGCTTGCAACCTGCATCAAGGGTGGGGAATTTTGCGGATAGAAGGGACAGGGGGCCTGCGGATTGCCCGACCAAACCGAATTCAACGGCACGAGATCCGCTAGATTGCTCGTATTGATCAGCGGTTCGCGGACGTTGCAGTACCAGTTGCCCGGCAGGCTGCCGAGATAGGCTTCGGTCGCATTGAGTGTCTCGATCCGCGCACCGAAGCCCTCGGCCTGGATGAGCCGCCGCACGGATTCCGCCTTGTCCTGCAGCGCCTTGCGGTCATGATCGAACAGAACGATGACGGGCGTATAGTAGCCATAGGCGACGAGCTGGGACGCCGCCTGTGCGATTGCATCCTCCGTCTCGACCACCATCGCCATGGCGTCCTGGTCGATCGACCGGCTTTGCGTCTGGAACAGCTGATCGAAGAATGGTCTGACCTTCTGCTGCCATTTCTTTCGTGTCCGCTCCAGCTTCTGGCGAGCCTCCTCGGCATCGAGGAAGATGAAACGCGATGACCAGCGATAGGAAAGCGGCATGAGATCGAGGCTGTTCAGGATCCCCGGCCAGCTTTCGGCCGGCAAGCCGTCAATCGCGACCACGCCGAGATGGCGGTTTTCCACTTTCGGCGTCAGGCCGTGCTCGAACTCGGCCGTTGCGACCCAGTCAAGATACATGGGAATGTCAGGGAGCCGAACAGGATGGTTCTCCCCCGTGATGCAGAAGCGGATGAACTGCAAGAGTTCGTCGAAGCGCCCCGTACGCTCGCCTCCCCTCTCTTCGACCTCGTGCATCTGCATGCGCCTGATCGAGAGTGTGCTGGCCAGATATTGCTCGATTTCCCGGATTGCATTGCCAAAGACAACGAGGGTTGTGTCGGCATGGGATGCCTTGCGGCTCCCCTCGTCCTGGTAGACATATTTCGACAGCGCCGTCTTCTTCGGTTCATGTGCCCGATAGGTCAGTGTCAATGCGTGCTTGCTTTCGAAATGTCCGCGCTCGCGTTCGAAATGCCATCGACGCTCCTCGTCGATGGCGCGCGTGACCGGATCGGGAAAGTGGGAGCGCTCTCTCCCCGGATAGCTGAAGGTCGGAACGCGAATGGCCTCGACCTGGATCATCCAGCCGCTTCCAAGCCGCGACAGGATGGCATTGATCTGGCGCGACAGTTCGTTTCGTTCGAAATTGGTCGCGCTTTCCGAATCCGGCCCTGCGAAATACCAGCCCGCCATCAGGCTGCCGTCCTTCAGCAGGAGGACGCCGCGATCGACGAGACCGGCATAGGGAACCAGATCCGAAAAAGAGGGGCCCGTCGCCCGGAAGGCCTTTAGAGAGACCATGTTTCCCTCTCAATATCGGCGCCAGGGCGAAGACGTCGCCTTGTAGACGCTTCTGTACGAAACATGGCGAACGTAGACTCGCCGCATCAGCGGATCCGATTTGGCCATCAGCCGCAACAGTCCGACGATGGCTGACCAGAGCGCGACCCCAAGCAGCGCCGAATAGATCGTCAGCACCACGAAGATGAGAATGACGGAGGCGAGCCCGGTGATTAGGACAAGCTCGCGATCGGCCCCCATCAGGAGATTGGGTCGGGAGAGAGCACGATGGATGCGATTGCGCCGAAGCGCGTGGACGGGTTCAGGCATTGCTCCCCTCCCCTTGTGGCAAAGCGATGGGGAGGGGCCGGCTCGTCTCGAGCCCGATCGATGCGCCCGTTGCGCCGAAGAGCCCGACGATCGTCGTCGCACCAAGAAGGATGCCCGCGACCAGAACCACATACATCAGCCGGCGGGCAAAATCGTTGAGTTCGCCGCCGAAGATCAGCATGCCGCCGGCGATCGCGACGGCGGCAAGAGCGATATAGCCCGCGACGGGGCCGGTGATTGATTGTTGAATCTGCTCGAGCGGTCCTTCCCAGGGAAGACTGCCGCGGGAACTTGCCGCCGCTTTGGAAGCGGACAGATACATTGCCGCGATGAAGAATGGGCCGAGTGGCAGTGCGGACTTAGTCTGCATCAGATGGTTCCTCTGCGAAGGGTTCGAGCTGGTATTGGCCGTTGACAAGGCCCCTGACCCTCAGGATCTCTCCGATCCGGCGCCCCGTCGCGGTGCGCTCGATCGAAACGACAAGGTCGACGGCATCGCCAATGACATCCTGCATGGGCCGTTGACTGATCTCGGCGGTCAGTTGCTCCAGGCGCTTGAGGGCGGAGCGGGCCGAGTTCGAATGGATCGTTGCCACTCCACCGGGATGACCGGTGTTCCATGCCTTGAGGAGTGTGAGTGCGGCCCCATCGCGGACCTCTCCGACGATGATGCGGTCCGGGCGTAACCTCAGGGTGCTCTTCAAGAGCCGCGCCATGTCGACGGTGTCGCTGGTGCGGAGGTAGACGACATTGCTGCCCGAACAGCGGATCTCGGCAGTGTCCTCGAGAATGACGAGCCGATCGTCGGACGCGACCGCCGCCATTTCCGAGAGAAGCGCGTTGGCAAGTGTCGTCTTTCCCGAGCCGGTTCCGCCTGACACGACAATATTCAGCCTTCCTTCGATCGCGCGGCGTAAGGTCGCGGCCTGGCCCGGCGACATGACCTTGCGGACCACATACTCGTCGAGCGAGATAGAATGGGAGGCACGGCGCCTTATGGTAAAGGCAGGAGCAGCGACGATCGGCGGCAGCAGTCCCTCGAAACGATGACCGCCGATCGGCAGTTCGCCCGACACGATCGGCCTGTCATCATTGACTTCGGTCCTCAGTATGTGTGCGACGCTGCCGATGATGGTTTCGGCCGCCGCTCGTGACATTTCGCCTGCGGCACTGATTCCGAAACCTAAGCGCTCGACGAAGAGGCGTCCGTCGGGATTGAGCATGACCTCCACGACGGTCGGGTCGTCGAGGACAAGGCAAAGATCCCTTCCGAGTGCACCTTCGACCTTGCTGACAAGGCGGGAAAAGCCGCGATCGAAATGTCCGCTCATGGGCTAAGCCGCCCGCTTCGAACTGGCGGCGAAGGAGGACCGGTAACCCTCAGGGCGCAGGCATTCGAAGCGGGTGCGGTCAGCGCTCAGAACCCCGGCTACACCTTTGAGGTTGCCGAAATCCACGACGTTCCCGAGCCGACGTAGAGGCCAGCCGGCGCGCCGCAGGATCCGTTCGAATCTGACATCGGTCGCGGTGACGATCTCGGTATAGCCATGCAGGCAGCACCATTCGACAATGCCGGCAAACATCGTGAACGTCGCGAGATTGAGAGCACCAGGCCCGCGCTCCTTGGCCATGCCCGTATCGATGCAGAAGCGGGAGCTCTCGATCATCCGGTCGTGGGAGTTCAGGCCCCCGCGCTCGAGAAGCCGAGGGAAGATCAGCTCAAGCATGGTCGGCCCGCTCACGGGAAGCAGTCTTGCCGATCCGACGACACGTTGACCTGGCGCGACTGCGAGTATGTAGGTCGGGCGCAGGCTGTCGAAGGCATCACGTTCCATGCCGTCGATGCAATGGACGTTCCATGACAGCCTGCCGCCAAACACATCGGCTCGGAGCCGATGCATCTGCCCGATAAGTTCAGCCTCAACTTGCGTTTCCGGCGTGGTGATTGCCGTGACATGCATGGAGCAACTCTCCCGTGGACGACCAGCGGGAAACTGCATGGGACGGGCGTATCGATCTACTCGCATTTCTGTGAGTACCTCCCATCGCGATGCGCGGGGTATCGGCGAGAGCCGGCGTCCGCTCGGGGTCCTACTCACAGAAATGCGAGTTGGCACCGACAGGGCGTTCGATCATGGTCCCCTCCGCGCGCCATGCCCGTGCGAGTTCGCTCGATGCGGCATGCGGTGGCGTGACGGCAAGGAGAGCCAAGGCTGCTCGCCCCTGTGACGGTCGGTGAGTCGCTGGAAAACAGAGGCAAGAAAGGATCGGAATGGTTGAAGTTCGCGCGATCCGTGTCCGTGCGCTGGAATGATCAACAGGAATCGCCGATGGTCATTAAGACGTCTGAACCAGTGTAACCAATTGATTTAAAAGGGCTATCGATGATGACTGCAGATAAGCCCTTGGCCCGGAGACCTACCGCTAAGGTTCTGTTAACCCTATTCTTCTTGCCATTGGACGGGAATCGGGCCTTATTGCTCGTATGCGGAATTGGGCGAGTGGTTCGCGAAAAACCGCAGATAACGCGAACAGGCAACATCATGGCAGAGACCGCAGAAGCGAAGAATACACGAAATCCCGGATTGCGGTCCGTGATTGCCCGTCACGCTTCATCGCTTTCTGCGCAGTTACAGGCGCATCACGCGAATATTTTCCCGCCGCACGCGCGCAAGGGCATCCGCACCTTCTCGCCGTCCGAGACCGCGAAGCTCCTCGGGGTGGCCGAAGGCTATCTGCGCACCGTCGCATCGGATATGCCGGATTTCAACGTCGCCCAAGGTGCCGGCGGCCGGCGGATGTATTCGGTCGATGATATTGCGGCTCTCCGGCGCCATCTTGATCAGGGCTCCAGGTCGAATGGCCGATATCTGCCGCATCGCCGTGAAGGCGAGGATTTGCAGGTGATCGCCGTGATGAATTTCAAGGGCGGTTCCGGCAAGACGACGACATCGGCGCATCTTGCCCAATATCTTGCTCTTCGCGGTTTTCGGGTTCTCGCGATCGACCTTGACCCCCAGGCCTCCCTTTCCGCCCTGTTCGGCAATCAGCCGGAAATACACGTCGGCGAGAATGAAACGCTCTACGGCGCCATTCGCTATGACGATGAACAGCGACACATGAGCGAAGTGGTCCGCGCCACCTATATTCCCGACCTCCATCTCGTGCCCGGAAATCTCGAGCTGATGGAATTCGAGCACGACACGCCGCGCGCATTGCTGAAGCGCCAGCCTGGAGATACCCTGTTCTTCGCGCGCGTCCAGGCAGCGATCGCACAGGTTGAGGAAAACTACGACGTCGTTGTGATCGACTGCCCTCCCCAGCTCGGCTTCCTGACGCTGTCGGCGCTGACGGCTGCGACGTCCGTGTTGATCACGGTCCATCCGCAGATGCTCGACGTGATGTCGATGAATCAGTTTCTTTCGATGACGAGCGATCTTCTGGATGAAATATCGGCATCCGGCGCCGAGGACCGCCATAAATGGATGCGGTATCTGATCACGCGCTTCGAGCCGACCGACGGCCCGCAGAATCAGATGGTGGCATTCCTCCGGTCTATGTTCGCCGAGAATGTCATGATCAACCCGATGCTGAAGAGCACGGCGATCTCGGATGCGGGCCTGACGAACCAAACCCTGTTCGAAGTCGATCGTGGCCAATTCACCCGGACGACTTACGACCGTGCGCTGGAAGCGATGAACAATGTCAACGCCGAGATCGAGACGTTGATCAAGAAGGCATGGGGTAGAGCTGCATGAGCCGAAAGGATATTTTCGCGAAACTCCCGCCAATCGTTATTCCCGTTGAAGGAGAGCCGGCACCCGACTTTGAGCGCCCGCTTCTCGCAAAGACGAAGCCGATGTCGGCGGTCACCAAGTCATTGGGCGATCTCAACGATCGAAGCCGCAGGGCGGACGAGATCGAGAAGCGTCTCGCCGAGGGCCAGGTCGTCGTCGAAATGGATGTCACGCAGATCGACCCTTCGTTCGTGCGCGACCGCATGCCGGGCGATATTGCCGGGCTCGTCGCGTCGATCCGTGAACAGGGCCAGCAGGTACCGATCCTTGTTCGCCCTCACCCGGAGGATGCGGGCCGCTACCAGGTGGCATTCGGTCATCGGCGTCTTCGTGCCATCACCGAACTGGGGCGGACCGTCAAAGCCATCGTCCGGGATCTTTCGGACGAAGAGCTCGTCATTGCCCAGGGTCAGGAAAACAACGAGCGGCAGGATCTATCCTACATCGAGAAAGCCCGCTTTGCAGATCAGTTGAAAGCCCGCTTCGCCCGCGACATCATCATGTCGGCACTGTCGGTTCAAAAGGGAGACCTCTCCCTGATGCTGTCCGTCGTGGCCCGGATACCGGCCGAACTCATCGAGTCGATCGGACCGGCGCCTGGCGTTGGTCGCAGAAGCTGGGCCGATCTTGCGGACTATCTCGAGATCGATAGCAATCTGGACAAGGCGGTCGAGATCAGCGCCGAGCCGGATATTCAGGCCCTTCCCTCCGAGGAGCGGTTCAAGGCGGTTCTGAAAAAGATCAAACCTCGTACGGCGGCACAGCCGGCCGATGATTGGGAGACGCCGAAAGGGCATCTTCTCGGCCAAATCAAGACGAGCAGAAGCAAGCTTGATATTTCCATCGATAGAAAAGCATCGCCGGAATTTGCAGCATTCGTTCTCGAACGTCTTCCGCAGCTATTTGATGATTTTCAATCGAAGCAGATGGATCAAGGAAACAACGGAGAGTAAACCGCAAAAAGAAAAGGCCCCAAAAACGTCGCCGTTCCGGAAGCCTCATCTCTCTTGTAGCGAAGCAGAGAATCGCATTTCCGGGAATCATCGTCAAGAGTCTTTGGCACCGTTTTTGGTGAGCGCTTTTCTTTTGCCTTTCGAAAGGTGAAAGACAATGCAGCGGGGAAGTGTGACGACGCCATTCGGGCGGCGGCCGATGACGCTTGCACTCGTGAAAGGGCAACAGGCGGCAACGGAGATCAAGGTTGGGAAGACGGTCGAGAAGTGGAAAGTGTTCCGGGACGCCTCTGAGGCCAGGGAACGCCTCGGCCTGCATGACCGGAGCCTTACGCTCCTCGACGCTCTTCTCACTTTTTATCCGGAAAACGAGTTGCGGCAGGACGCACAACTCATTGTGTTTCCATCGAACGCGCAACTGACACTGCGGGCACATGGAATAACCGGGGCGACCATGAGGCGCCACCTGGCCGTCCTCGTCGATTCCGGCCTTATCATCCGCAGGGATAGCGCCAACGGCAAGCGATACTCAAGGAAGGACGATCAGGGCGCAATTGAAAGCGCCTATGGATTTGACCTGTCGCCATTGTTGGCTCGATCGGAGGAACTGGCTGCGATGGCGCAAGAGGTTGCAGCCGCACGGGCCGCCTTCCGGAGGAGAAAGGAAGCGCTGACAATATGCCGGCGCGATGTCCGCAAGCTTATTTCCGCAGCGATGGAAGAGGGCGCAGGGGGCGACTGGCAGGGGGTTGAAGCGGTCTACGTGTCGATCGTTTCCAGGATCCCACGTCTCCCAACGTTGGAGGATGTTACTGCTCGCCTCGAGGAAATGGAGCTTCTGCGCGAAGAAGTACTCAATCGATTGGAACTACAGGCAAAAACACAAATAACGAGCACCAATGATGTTCAAAATGAGCGTCACAAACAGAATTCAAAACCAGAATCCAGCAATGAACTTGAACTCCGCTCCGAAGATCGGAAGGAGGCGGCGCCGGATGACAAAGCAATGCGCCTGACCGAGCCGTTAAAAAGTTTCCCACTGGCGATCGTGCTGAAAGCCTGCCCGCAAATCTCGGACTACGGCCCTGGAGGCACGATAGGAAGCTGGCGCGACCTCATGTCGGCGGCGGTTGTCGTTCGGTCGATGCTCGCGGTGAGCCCATCGGCCTATCAGAACGCCTGTGAGGTGATGGGCCAGGAAAACGCGGCCGTCGCAATGGCATGCATTTTGGAAAGAGCGAACGTCATCAACTCGGCCGGCGGCTATCTTCGTGATCTCACAAGGCGGACGGCAAGAGGTGAATTCTCCCTGGGGCCGATGGTCATGGCACTTTTGAATGTGGGCAGCAGCGATCGAGCACGTGCGGGATGACGATGACGGAGGGTGCGTTGCCCGGTCCGCTCGTGTCGGAATGGTGGCCGTGGCGAAGCGATTTCTCGGCAAGGCCCTGAAGAGCCTGAAGGATTGGGAAAAGCCGACCGTCATCAACACCGAGAAGGCATCGACCTGTGGCATCGCGATCTCAGAACTGAAGGCCGAAGGCAAATGCCCAAAAGAACTCATGCACCGGCAGGTCAAATATCTGAACAATGTGGTCGAGGCGGATCACGGCAAGCTCAAACAGCTGATCAAGCCAGTTCGAGGGTCAAGACCTTGAAAACCGCCTATGCGACGATCAAGGGATTTTGGTCACGCGTGCTCTACGCAAGGACCAGGCCGCGATCTTCAACTTGACCGGCGACATTCGCGGAGAAGCTCGGATCGTGGAACGTGTTTTCGGTATTGGGGGTCGTTTGCGGTAGGGGGCGAAATACTGCCTTAAGGCAGAGGTGTTAGCAGCTGGATCATGAAAAGGCAGGGATTGCTGGAACCCCAAAGTGTGGGGAACTCTTCGACGGGTAGAAAGCCGACAGACTCGTAAAAGGCGCGGGTGGCGGCGTAATTTTCATCGGACTTGGACGCTGCAATCGTCTTCACCGTCAGGAAACGCGCGTCTTTTCTACCTGTATGGGGTCGGTTCCGGCTGGGGGCGAAATGACACCCTAAGCAACACACAGTTACAATGAGGCGATTGCGGACTTACTTAAGCCTCGCAGTAGGAGCCACCGACGAAATCACCAGTATGAAGGTTGAGCTCGAATGGGACCCAACCTTCAGAGAACGGGTCATATGCCTCTCCGCGTATGCTGGCATCCAACAATTCGAACTGTCGCATGCCATCCCACGAAATACGACGGCTTTGCCAATGCACGCCATTTTCATCAAACATTTCAAACCAAAGACCGTTTGTGACGAGGAACATGCGTTGACTGTCAAGATACCGTAGATCCTCGACGTCAAACTCGCGAATAAGTTGTCTTGCTTCTACGTCTACAAAATATCCGGTGCCACCAGCCACGACGACAACTGACCGCCCATCGAGTTCTGCATGAACAGAGTTCGGGCGTTTCCGCCATCCCTCCGAAAAATTCCCAATCCAACGTTCTCCTTCATTCATAGTGAACTCAACGACAAAGCCCTCTCTGAAAGCATTGGGCTTCGGGAATGAGATCGCCGGCGGGCCATATGCAGGGAGGCCGGCGAGAGTTCGGGTAGTAAGCATGATGGTACCTTCTGTGTACTCAGGCCCGTGACTGCTGGCGCTTGGCGATATCGGCCACCGTATTCTTACTGACGCCGAGGTCATGCGCGATCCAGCGATAGCTTCGGCCTTCAGCCATCAATGCTCCAACCTTAGGTGCAAGCCGATCTGATTTAGGGCGCTCGCCAGTTTGGCGGCCAAGCGCCCTCACCGAGATTGCGGCAATCCTCCAGCAGAATCTCGACGCCAAACCCGCCTGACTGAAGCGTAGAAAAGCCGCTTCATAGACATCCGCAATATTTGCAACAGAGCGCCAGCCGGCACGCGCTGCGACAGCATTTTTAACTTTAGTCGAAAAGTTGTCGCGATTGCTCATGCGCATGATTTTCAATGCTTACCAAGGGAGGATGATTCCAACATCTATTCCTCCGGGAATAGCAGCTTTTCATAGTCGACGGCACCATGGAGGACATGCAGGACCTCTACAGCATCATCCGCGATCCTGTAGAAAATAAGGTAGTCGCCATGGGGACGACGGCGGATACCGGTATCTTCCCAGCCGGGTAGCAGGGGAAAGGCTCGTGGCATATGCTCCAGCGCCTCACAGCGGTCGTAGAGCTCTCGGACAAATGTCTCCGCCCGAGCGGGATTGTCCTGTTTAATCCAGCGGCCGATGTGCAGCATGTTGTCCCATGCCGCATCGGTAATCCTGACCTTCATTTACGGTCGCTTTGTTCCGGCAAGCCAAGCTCTTCGCGAAGCCGTTTGAACGCCACGTCGAGTGGCATCGTCCGACCTGCTTCAGCGTCGGCAATACCCCGTGCGAGAGCCTTATCCAGTGTCTTCAGCCTTTCAGCGCGATCACGCTGCTGATTGTAGCGCTCGCGAACCAAATCGCGGATATACTCGCTACTCGATGCGAATGCGCCGGTGCGAACCTGTTCGCGAACAAATTGCTCCAGTTCGCCCGTCAGACTTACGGTCATCTGTCCTGATGGTTTCATGACATGGTCTCCTTCCCTCCCTTATAGCATGTAGTGAAAACTAGTGACTAACACTATTTTGCACTACGTGGCGGCCCCGAAGTGGGGGTCGCAACAAGATCTGCTCCCGGAGACACGCTAAGATCGAGCGGATAGTGAAAAACCTCGTTGAGGATCAACTTGAGGGGCTGCCGAACGCCCGTGGATTTCTGTGCCATGGGGTCTCTGAAGTTAACAGCAACAATCAAGCGACACGGTCGCATCTGCCCTGAGACTTGGAAGGCCACCTATGGTAGCGTGGCGGCTTCTATCCGTTGTTCGACTTGTCGATGAGGAAGCTCAGAAGGTTTGCGTAGCCGCGAGCGTCATCAATCGCCCGATGAGTATGCTCGATAGAGCCAAGCCATTCCGGTGGGTAGTTTTCGGCATCGCAGTTCCAGTGATCGCGCCCCGTTTTTCCGGCGACCATAATGGCGTGCGAATCGAGAATAATTGTGATCGCGGCCTCTATCTGGTGGAATTCGGGGAAGCCGCAGAGAGGTTGCCGAATTCTGCGGCACTCGCTCCAGGACCTGTAGAAGCGAAATGAGAAATCTCAGGTGGCGAGGCATATTGCTTCGGCGTCGATGTGTTCGCTTTGGAAAGTGGCTCTTTTACGCGGCTCTTCGAAACAGTCTCTGCTCGCGAAATGAGTTCCTTAAATCTTCTATCGCCGCTAAAGGCCTACTGCTCTCTTTTGCTCGGCCGTATCGATGAACGATTGCGTATTTTGGATCATCTGAAACAGGGGATCGTCCTTCATCGCCGGATAGTCAACTGTGCCTACAGCTTCTTCGGTCGGCGGAAGGAGGTTGAACTGACGCTGTGAAATAGCTGATGGTGACTTTTGCACCCTTCCGCCGATCATCGAGGCGATGGCGTCTGCCCTGGCTTGGGCCAAGTCCGGGCCGTTCGTGCCGTTGATGCTGTTTGGCAGTCGATCCAGGAGGCTGGCCGAAATCGCGCTAAAAGTGGTCACGACGCCTTGGTTGTCGATCGATGCGATTGTTCTTCCGCCGTCAGTAATTGTGGCATAAGGCTTCAGCTTAGGCTCATTCGAAGACGTGAGATCAGTATACTTTGTATACCGATGTTCAAGATACTGCTTGTCAGCTTCTATGGACTGACGCCGATCTTCGATGAGGCTTTTGTATTCAGCATCTGAAAGCTTCTTCATGTCGACCTCAAGCTTAGACACGTCGACGTCGATGACGTGCCCTGTCAGCACTTTTCCGTCGACAATCACGATGACCTTTGACGGCCGACTGTCGGTTGCTAATGGAGAACCTTCGGAGGTCGCCAGTTTGCGTCGGTCGACTCCGGCGTTCTGCGCGGATTGGCCGGTAAACTCGCTATCAGCATTGACCGGGCCGGCCTTGTCCTTAGCCGGAAAATAACTGGCTGAAGTGGAAGAGGATGTAGACGCGATCGTCGTCATAGCAAGTCCCCACGGTTTGCAGACCATGTATGCCATCGCATCCTTGTGCCAACCTGTCATTGCGTTATAGCAAGTCGATAACCGCATGATTGCAGTGCATTGACCAGGGAGGCGCGCTGTTCTGCCCCTCCCCTCAGAATCTAGTTCAGCGATATCGAATTTGGCCTGCCTCATTCAGCAAGCCGGCGTGTCGCTCGCTTGTATAAGGATTGGCAACTTCGCGTTCCGTCTGGGCTGGCGTTTTGCAGCGGCGCAGCTCGAATGATGCTGTGGCCGAACGGCGCCAGCTCCTCGGACCTGTGTTGCAGTGGTGCGAAGGCTACGACCCATTTCGTCATCGTGAGCCTTCGCTTAGCCTTCTAACAGTGGTGAACTCGCATTTCTCGAGAGCGTATGAAACCCGTGATCTTGCGGGACCATCAACGTTGAGGCCCTTGGCTGTCTTTATTAGCTTCGTCGGTCTCAGGCAGAGCCGCTCGGCTGATAAGCCTCTTAAGCGCGATCCGTCTGCACGGACTGATATTGAGACACCGGACGAAATCTCAGTTCCCACTCCCCTAACCTCGCATCGGCGTCGCCGATGATGTCATAGGGGGAATACACAAACTGCACTAACGGCTCCTGCTACGACCACCGTCGGTGGGAGGCTTTCCGGATCATTTAAGGTCACCGCGATAGCTGATGGCATCTCTGTCTGCGGGCATTCTATCAACCTGTCATCGTGTCCGTGTGTCTCCCTCCCCGCCTGCAGATCTCGGGATGCGATTTCGCCCTACCTTTATGTCGGATTGCTCCTTCTTTTGCGAAGTTTGCCGCGGCAAACTTTTGGGCGAGCGCCCCCTCTTCCCTGGGTGGGCCCCTCGGGCACCCAAACTGGCATTTGGGGAGCCCGCCGCGCGCATGAGATGCCAAGTAGGCGGCATGCGATGACCGCAGCCCGCTTCGATTACATCTTGCGATATTCCGACGGTTGTTACATCACAACTCGCAGCTCGCTTTGAGCAAAAGTTTGCCGCGGCAAACTTTCTACCGGTGAAGGCAGCCGGGGTTGCGGACTCTTAGGGGATTGGAAGTTCCAGCGACGATTAGTCCGGTTGGATCTGTTGTCGCGACCCAGCTTCCTTGGCGGCCCTTTTGCTCACGGCCACCCCGTGCGAAAAAGTTTGCCGCGGCAAACTTCTTTCCGGCAAAGGTAGCCACAGTTCCGACCTACGGAGCAGGTTGGCAGTCAGAGCTACGATGGCCGGTTGGGGTCGGAGGCGGCGAAGCAGCTTAATTCGGTGGCTCTGATCGCTGAGAGTCGACTCGTCGACGAGAAAGTTTGCCGCGGCAAACTTTCTCCGGTGAGGGGAGCCAGGGCCGCGAACTCTTCAGGATATCGGAAGTAAGGGCGACGATGACCGGCTTGGACTGGATGTCGTCACGCAAGTTGCTTCGGTCGCTCCCAACGGTAGCAGGTCACGCCGCAGAGAAAAAGTTTGCCGCGGCAAACTTTTTTTCCGAAGGGGGCCAGGACCGCAAACTCGTCAGGGATTGGAAAGTCACGGCGACGATGATCGCTCGGATCGGAGGTCCCGATCCAGCTTACTCCTTCGACGGCCCTGTCGCTGGCGGGTCATCCCTTCAGTGAAAAGTTTGCCGCGGCAAACTTTTTCCCGACAGCTTGCCGTCTGTGTGGCGTCGCGAGGAACTTGGGGGCAATGGGGAGCGCCACATATGCAGGCGAGGGATCCGCCGGTCCGAAGATCGCGAGCGACGAGACTTGGATGGGTGGATACCCTCCATGTGGTTCGAGGCACCCGCAGAGGTATACACCTCAAAAATAGTTTGTCGCGGCAAACTTTCCAGTCGACATTCCCGGAGATGCGAATGGCCCGAAGGCGGAAGGGGCCCCTCCGGCTTCGATTCGTTGTCGGCGCACGGTGGGCCACTTCAACTGCCCTAGATCGCGTAACCGAGATCACATCGGGTCTAGGCTCATGTTGCCGACTAGCTCATTGGGCGATACAAACACAACCTGATGACGACCGAAATCGTATTGTACGCCGCGCCCTTCATTCTCATAGTTTCGACCATTCTCCTGGCCTTTGCAACGAGGAGAGCGGAGGACGGTAAGAGCTTCTTCGTCCGTCATATTGCTCCCTACCGCGCAACATTGATAACAATCGCTGCGATTGGAATGGTCGCCAATGAGTTCACTCGGTTTCTACTGCTTTGCTGGGGCGTCATGATTTTGGTCGGTTTTGTTTTCAGAACTTTTGAGCGCGACGAGCGGCAGTCACCCTCTCCATACGGGTCCAACGCAAAGCTCATGTTCCCTTTCGTCAGCGCGAGATTTATCTGGAACGGACTCCAGCATAGGAAGTAGGAAGCGGTGACCGGGACTCATCCCGGATGGTGCTTCTCAGTGAGGCATTGGCTATATGGAATGACGTGGCCTGCGTCATATGCAATTCGGCATGATTTTCTAGCGGTTGTGGATTTCCAGCCACCAATGTCAAACAACATGACGGTGCCAGCGTCCGCTATAGGGCAATCTTTCGAGCGGCGCGCAGAAGGGGACTAGGTCGCCGTCAGCCGCGAACCAACCCAAAGCGGCGCGCCTCGTCCAACAGTGCCCTAACAGAAGAAGGCTGCCATTTCCGCCCGCCGCGCGCGGGCCGCTCGCCTATTTGGTCCAATTGCGCGGCTATTTCCCGGAGCGATAGGTTGGGATCGGCGATCGCAATCGCGGCCACAAGTTTCATCAAATGGTCTTCCGGCCCGCGGCGCGGAGAGCGCGCCAGCAATTCCGGCTCCGCGAGTTTCTCCCTAACCATGCGATGAACGGCACGGCGCAACCGCTCGACCGTCCAGGCATAGCCGCGGCGATTAAGGATGTGAACGACGCTGTCCCAGCTGTGCTGGGGGCGGAGTTGCCGCACCGTCGGCAGCCAGGTGTGGGCCGATGCCAACAGTTCATCCAGGTAGGCCCGCTCTCGAGTCGCCGAGATAGCACGAATTGCCGCGGGCCGGCGTTCTCTGAGTCCAGGGTTGCCGGCAAGTCTGCCTCGCGCCTTGGCGGCTTTCATGCCGGACTTGGTACGCTCCGCGATCAGCGCGCGCTCAAGCTGGGCGACAGCACCGAGCACCTGCAAAGAGAACATGCCTTGCGGTGTCGACGTATCGATCGGATCGCGCAGTGAGCGGAAATGCACGCCGCGTCCCTCGAGGACTTCGATGACTTCGAGCAAATGCTTGACCGATCGGGCCAGCCGGTCAAGGCGGACGACAACGAGCACGTCGCCGGCGGAGAGATCTTTGAGCAGTCTGTTGAGCACGGGTCTTGCGCGCGTACCGCCGGATCCGTGCTCCTGATGGATGCGGTGGCAGCCAGCCGCGCGCAACTCGTCGAGCTGAGCGTCGTTGGGCTGGTCGTCCGCCGACTCCCGGGCGTAGCCGATCAGCCTTTGCGGTAGGGGAGGGGGACTGGCGGTTGCGGCCTTCTGCATGGACTTGGGTTCATTCTTGGAAATGTCTGTACAGTTAATAGATGTGCGAGAAATGGTGCCTTTGCAAGCGTGTTTTACGACCCAAATAGAGGGCCGTGTGGCGCGTTTTTCGAAAGGAGATAGATCGTACTGCATAGCAGGGACGAAACGCGCACTGACGGTCTTCTGTGGCCGAAATGTCGTGAAATCAGGCATCTCCAGGAGCGCTCGCCCCCCAACTTCAACTTGCGACGGCTGAGGCATTGAAATTGAGCTTGC
>NZ_JAELUG010001070.1 GCF_016429255.1 Rhizobium sp. ASV8
CCCCCCCCCCCCCCCCCCCCCCCCCCCCCCCCCCCCCCCCCCCCCCCCCCCCCCTTTTCCCCTCACCCCCCCACCCCCCACATCTACACCCACGACACGTCGTCGGCAGCGTCAGATGTGTATAAGAGACAGGTGCCAACCCCACTGCTCTACTTGAGCTCATCAAGAAGCACTCTGCGTAAGAGTAGACTGGCGCAAAATGAACAGGAACCCTACGAAAAAAGATACCAAAAGAAAGACTTGCTTAGATGGGGGGGGGTATACACATCTCCGAGCCCACGAGACGGTCTATTAAATCTCGTATGGCGTCATCGGCTTGTAAAAGAGGGGGGGGGGGGGGGGGGGGGGGGGGGGGGGGGGGGGGGGGGGGGGGGGGGGGGGGG
>NZ_JAELUG010001071.1 GCF_016429255.1 Rhizobium sp. ASV8
TCTTATGGGTCTTGACCTCCCCCACGGCGGTCACTTGAGCCACGGCTACCAGACTCCCCAGCGCAAGTAAGCAATCACAAACCGACGCTTCTCGACCCAATCGTGATCCAATTCTAACACACTGCTAGAATCTCCGCCGTCTCTACCTACTTCGAGACTCTCCCCTACCGTGTGGACCTCGAGACCGGCATCATTGACTATGACATGCTCGAGAAGAACGCCATCCTCTACCGCCCCAAGATCCTCGTCGCCGGTACCTCTGCCTACTGCCGTCTCATTGACTACGAGCGTATGCGCAAGATTGCCGACCTCGTTGGTGCCTACCTCGTCGTCGACATGGCTCACATCTCCGGTCTCATTGCCGCCGAGGTCATCCCCACCCC
>NZ_JAELUG010001072.1 GCF_016429255.1 Rhizobium sp. ASV8
CCCCCCCCCCCCCCCCCCCCCCCCCCCCCCCCCCCCCCCCCCCCCCCCCCCCCCCCTCCTACTCCCCCGCCCCCCACCCCCCTCTCCCCCCACGACACGTCGTCGGCAGCGTCAGATGTGTATAAGAGACAGCCAACATTTTTTATTTGGGACGTTTCGTTTGAGTAGATCGGTCCGTATCTGCTTCGAGGTGCCTCGGCTGCAAGAGAAAGAGAGACGAGAAGGGCCGAAACTCTGGAACGCCTCAGGGGGGGGGGGGGGTACACATCTCCGAGCCCACGAGACGGTCTATTAAATCTCGGATTCCGTCGTATGGGTGAAAAGAGGGGGGGGGGGGGGGGGGGGGGGGGGGGGGGGGGGGGGGGGGGGGGGGGGGGGGGGGG
>NZ_JAELUG010001073.1 GCF_016429255.1 Rhizobium sp. ASV8
CCCCCCCCCCCCCCCCCCCCCCCCCCCCCCCCCCCCCCCCCCCCCCCCCCCCCCCCCTACACCCCCCCCCCCCCCCCCCACCACAACCCCCACGACACGTCGTCGGCAGCGTCAGATGTGTATAAGAGACAGCCCTCCAAGCACCACAGGCACACCCACGCCTCTGCCAGAATCATCACGCTCTTCAACCCGATCAAGCCGCTCTAGTGCTCCCAGTTGGCCCGTAGAGCCTCCAGTCACCAAGGCCACGTGGGGGGGTTATACACATCTCCGAGCCCACGAGACGGTCTATTAAATCGCGTATGCCGTCGTGTGCTTGAAAAATGGGGGGGGGGGGGGGGGGGGGGGGGGGGGGGGGGGGGGGGGGGGGGGGGGGGGGGGGG
>NZ_JAELUG010001074.1 GCF_016429255.1 Rhizobium sp. ASV8
CCCCCCCCCCCCCCCCCCCCCCCCCCCCCCCCCCCCCCCCCCCCCCCCCCCCCCCCCCCCTTTTCCCGCATCAGACGGCATACGAGATTTAATAGACCGTCTCGTGGGCTCGGAGATGTGTATAAGAGACAGCGAGTAAACAGGTTGCCCGGGTTGCCCGGGTTGCGGACGGATTGGAAACTGGGCGGGGCCGGTTTCAAGCCGAGTCAGCCGCGTACCAATAGACGCCGCAGCATGCGCCGGGTCATGTCGGGTCTCTTATACACATCTGACGCTGCCGACGACGTGTCGTGGGTGTAGATCTCGGTGGGCGCCGGATCATTAAAAAAGGGGTGTGTGGGGGGGGGGGGGGGGGGGGGGGGGGGGGGGGGGGGGGGGGGGGG
>NZ_JAELUG010001075.1 GCF_016429255.1 Rhizobium sp. ASV8
CCCCCCCCCCCCCCCCCCCCCCCCCCCCCCCCCCCCCCCCCCCCCCCCCCCCCCTTTTTTACTGACCCGCCCCCCACCGACATCTACACCCACGACACGTCGTCGGCAGCGTCAGATGTGTATAAGAGACAGCCAGTCTTGTAAATGAATTCTATAGTCGCAGATTATACAGACATCGCACCGCCCAGACAGGAGCCAACTGGAGCGGCTGCAAATGATGCTGATTGTTGGTAGATGAACGAGGTTACCAGGGGGGGGTGGGGGGGGGCTCCGAGCCCACGAGACGGTCTATTAAATCTCGTATGACGGCATCAGGATGAAAAAAGGGGGGGGGGGGGGGGGGGGGGGGGGGGGGGGGGGGGGGGGGGGGGGGGGGGGGGGGG
>NZ_JAELUG010001076.1 GCF_016429255.1 Rhizobium sp. ASV8
CCCCCCCCCCCCCCCCCCCCCCCCCCCCCCCCCCCCCCCCCCCCCCCCCCCCCCCCCTCTTTTTCCAGCAGAAGACGTCATACGAGATTTAATAGACCGTCTCGTGGGCTCGGAGATGTGTATAAGAGACAGTTATTATCGTCGCCACCGTCGCGGCCGAGGACGGAATCTTGCAGCCGCCGGAGCTTCTCTTCGGGCGTTTCTGTCCAGATGGATGATACGCCTTCGCCGGCGGTGCTGCTTGTTTTGGACTGTCTCTTATACACATCTGACGCTGCCGACGACGTGTCGTGGGTGTAGATCTCGGTGGTCGACGTATGATTAAAAAAGAGGGGGTGGGGGGGGGGGGGGGGGGGGGGGGGGGGGGGGGGGGGGGGGGGGGG
>NZ_JAELUG010001077.1 GCF_016429255.1 Rhizobium sp. ASV8
AGGTCGGAGAAGTCGACCTCGTCGGCGTAGAGAAAGTGTGGGATGGTGAGGGAGCGGCTCATGCTCTTGAACATCATTTGCTGCATCTGCGTGAGCTGCTGGCGGGTTTCAGTCTGCACGGAGGTGTCGGCCGTAGGAGCAGCCCGTGATGGCGAGGTGGCCTGCTGCTGGCCAGATTCCTTATTCTGGATAAACTTTTGAATATCCTCCTTCATTACGCGGCCATCCTTGCCCGAGCCGTCAATCTCGCTGATATCAATGTTGTGCTGCTTGGACAAGTGTCGCACGGCCGGGGTGGCTATTGAGGCCGCCTTTCCCTTTGTCTTTTGTGGTGCTTCTGTGCTGGGAGCCGGTGCATCATTTGATTCAGCAGCCTGTGTATT
>NZ_JAELUG010001078.1 GCF_016429255.1 Rhizobium sp. ASV8
CCCCCCCCCCCCCCCCCCCCCCCCCCCCCCCCCCCCCCCCCCCCCCCCCCCCCCCCCCCATTTTCCAGCATCAGACGGCATACGAGATTTAATAGACCGTCTCGTGGGCTCGGAGATGTGTATAAGAGACAGCGCTTCGATTTTTCGTCTTTGCACACGCAGCAAGGCTGTAACACGCAGTGTTAATGAGCGTATTTTTTGCAATTAATCGTGTCGAAGAACAAGTTTCTTACCTTGGGCTTCTCAGTTGGGGGGGGGTTATACACATCTGACGCTGCCGACGACGTGTCGTGGGTGTTGATGTGGGGGGGGGGGGGGGGGTGTGGGGGGGGGGGGGGGGGGGGGGGGGGGGGGGGGGGGGGGGGGGGGGGGGGGGGGGGGGG
>NZ_JAELUG010001079.1 GCF_016429255.1 Rhizobium sp. ASV8
GTAATGCGCCTTCTCAGCAAGGGCAAGCGGTCATTGAAGACAGGCCGGATGTTAAGAATAGGCGATGATTTGTATTATACTAGAACATCAGCTTGACACTTTCTCAATGCGACATTACTAAGAATAATCAAATTAAAGGTCCCATATCGGGTGCTTCGAAAGTCATGCTACACATTGAGGCTACTGCGAGCTTAGACTGCGCCAAACGGATGGAGAGGTCATGAGCTCGAGCTTGGGCATGAAGTAAACAGTTGCCAAAACATCTTTACGGTACACTACGGCAAGGTACTACGTAATTGCTCTGGATGTTGTCCGGCTGGTGGAAATAGTAGCGATAAGCTTGCTCTGCTGTGCGAATGTGAAGAGGTCAGCGCACCCCGACG
>NZ_JAELUG010000113.1 GCF_016429255.1 Rhizobium sp. ASV8
CCCCCCCCCCCCCCCCCCCCCCCCTTTTTTTAATTATACGGCGACCCCCGACATCTACACCCACGACACGTCGTCGGCAGCGTCAGATGTGTATAAGAGACAGGGCTCATGGCGGCCCTGGATCGCGCTCGCTCGACACCGGCCATCCATATCGGCAAAACCACGTAGAGCCCAATCCACCAGCCTCATCCCGTCACTCTCACCCGAAACCCCTTGCCCCACCACCTCTGCATCCGCTGCGCGAGCGCATCCCGGGCGGCCAATGGGAGATAGGTAACTCCCAATCAAAGAAAAGGTGAAGAAACGTTGTGTTAAGATCTGTAACAGGCATTCGGTCGGCGTTCCCGTCTCCGGAAGAGCAATAGACCTGACCGCATCCTTTCGACAGAAGACACTGCAGCGACAAACTGCGCCTACCGAGACGCCAGACGCGCGAAGAAGCGGTCGATCACCCTCGTATTTATGGCGACCCAGCGCCAGATCCACGCCATGATGAACACCGTAAGAAGCCAGCCGAGCATCACGTCCGACAGGAAATGAGCGCCGAATATCACCCGATTGAACGCGACGAACATTAGGCACGGCGTTACAATCACCGCAGCGCCCCACCTGTATTTCATCGGCACGAACACCAGCAGTGAGAGCACGGCTGCAGCCACGGCCGCCTCGCCCGACGGGAAAGAGCAATTGCGGCTGCATGCTGCGGAAAACTGCCAAACCGGGGTAAAATCCGCATTGCCGCCGAACTCTACGAGGTCACGCGGACGGACGCGGCCGATTACCACCTTCAAGAACTGCACCACTGCCAATGGCCCCGCAGCAAAGCTCAGAAGCACGAACAGGGGCTTATGCGGGGCGCAGAATCGCAATCGCTTTGGCAGGAACAAATGCAATATGATGATCAATGCCATGAGGGCGAGAATGTAGGGCTGGCTCTCGCGGCTGATGTCCCTGATAGCCTTCAGGTAGGGATTATCCGCCAACCAGAACCAGTGTCCCTGGACGAAGAGGCGCGCGACGGCAAGATCGAGCCGGGGAAAGACCACGAAGATGAAGCTGGTCCAGACGATCAGCATGCCAAGGACGGCCAGACCGCCGTCCGTGTTGAAGTTTGTCTCGGGCTGGCGCAGACGCGCTCCGCCTGAAACGGAACTCCAAGGTTGCAATGCAAATTTCCACATGCCGTATCTCCCGAAACTGGATGACCGCAAGGTGAAACCCGATTGTCAAGAAATGGCGAAGATTGGATGAAGGCAGTGTTCAGAATCGGCCTTTGCACGGTCGAGAGGCCGTTTGGAATTTGCAGAAGTCGGTTTTGTCCGCGATAGTGCCGCTGCAGCGCCGCGCGTCACATGTGACGCGCGAAGGTTGCTGTAGTACTTTAAATCCGCTGCGTAATTTTATCCTCAAATCGATTCCGATTTCAGGAATTATGCGGTAGGCGGCGGCAGAGCCAAAGGTAACCAAGGAAGGCGCAGGGCACTAGGGTGGACAATAGTCTCGTTCTCATCGTGGAGGATGAACCGGCAATCGCACAGATACTGGAAGGTTACTTGACGCGGGACGGCTTTCGCACCGTTCGCGCCGCCGATGGCGAAACCGCGCTCCAGCATCACGCACTTCTGAAACCGGACATCGTGCTTCTGGACGTGCGTCTGCCGAAGCTGGACGGGTTCGGCGTTCTCGGCCGTCTGCGTCAGGTCGGTTCGACGCCGATCATTATGGTAACCGCAGTTGCCGACGACATAGACCGGCTAAGCGGCCTGCGGCTGGGCGCCGATGACTATGTCGTCAAACCCTTCAACCCGCAGGAAGTCGTCGCCCGCGTCCGCGCCGTGCTGCGTCGAACGCAGGGGGATCGGGCGGAAACCATCCGCCGCTTCGGCGACCTGGAAGTCGATTTCGGCAGCTACACCGTCTTTGTCAACAGGAGCGGCAACCGCATTCCGCTGACCTTGACCCTCAGCGAGTTTCGAATTCTGGCCTACATGATCCGGCATCCGACGCAGGCCTTCGCGCGCGCGGACATTCTCGACGCCTGCCTGCCGGAGAGCGATGCGCTGGTGCGCACCGTCGATACCCACATCTCCAATCTTCGACGCAAGCTGGAAGAGATGGGTCAGGAAGGCTATTTCCCTGCGGTGCGCGGCATCGGTTATCGCTTTTCGGATCCAAGATGAAGAAAATAAGCCTCCCCTGCCTACCGCTTGCCACGCTTACCGCCATCGTTACGACCATCATGCTCCTTCTCAGCGTCGGCCTGACCTATATAGGGGTCAGTTGGTATGCGTCTTATCTGGAAGAAAGCATCACCCAGGCGCTGCCGCCGAAGGCCTCCGCCGCCTACACGATGCTGGCCGAAGGCAAGGTCCCGGATGGCGAATCCCTCACGCTGCTTTTCGAACGCCTCAATGCGCTGACGGGACCGACGGATCTGAAGGTTCAGCTTTCTGTCCTAGTCTGTGGCTTGCTCTCGGCGCTGGTCTGCGCCCTTATCGGCATCTATTTGGCACGACGGCTCGCCAGTCCTCTTGGAGCATTGACCTCGGCGGCCGAAGGCCTGAAATCGGGCGATTTCTCCGTCCGAGTTAGCGAACCCTATCGAAGCACGCGCGAAGTTGCGAGCCTTGTTACGACCTTCAACGCGCTGGCAACCAGCCTTGAAACCATGGAGAAGAGGCTGCGCTTCAACAACATGGCCGTTGCGCACGAGCTGCGCACGCCGCTGACGATCCTGCAGGGTTCGTTGCAAAGCATGCTGGACGGGGTCTTTCCGATGGACCGGAAGATCATATCCGACCTTCTTCTCCAGGTCGAAGGCCTCGGACGGATCGTCGAGGATTTGCGCACGCTCTCGTTGGCCATCGGCCAGAAGCTCGTCATGGAACGCCAGCAGATCGACGCCTCCGATGTCGTCGGAGCCGTGCTCACCTCGGCCAAGCCGATGCTGGATGCAAGCAAGCTGCAGATCGAAACCGACCTGCGGCCCTCCCGCATTTCGGCGGATTCGCCCAGGATTCGCCAAGCCGTGCTGGCGCTGCTGGAAAACGCCTGTCGCTATGCGGCGGATGGCGGATGGCTGCGATGTGAAACCGAGCAATTGTCGAGCGAGAGCATCGTGATCCGCATTCTTGATCGTGGTCCAGGTTTTCCGGAAGATATGGATTCGATTGCGGCCAACCCCTTCTGGCGCGGCGAAGTCTCCCGCTCGCGAGCGACCGGCGGCACCGGGCTGGGGCTCTCCGTCGTGCAGGCCATTGCAGTTGCCCATGGTGGGCGTCTGGAATTCGCAAACCGGCCGGATGGCGGCGCGATGGTCGCAATCCACTTAACGGAGAGCAACGCCTGAGCAGGCGATGTCCGCTCTTTCGCCGGAGCCTTCGGGCGCACTGACCGAGCGGACAAAGTGAAGAGCCGCCTCCCGGCGGCCCATTGTTCGTCAGTGAAAGAGTTCACCGAGATTGAAGAACCACAGCTTACTGCGGCTGCGTTTGTCTGCTCCGTAGAGCCTCGAATGAGGCACCAGGAAACCGAAGATCTCTTCCGGTTCAGCGGAGCGTTCCGCCCAGAAGGCGTCGATATTCGACAGCATCATCGATTTGCGGCTGCTGCGGCGATAGTGGATTGGATGCTTGGCCTGCGAAATTGCCAGGAATTGCTGTGCGCCGCCCTCGACCGTCAGGCCCTGCAGCACGATCAGGATCGCCTCCTTCGGGCGCAGACCGGAAAGGTCGCGGGTCACTTCAACCATGCGCTGCTTCGCATTGCGCGGCCCCTGCATGCTGCCGACAACGAATGTATAGCGGCCTTCCGCTCCATGACGGACAAACATGAATCGCGACGTACAGAGAACAGCCTTGTCGCGCACGCGGACGAGCTTGATGGCGAAGGCGCCTTCGTGGCGCCCCCCGGCGCGATCGGCAAGCGCAATGTGGCATGTATATGCTTCGCTGCGGCCCTGAACCGTCCCCATTTCGAGCCAATCGCCGCGCCAAAGGCTTATCATGCTCTCGCGTGACAAGATCCGTTCCGCAATAGAAAAATGCTCGATAAGCAGTGAAAGTCGCTTGGAACTGCTCAAACCGTAGACAAGAAACTTCGACAACGGCTTCTGCAGCAATTCGTCATGCGGCGGTGGAAATTCTCTCGTCGCCGTAAAGGTCGAAAGAAAACGCCACCAACGCGTTGTCAGCAAGGGATTGGCGGCGAAGCGGAACCAAAAGAGAAGTGTGCGCTTCCAGCGCGCCCGCAGGCCGAAGGTCAGGATCCTCGACAACAGAACATTTCGGGGCGACCGAGCTTCGCTCGACATCGGCGGCATGGTGCCGCGAAGGGGAATGCTGGATAGGGCGCCTTCCGGCGCGGTAATGATCGATGTCTCTTGATTCATGCCCAATGCCCGACGGATTTGTTGCGCCGCACATCTGCACCGGGATTGTCAAGGGAGCGTCAAGGCAACGTCAGCCTTTCATGGGGTCAAGTGGCGCACGAAACCGCAGAAAGCGAGGGAAGACATAACCTTAGCCTCGCCCCTCGCCTCCTTTAAGGCCGCGTTCAGCCTGGAGCTGGTTTCGCTTTTGCCTGAATAGCGGAAGGACGCTATCTTTTTGTTTTCTTACGCGTTCTGGACGGGGATCCGATGCGCAATTTGCCTGGAAGTGCTCTAGAAAAGGGCGTCCGCGAACAAGTCCTCGTCGTCGGATGAAGCAGGCTCGCTTTCAATCGCGGTGTTTTCCACGCCAAAGACCTTGGCATGGATCTCGCGCTCGGCTGCCATGGTGTAGATCTTGAAAATGCGCTCGGAAATGACAGCCAAAGGCGTTTCCAGTCCGTTTTTGTCCATGATCGTGCGGCGTGCAAAACTGACCTCCTGCGTGCAGGATGCCAACGTTTCACCAATCCCGGCGCGGAAATCCAGGCTGCCGACGATCTCGGCGACCTGAGAGGTCATGTCCTCACCACAGCGACGAAGCTCCTTTACGTTCATGTCCATGGAGGCGCCAGCCTCGGTGATGTGAAGCAGCGCCGCATCGATATGCGCGCCGAGACCCGAGGCATTGTCCGGCTCATTGGTCTGCCGCCAGTCCTTCAAACCGGCCGATTGCGTTTCAAGTTTGCCAAGTCCCGTCAGAATCTTCTCCGCATCCTCGTCCAGCAGAGATGCGAAGGAACGCAGCTCGCCAGCAACGACATTGATTGCGCGCCCTTCTTCTCCAAGCTTGCCGCAACGCAGATTGGTGTTGAGGGCCATATATTGAATGTCACGACGCACGAGCTGGATGGTCTGGATGCTCGTGGTCAACTCCTTGACCATTTCCGAGGTCTTCTCGCTCAGTCGGTTCGCCCCGGCTGCTGCGACATCGATACGATCGACGACACCTCGAGCAGCAGAAAGATCGCCGCGCAACGAGTTGATCGGGTTTTTTCCGTCCTCGCCGCTCTGCGCCATCATCGTCTGATAGAGGTCGAGCAAGGTTCTGATATCGCCACTGAAGCTGCGGATATTATCGACAATCTTCACGGTCTCGCGGTTGAACCCGCCGGTCGTCTCGTTCAACAGTTCGAAGATGAGGGTCGTCACCAATCCGGAAAGACGCTGACGGTCCGCCGCCGAAAGATTGGGCGCCTCACTGCCGAGATAGGCTTCGAGGATCGAATGCGCTGCCTGGCAATGCTCGACCCGCTGACGCGTGATATCGCCGATCTGCATGGCGGAAAGCGTGTGGGCCACCTTGTTCTGAATTTTCCGCGCAAGGCCGGAGACGGTGTCGGCCAGATCCGACAGGTTACGGCGCTGCACCTGGATTTCGTCCGCATTCGAGACCAGGCGCTGGGCGATGGATGGGATGCCGGCAAGGTATTGGCCGAGCGAGCTGTCCTCGCTCGCGGCGGCAGATTCGATCTGCTCCTCAAGCGAATGTATCTGCACCGACAGCGCCCTGACTTCCTTAGCGGCGAATTCTATGCGCTCGACGATCTCGCTGGCGAAGCTGGAGAAATCCGGGATCCTTGCGCCTGCAATCTTTGCCGTCGCAGCGAAGGTCCGCAGATAGCGCAGCGTCTCCTCCATCGACAGGACATGTTCTGCAAGCGGCCGACCGGTCTGGCCGATGGCTGCAACACATTCCTGACGGCGCGCCTCGGCAGGCGGCAGCTTGTGCAGCAGCTCGACCGTCTGAAGCAGACGACCGGTCGCTTCGGCGGCGTTTTCCTCCTTCAGCGAATTGCCGATGTGCTCCAGCAAACCGATCAGCTTGGCAAGCGCCTCCGTGACCGTGATCAGAACCGCACCACCATCGAGGAAGCGCTGCTCGATCTGCAATCGCGCGCCTTCCAGTCGATCGACAAAGCTATCCGCAGAAGTTGCAACTGTTCGGACCGCTGCTGCATACGCCATACTATTTTGGACCCCACCTAAGACCGTCCCCGGAAAACTAAGGCGAACTAAAAAATACGGAGTTAACGCCAAGGATGAAACTCGCCGTTGTTCTGTCGAAACCTCATCGATCAGCCGTTGCGTAAAGCTCTGGGCAAGACCGGCCTCCTATATGTGTGGCCGGACGCGCATCGGCGCCCTTTTGCAGACCAACGGTTCTACTTGCGATTTAGATCGCCGTGAGCCCGCTGAAGCTGATTGAACAAGATGAATATAGCCGTCGACAAGTATGCATGGTCGTCCTGTGAGCCTACGGAACTGCAGGAAAAACTGAGTGCTGCCGACATATCCGTCATCTTCGACAGGAAGCCGGAAAACCCGAATTTTCATATCGACGTCACGGTGGCGACGATCCGGGAAATGGCGGCATGGAAGATCTTTTCGGAAACCGGATACGAGATCCAATATCTGTTTCGCCCATCCGACCGCATAGAACTGCACTTCGTCGAGAGCGGTACATTCCATATTGAATCGGAGGGCGAGCAATTCACCGCAACGGCGGGAACGGGTTTCGTGCTGCTGCCGTCAGGCCCGACAAGCCTCAAAGCGTCAAGCGGCGCTCGCAAGATCGCGCTTGCCATACCGCGCATTCTTTGCCTGCCGCTCATCCGTCTTGGAAACGACGATCCCGACGCGTTCTTCCGACGCTTCGACCCGACAGCCGAAATGACGGAAAACGGCGTGCGTACCATTCATCGCATGGCGGCGTTGCTGCTCGAATCGGGCGACCATCCCTTTGCCGGATCCCCTCTTGGCGCATCGCTTTTCCAGGAAGCCCTTATTACCGCATTCGTGCAATCATGGCCGAGTTCGGGACAGAAAATGGCGATCCAAACGGCGCGGCCCCGCAACCTGAAGCGGGCGCTGGACTGGATCCAGGCGCATCTCGCAGAAGAATTCACGGTATCGGATATCGCCAGGAATGCCGGGCAAAGCGTGCGTAGTCTGCAACTATCCTTTCGGCAGAATGTGGGGATGAACCCGTTGAACTATGTTCAGCGCCTGCGGCTCCAGCAGATCCATCAGGACCTTCTTCACGGCGATGCCGACGAGAATATCTCCGAGATCGCTGCACGCTGGGGTTTCAGCCACATGGGATATTTTGCGACGCGTTATCGTGCCATCTATGGCGTGCCGCCATCGGCGACGCGGGCTAGCCGCGGCCAGATGAGCGCTATCGAGAGTATTTAATATCAGAAAAACGCAATTCTATCACTATATCGCAATTAATTTCAGAATAGACCACAAGTTGAGAGTGGATTTAATATCCCGTTAGCCATTTAACGATTTCGTTACTCCAGCCAAGACTCACAATCATTGTGACGCGGCCCTTTCGTTTGAAAGGCTTCCAAACATCCAAACCGACAATCGTGAGTGGAGCCGCACATTTGCCGCGGACCCTCCGCGGGGTAATTATGCGCGTCTTCGTCATAGATGACAGTCCTTCCGTGGTAGCCACGCTTCGGCGAGCGGTCGAAGCCATCAGCGGCAGCAAGGTCATGTCATTCCTGCATCCGGTCGAGGCTCTCGATCGGTTGGAAGACCATGCGCCGGATCTCATTCTTGTAGACTACATGATGCCCGACATGACCGGCATCGAAGTCATTTCCCATGTGCGTAAGAACGCGCTTACAGCTCATATTCCCGCCATCATGATCACCTCCCGCAAGGAGGCCGATATCAAGCTGGCGGCGATGGAAGCAGGCGCCACCGAATTCCTGAACAAGCCGATCGACGAGGCCGAGTTGACGATCCGCGTCCGCAACATCCTTCGCATCGGCGAGGAGCGGCTGGCGCTCGCGGAGAGGGCGGCGACGCTGCAGCGCGATTTCGATGCCGCGATGCAACGGATCGAGCAGCACGAACAAGAGATCATATGGCGCCTTTCCAAGGCAATCGCCTGCCGCCATGGCGAAACTGCCGATCATCTGGATCGAGTTGCGATCATCGCGCGCATGATTGCAGAGGAAGTCGGCCTGAACGAAAGCAGCTGCCGCACGATCTTTCTCGCCAGCGCTCTACACGATGTCGGCAAGATCGGCCTTCCGGACGCGATCCTGTCAAAGCCAGGCCCGCTGACCACCGACGAGCGCCGGCACATGCAACGGCACACCGATTTCGGCGGCGAGATATTGAGCGACAGTTCCAGCGAACTGATCCAGGTCGCGCGCAAGATCGCCGAAAGCCACCACGAGAAATGGGACGGCAGCGGCTACCCCAAAGGCATGGCCGGAGCGTCGATCCCGATCGAAGCGCGCGTCGTTGCCATTGCCGATGTGTTTGACGCGCTATGCTCGAAGCGATCCTACAAGGCCGCCTGGCCGATCGCCGATGCCTTTCGCGAGATCGTCAACAGCAGTGGAACGCATTTCGATCCCGCCTGCGTGGCGGCCTTCTGCCGGCGCTGGGTCGATATCAAAAGCCTTTTTGAACGCGAGCACAACGAGGGCTCCGTGACGATGATCCCCACCCTTCAGCCATCTCGAGGTTCGGCATGAGCGGACAAGCGGAAATCCTGCGCCTTCATGGCCCTTTGACGATCAAGACCATCGCCAATGTGCGAGACATTATTCAGGTCTACCTCCAGGAGGCGGCTGCACTTCGGCGCTCCCTGGTCATCGATATCGACGGCAATGAGGATATCGACCTGACCCTCCCCCAGTTGCTCCTGTCCGCACGGCAAACGGCCGACCAGATAGGCGTGACCATTGCATTGAACAAACCCGCGGACGGCAATTTTCTGACCGTCCTGCAGCGAGCAGGTCTCCTTGGCGGAGATCAGCAAGAAGATAGCTTCTGGCTAGAAGGAAAAGCAGCATGAGCGCAAATATTCTCACCGTCGACGATTCCGCCAGCATTCGGCTGACGACGCGCATTGCCCTTACCAACGCCGGATATACGGTCACCGAGGCTGTCGACGGTGCCGATGGCCTCAACAAGATGAAGAGCGGCAACTTCGACCTGATCGTCACCGATCTCAACATGCCGAACATGGACGGGCTGGCGATGATCCGCGGCCTGCGCCAATTGCCGGCCTATATGGGGACGCCGGTCATCTTCCTGACCACGGAATCGGACGGCGATCTCAAGCAGCAGGCGAAGGCCGCGGGCGCCACCGGATGGCTGACGAAGCCCTTCGACCCTGAAAACCTCATCAAGATCGTGCGCAAGGTTTTGGGCAGATGAACGAACTCGATCCGATCGCCGTTTTCAGGACGGAGGCCGCCGAGCAGCTCGAACTGATCGAGGCCGGCCTCCTCGATCTGATGCGCGATCTGAGCGACAGAGCTCAGATCGATGCGGTCTTCAGAGGGCTCCATACCCTCAAGGGATCGGGCTCGATGTTCGGCTTCGATCAGCTGGCCGCCTTCACCCATCATTGCGAAACCGCCTTCGACCGGGTTCGCAAGGGCGAAGCTCCCGCCACGAAAGAGCTGGTCGGCGCCGTTCTCGACGCGCAGGGACATATGCAGGCACTATTGGAAAATCCGAACGGCGACTATGAAGCCATGAGTTCGGTTCTCCTGGAAAAGCTGCGCCTCGCGGTCGGCGCAAACGGTATGCAAAGCGCAACGACGACTCCCGCTGCTTCCCAGCCGGCCGTCGTGACTTCCAGTGCCGGCAATGCGAAGAACTGGTATCTGAAATTCAGCCTGCCGACCAATTCCATGGCCAATGGCACCAATCCGCTCGGTCTTCTCGACGAACTGCGCGACCTCGGCGAATGCCGTATCGAAGCCGGTACGGATGCCGTTCCGCTGCTTCAGGATCTCGATCCACGCGACCTTCACATCGGCTGGACAGTCCATCTGACGACGGAAAAGTCCCGATCCGACATCGAGGATGTTTTCATCTTCGTCATGGACGACATGACGATGGAGCTCCGCGAAATTCAGGCTGATCGACAACAAGCCTCAGCTCCCGTTGTCGCAATCCCGCCGGCGCCCGTTGCAGAAGCTCAGTCAAAAGCACCGGCCCAGCAGACAGACGCGGCTAAGGCACAGCCCGCAGATGCCAAATCGCAGAAGCAGGCAGACAATGTCCGCATTCCGGCCCTCCGTCTCGACGAGATGATGGATCGGGTCGGAGAATTGGTGATCGCCCAGTCGCGGTTGAGCCAGATGGCAAACTCAGCCGCCGATCTCGGTCTGCGCTCGGTTTCGGAGGAGATCGAACGGCTCGCCGGCGAATTGCGGGACACGATGATGGTCCTGCGCATGATGCCGGTCGCAAGCCTCTTCAGCCGTTTCCGCCGGCTGGTTCATGACCTGGCCCGAGAGACGGGCAAGGATATCGAACTGATCACCGAGGGTGAAAGCACTGAAGTCGACAAGACCGTCATCGACCGGCTCGCCGATCCGCTCGTCCATCTCGTGCGCAACTCGATCGATCACGGTTTGGAAAGCCCTGAAGACCGCATCGCCGCCGGCAAATCCGCGGTCGGACGCGTTATCCTTTCCGCACACCAGACCGGCAGCGAAGTCATCATCTCCATCAAGGACGACGGGCGCGGCATCGACAGGCAAAAGGTCCGTGCCAAGGCGGAAGCCAATGGCCTTATCCAGCCAGGCGCTCAGCTCGCCGACAAGGAACTGCTGCAGCTCATTTTCCAGCCCGGCTTCTCGACGGCCGAGAAGGTCACCAATCTTTCCGGCCGCGGCGTCGGCATGGATGTGGTGAAGAAGACCATCGAAACGCTGCGCGGCTCGATCGATGTTGCCAGTGAGTTCGGCAATGGTTCCAATATCGCGCTGAGGATCCCGCTGACCCTCGCCATCATCGATGGGTTGCTCGTACGCGTCGGCAATGGCCGCTATGTGATCCCGCTTACCGCCGTCGAGGAATGCCTCGAGCTTTCGGTCGAGCAGGATCTGCGCTCGCGTGGTCGCAGCTTCATCTCGCTGCGCGACGATCTCGTGCCCTTCTTGCGTCTACGCGAACTGTTCCGCACCGGCACAGAGCCGGATCCCTATCAGAAGGTCGTGGTAATCTCGACCGGCAGCCAACGCGTCGGTCTCGTCGTCGACCAGATCATCGGCGACCACCAGACCGTCATCAAGTCGATGTCGAAACTGCACGATCACGTCTCCACCTTCTCGGGGGCCACCATTCTCGGCGACGGCAACGTGGCGCTGATCCTCGACGTCGTGCACCTGATCGCCGCCGGACAACATCAGGAGGCGCAATTGCGTGCTGCAGGATGACGGAGATAGATGTGAAATCCGACTATCGCGTCATTTGGAAGGATGCGGAAGAACTCTCCGTGCTGACATTCAGCCTCAATGGCGAGACCTTCGCCATTGAAGCCGTGATCGTTCAGGAAATTCTGGATCTCCTGCCCGAAACCAACGTTCCCGGCAGCCTGCCCTTTGTCGGCAGCGTCATCAATTTCCGTGGCAAGGTCATTCCTCTTGCCGACATCCGTGTCGCCTTCGGCATGGAGCCGGGCCATGTGACGATCGACAGCCGCATCGTCGTGACCGCTCTGGAACTCGATGGCGAAACGACGCTGATCGGCATTCGAACGGACAAGGTCTATGAGGTCACGCAGTTATTACGTTCGGCCAGCGAACCACCGCCGATCGTCGGCATGCGCTGGCGTCCCGACTATGTCCACGCCCTCGTGAAACGCGGCGGCGAATTCATCATCATTCCGAACCTGCAGGCGATCTTCTCGTCGCAACGTGCAGGCGCGGCCAGAGCAACAGCATGAATCTTCAAGGCAAGGGGGCTACAAGATGCGCTTTACGATAAAGCTCAAGCTGCTTCTAACATTTGCTGTCGTGATCGCCATGCTTCTCGGCACGGCTATCTACAGCATCACCACGCTCGCCCAGGTCAACGACAACTGGTCCGAGACGTTGACGGGGCCAGCCGAAAGGCTACGCCTTGCGCAGAACCTCGATATCGCCGTTCTGCAACAGTTGCGGCAGCAGAAGAACATACTGCTGGCGACCTCGACCGACGAGACCAAGGGCTACATTGCAAAGAGCGACGCAGCGCGGGCGGAATTCGATGCCGACCTTGCGAAGATCCTCGCCAACACGACCGACCAGGACATGACCTATTGGTCGCAGATCAAGGAACTCTCGGTCAATTGGCGTACCGCTGACGATCACATTCGCAGCATGATGTTGGCTGGCAACAGTGCCGGCGCGCTTCAGATCTCGTCGAACGAAGCGCGCGAAACCAGCACGAAGATCGACAATGTATTGGCGCAGGTGTTCGACGCCGAGCGCGGGCGGTTGAAGCAGGCAGATCAGGACGCGGCCAATGCCTACGCACACGCTCGTTCGATTCTGATCATCATCGCTTCGGCAGCGTCGATCCTCGCACTTGTCTCGGCCATCTGGATCATTCTCTCGATCAACCGGGGCATCAACCGTGCCGTCAAGACCGTTCAGACCGTTGCCGAGGGCGATCTGACGGAATTTGCCACGATCACCACCAGAGATGAAATCGGCGACCTGCTCGGCCACGTCAATTCGATGATCGAGCGGCTTCGGGGTGTTGTTGCGGATGCATTGTCGGCCTCCGACAACGTCTCCTCCGGCAGCCAGCAGCTGTCGGCAGGCTCCGAGCAGCTGTCGCAGGGTGCCACCGAGCAGGCCTCCTCCGCCGAAGAGGCCTCCGCCTCGATGGAAGAGATGGCCGCCAACATCAAGCAGAATGCCGACAACGCCGCCCAGACGGAAAAGATCGCCCGTCAGTCCGCCAAGGATGCCGAGATCAGCGGCCAGGCCGTCGACCGCGCCGTCAACGCCATGCGCACCATTGCCGAGAAGATCTCCATCGTTCAGGAAATCGCGCGCCAGACCGACCTGCTTGCCCTCAACGCCGCCGTCGAGGCGGCCCGTGCCGGCGAACATGGTCGCGGCTTTGCCGTCGTCGCCTCGGAAGTGCGCAAGCTTGCCGAGCGCAGCCAGGCCGCAGCAGCCGAAATCTCCAGCCTCTCCGGCGAGACCGTGTCGGTCGCGACCGAGGCCGGCGACATGCTCTCGCGCCTCGTGCCCGACATCCGCAAGACGGCGGAACTGGTCGCCGAAATCTCGGCCGCCTGCCGCGAGCAGGATATCGGCGCATCGCAGATCAACGAGGCGATCCAACAGCTCGACAAGGTGACGCAGCAGAATGCCGGCGCTTCCGAAGAGATGTCGGCAACCTCCGAAGAACTCGCTGCACAGGCCGAGGAACTACAGGCCTCCATCGCCTTCTTCAAGGTCGACCAGGCCAATGCCCGCGGCAAGACCCAGCCGGCGCACAACCCCATCCATCACGCCATGGGTGCGGCCAAGGCCAAGCCTGCCGTCAAAGCACCTGTTGCCAGGGCAGCTGCCGCGCGTGCCGACAACAGCGTCGCCGCGCAGCAGGCTCGTCTCAAGGGCTTCACCCTCGACATGTCCATGGGTGGACCTGATGCCGACGACAACGACTTTCGCCAGAGCGCCTAAGCGGCTGGCTTGATACCAACAGGATCCGGCGCTGCAACGCGCCGGATCAAAGGCCGGCGAATGCTACCGCAGGCCTCAAGAGCCGGCCTCCGGTTCGCGGAAGGGTGAATGTATCGGTCTTCGCGCATCCAGACGGTCTCCGTCTGACTTCTTCAAACTTCGATCACGGAACCCCTCCCTTTCCAGGAATTCTCCAGAGATGCGCTTTACCATCAAACTGAAATTGACCCTCGCATTCGGCCTCCTGATCCTGATGTCGACCGGCATGTCGGCCCTTGCGATCATGAGCCTGTCCTCCCTCAATTCCGCCATCACCGACATCGTCCAGGGTCCGGCTGAAAACCAGCGCAATTCGGCAGATCTTTCGTTTGCCGTGATGAACGCGATCGCCAGCGAAAAGAACGCCGTTCTCAATACCGATCCGCAGGCAATTGCCGGCTATGTCGACGAGGTCCGTGCGAACACGGCGAAGGCGGAACAGCTCGCAGCCAAGCTTGCGCAGGACCCCGCGATTGCGGAAAAGGTTGCCGAATTCTCGAAGCAATACCCGGCCTGGAGGCAGATCGACGAGCAGATCCTGAAATTGGCCATCGAAAATTCGACGGACAGCAATCGCCGCGCCGGAGAGCTCTCCATGGGAGAAGGGCGCAAAGCCAGCATCGCTCTGCTGGGAGCGCTCGATGTCGTCAACAAGGCCATCGCCACAGACCTGCATGCAACCGATCTGGCAACCAACGACCAATATGCCTTTGCCCGCAATCTGCTTCTGACCTCGCTGGCCGTCATGTTTGCGCTGTCGATCGCCGTCGCCCTGTGGATCGCGCTCGGCATCAATCGCGGCCTGAAGAAGATCCAGACGGTCGCAGAAGGTGTGGCCATCGGTGATCTCAATCAGAATATCGAGATCAAGACCAACGACGAGATCAAGGATCTTGTTGACACCATCAATGTCATGACCGGCAATCTGCGCAACACCGCAACCATCGCCGACCAGATCGCCAACGGCGATCTGACGGTCAAGCCGAAGCCGATGTCGGATAAGGACACGCTCGGCGTTTCGCTGCTGTCGATGGTCGAGCGGCTTCGGGGTGTTGTTGCGGATGCATTGTCGGCGTCCGACAACGTCTCCTCCGGCAGCCAGCAGCTGTCGGCAGGCTCCGAGCAGCTGTCGCAGGGTGCCACCGAGCAGGCCTCCTCCGCCGAAGAGGCCTCCGCCTCGATGGAGGAAATGGCAGCCAACATCAAGCAGAATGCCGACAACGCCGCCCAGACGGAAAAGATCGCCCGTCAGTCCGCCAAGGATGCCGAGATCAGCGGCCAGGCCGTCGATCGTGCCGTCAACGCCATGCGCACCATTGCCGAGAAGATCTCCATCGTTCAGGAAATCGCGCGCCAGACAGACCTGCTTGCCCTCAACGCCGCCGTCGAGGCCGCCCGTGCCGGCGAACATGGTCGCGGCTTTGCCGTCGTCGCCTCGGAAGTGCGCAAGCTTGCCGAACGCAGCCAGGCCGCAGCAGCCGAAATCTCCAGCCTCTCCGGCGAGACCGTGTCGGTCGCGACCGAGGCCGGCGACATGCTCTCGCGCCTCGTGCCCGATATCCGCAAGACGGCGGAACTGGTCGCCGAAATCTCGGCCGCCTGCCGCGAGCAGGATATCGGCGCCTCGCAGATCAACGAAGCGATCCAGCAGCTCGACAAGGTGACGCAGCAGAATGCCGGCGCTTCCGAAGAGATGTCGGCAACCTCCGAAGAACTCGCTGCACAGGCCGAGGAACTGCAGGCCTCCATCGCCTTCTTCAAGGTCGACCAGGCGAATGCCCGCAGCAAGGCCCAGCCGGCGCACAATCCCATCCATCATGCGATGGGTGCGGCCAAGGCCAAGCCCGCCGTCAAGGCACCTGTTGCCAGGGCACCTGCCGCTCGCTCCGACAACAGCGTCGCCGCGCAGCAGGCTCGCCTCAAGGGCTTCACCCTCGACATGTCCATGGGTGGACCCGACGCCGACGACAACGACTTCAAGGAGAGCGCATAAATGGTCGCTACCAGCACCGAAGCTCAGTATGTGACGTTCGGACTCGGCGAGGAATCCTTCGCCGTTCCGGTCGAGGTGGTCCGGGAAATCCTGGACCATCAGGATGCCTTCCGGATTCCACACGGACCGGACTATCTGCTCGGCCTGCGGGACGTGCGCGGTCAGGGCGTGCCGGTCATCGACCTGCGCCTTCGGCTAGGCATGTCGGCCACCGCCAAGACGCCGCATACGCGCATCCTCGTGATCGATATTCCGATCGCGGAGAAGGCGCTGACGCTCGGTCTGGTCGCCGATCGCGTCTTCGAAGTGACTTCGTTCAAGCACCAGACAATCGAAAGCGCCCCCGATATCGGGGTGCGCTGGCCCTCCGAATACATCGCAGGCGTGGTGCGTCGGGAGAATGGCTTTGTTGTCATCATCGACCTCGCCAAGCTCTTCTCCTCCTCCGACAAGGTGTCGTTGATGGGTGTCGGCGTTGGTCGAAACGCTTCAGAATTTGCCGCCGTTTGAGTGAGACGTAACGTGCCAGCGCAGGATGCAAGAGACTACACGGACAACGGGTTGAGCCGGCGAAACTTCGACCAGCTTGCCCGATACATCTATGATTACAGCGGCATCAAGATGCCCCCGGCCAAGCGCACCATGCTGGAGGGACGCTTGCGGCGCCGGCTGAGGGCGACCGGCATCGTCGATCTCGACGATTATTGCGACTATCTCTTCAAGCATGGCGGCATCGACCGGGAGGCCATTCACCTCATCGACGCGGTTACCACCAACAAGACGGATTTCTTCCGCGAACCGAAGCATTTCGAGCATCTCGAACGATCCGCCCTGCCCGAACTCGTGGCGGCCGGCCATAATCGTCTGCGCATCTGGAGCGCAGCCTGCTCCGTCGGCGCCGAACCCTATACCATCGCCATGGTGCTGGAGGACTATCGCGAGGCTCGCGGCGCTCCGGACTACAGCATTCTCGCCACGGATCTTTCCACCGACGTCCTCAAGGCGGCGCGCAAGGGCATTTACCCGACCGGAATGGTCGATCCCGTCGACGGGCAGAAACGCAGCCGCTACATCATGGAACCGCGCGATCCGCAACGCGGCGAAGTGCGGATCCATCCCAAGCTGCGCGCGAGGATCGCCTTTGGCCGTCTCAACCTGATGGACCGTGCCTATGAGATCGGCGACAAGGTCCACATCGTCTTCTGCCGAAACGTGCTGATCTACTTCGACAAGCCGACGCAGGAGAAGGTGCTGGCGAGGCTCTGCGACAAGCTGGTAACGGGCGGCTTCCTCTATGTTGGCCACTCCGAGACGATCAGCGGGCTCAATCTGCCGGTGAAACAGGTCGCCAACACCGTGTTCCGAAAGGTCTGAGGCACATGGCCAAGAAGATCCGCGTGCTCATCGTCGACGATTCCGCCAGCGTACGCCAGGTCATGACACAGGTATTGTCGGCAGATCCTGAAATCGAAGTGATGGGAGCCGCCGCCGATCCCTTCATGGCCGCCAAGAAGATCCAGGAGGAAATCCCCGACGTCATAACGCTCGATGTCGAGATGCCCCGAATGGATGGCATTACCTTTCTGCGCAAGCTGATGACGCAGCGTCCCATTCCGGTCGTCATGTGTTCCTCCCTGACCGAGGCCGGTTCGGAGACGCTGATGCAGGCTTTGGAGGCCGGCGCCGTCGATATCATCCTGAAGCCGAAGATTGCGGCAGCCGACCATTTGGCGGAAGCAGGAGCGATGATCCGGGAAACGGTGAAAGGTGCCGCCGCAGCCCGATTGGGAACGGCGCGCAGGCGCGTAATCGCCTCGACGGAGCCGACGGCAAAGCTGACGGCCGATGTCGTGCTACCTCCACCCACCGGCCGGGCCATGGCGAAAACGACCGAAATGGTTGTCTGTGTGGGAGCCTCGACGGGCGGCACGGAGGCGCTGCGCGAACTGCTCGTGGCACTGCCGGCCAACACACCAGGAATGGTCATCGTGCAGCACATGCCGGAAAAATTCACTGCCGCCTTCGCCAAGCGCCTGAACAGCCTTTGCGAAGTGGAGGTCAAGGAAGCCGAACACGGCGATCCGGTTCTGCGCGGCCATGTGCTCATCGCGCCGGGCGGCAAGCATATTCTGCTGGAGCGACAGGGCGCTCGCTATGTTGTTGCCATCAAGGATGGCCCCCTGGTTTCCAGGCATCGGCCCTCCGTCGATGTACTCTTCCGGTCCGCCGCGCGGTCTGCTGCAGGCAACGCCATGGGCGTCATCATGACCGGCATGGGAGACGACGGCGCGCGCGGCATGAAGGAGATGCACGATGCCGGCGCCTTTACGGTCGCCCAGGACGAGGAAACATCCGTCGTTTTCGGCATGCCGAAAGAAGCAATTGCCCATGGTGGCGTCGACCGGACCGTAGCGCTGGATCACATTGCCCGCGAAATCCTGGCCGCCGACAAGCGGCATTGATGGTCAAAGATGCCAACGAATAGACCGCAGCCGGGTTCAAAATGGTTTGTTAACCATAAATGCGTAACGATCCCCGCAAGCCATGACGGGCTCTCGTTACCCTTTGAGTTGCCACACCGATACGCCCAGGGAGCACCTATGGCCGTTCTGACCTTTGCCAACACCAAGGGCGGCGCCGGCAAGACCACTGCCGTCGTTATCGTCGCCTGCGAACTCGCCAGAATGGGCTTTTCCGTGACTGTGCTGGATGCGGATCCGCAGCTTTGGATTTCCAAGTGGCACGAGCGACTGGGCGACAGGGCACCGGCCTCTCTTTCCGTCGTTCCCTATGTGACATCAGCCAATCTCGGCCAGCATGCGCGCAAGTTGCGTGACAAGGTCGATTTCCTGCTCATAGACCTGCCCGGGGCACGTAGCCCCTTGCTCGCCCAGGCGCTCGGTCATTCGAACTATGTTCTCATTCCCGTCCAAGGCTCCGCCATGGATGCGGAAGGCGCCACCAATGTCATCGAGCTGCTGCAATATCTGGAAGATCGCGCCGATATCCGCATTCCGCATTCGGTCGTGCTGACGCGCGTCAATCCGATGGTGACGACACGCGCGCTGCAATCGGTGAAAGAATTGCTCTCAAGCCGGCGGGTGCATGTGCTTTCGACGCCGATCATCGAGCGTGCGGCCTATCGCGAGGTTTTCGGCTACGGCCAGACCCTCTATTCCATCACCTCGGAAAGCGTCAGCAATCTCGACAAGGCGCAGCAGAATGCACAGACGCTCGCCCAGGAAGTTCTGCGCCGCATCCTGCCCTACAGCAGCCGCGGCGATCGGACCAAATCCGAGACTTTGAAGCTCTCGGCCTGAGGCTCGCCCCGCCAATCCGGACGCCCGTCTGGACGGGCAGCGTCGATGTCGAGTGATCGTGACTTGACATACGGAGCCCAGCCGGAAACATGGCACGCCTCCATATCTGCCGATTTCTCCAAAGAGATAGATGTCAAGATGCGCACCTTCCTCCTGTTGCCCCTCCTCCTTTCGCTTGCTCCTCTCTCCGCCAGGGCAGCCGAAACGCCGTGTGCAGACCTCGTCAATGGCAGCGACATCATTCAACATGCGGACGGCTTCGCAGTATCCGAGCTGCATGATGGCTGCGCGGTGACGAATGGCCTCTTCAAATCGGGCAGCAGATTTGGATGGACGTTCGAACATGCGGAATTGAAGGGCGACAATCTGGTCAACTTCCTCAAATCCATCACCACCAAACCTGAAAACATGCCCAACTGGGGACGTCTCTCCATCGAAGGTATACGCTTCACGCCGCTGATGGATAACGCGCTCGCCAATTACATCACCACGGTCCAGCAATGGCCGATGGATATTTCCGGCTCGTTCCGCTTCGATCCGAAGGATGGCTATCTCGATATCCAGGAAGTTCAGCTCACCAACCTGCGTCTCGGCAGGGCATCGCTATCGGCTGAATTGACCCTGCCAAAGGATACGAATGTTAAGGCTTTGGCCGAAGGCGGTTCCGCCGGTTTGACACATTTGCGCTTCCGGCTCGACAATCAAGGGCTCTTCGAGGGAATGGCGGTGCCGTCGCTTGTTTCGCTCTTGCCGCAGGCGACGGGCTCGGACGATCCGGCTCAGGCTATTGCTCAATTGCGTAACAATGCCGCAACGGCGCTGCAGATTCTGCCTGACAGCCAGATCGATGCCGAATCGAAGAAGGCCCTGCTCCGCTTCCTGCAGGATCTTCCCCATCCCACAGGCTTCTTCACGCTCGACCTTGCCTTCAACAGGCCTCTACAGATCGGTTCGCTGGGCCTCGATCCCGCCCAACTGGCACAGACAGCCTTGGCGGGCGCCAAGATTTCGGTCAGCTACAAGCCGCGCTGATATCAGCCGTAGTCCGTTTTCTGCTCAGCCTGACCTCTCCGCCAGATAGCACGAGGTCAGGCTTATCCTCGCACCGGTCATACCGGATCTTCGCGATGAAGGTCATGGATCGCAACCGCATCATCGGTAAAGGGCGGAAGCAGCCATTCGGTGTGGCGCAGCGTGCGCTTGGTATCTTCCAGCCCCATATCCCAATGCTCGCGCATCGAGGTGCCAGAGAATTCATAGTCCTTGGCATGACCCTCGTAATTCTTGTGCTGATAGATCAGGTGCACGATGTTGACGACGCCGGCGTCGGAATAGTCCGTGATCAGCTCCTCCTCTTCCGGCGTCAGCTGATCTTTCGGAACGCGTTTCAGCGCGTTCAGCAGCTTCATCTTCAGTCCGTGGATACGCTTGAAATTGTCGGTATTCTGCCGGGTGCGGCTCGAATACATAATGTCTTTGTGGCGCGACAGCACATCCGGCATGCTGCGCGGCAGGACGCCGCGTGCGCTGAACAAATCCACCTGGAACACCAACGAGCTGCGATCCTCTTCCTGGTCGAGGAGATATTGCAGCGGCGTGTTGGAAACGATGCCGCCATCCCAATAGTATTCGCCCTCGATGCGGATCGCCGGCAACGCCGGAGGCAAGGCGCCGCTCGCCATGATGTGCTCGGGCTCGATGCGAATGTTGTCGGTGTCGAAATAGACGAAATTGCCGGTGCGGACATTGACCGCGCCGACGCTGAAGCGTTTCTTGCCGTCGTTCAGCACATCGAAATCGATCAGCATCTCCAGCGTCTTCTTCAACTCCGAGGAATCATAGAAGCTGGTGGCGCCTTCCGCCCCCGGCAATTCAAACCAGGGATTGGGAAAGCGCGGCTTGAAGAAGCCCGGCTGCCCCATCGTCATGGTCATCCATGAGCTGGTGCGGTTGCGGATATCGCGAAAGACGTCGCCTTCCGGCGTGTAGGCCCAGATCTTGCGGCCGGAAATGATCTGCCAGAATTGCTCCAGGCGCGGCAAGCGGCGGCTCGGCTCGTTGCCGGCAATGATCGCCGCATTGACCGCGCCAATCGAGACGCCCGAGAGCCAAGTCGGCTCGCAGCCTGCTTCGGCCAAAGCCTGATAAACGCCGGCCTGATAGGCGCCGAGGGCACCGCCGCCCTGAAATACGAGGGCGACCCGATCATATTGCGTGGCAATTTCCGGGATTGTCGGCACTGCGGGCTTGGTGTTTCGTTCGAGCACGGTCGTCTCCAGATGAAGTGATAAAAAGGCTTTTGGCTATCTGCGCTCGGCAAGATAGTCGTAAACGACTTCGCCCAGCCCAAGCGTCAGGTTTGCCGTGAAATGCACCGCGGAGATCACCTCCAGAACCGGCAGCCGGGCGACATCGGCCATGACATGCGGCCTGAGATCGAGGGCGGCCGGCGAAGTCCAGGCTTCCTTGATGGTGATGTCGGTCAGGTAGTAGCGCACCAGCTCGCAGATGCGCGGCGTGGCGTCGACATGCGGAACAATCTTGATGAGGAAATTGGGCTCGGAGAGAGAGGCAAGCAATGGCGCCTGATCGATCGGCTTGTGCTTGTAGCCCATCGTGCCGGTGGCGCAAAGAACGCTACCGTAGTGCAGCGTGCCGACGATGACCTCGCCCTCGTTGACGATCTTCGGATTGGCTAGCTTCTTCGGGAAGCCCCAGATTTCGCGGCCGCCGGTGATCGGCGCATCGTCGTCGAGATACATCGAATGGACATAGCTGCCGGCCTGGCCCCGATATCGCACCGGGATGACCTGCCCCGTTTCGGTATAGTCACCGAAACCGGTGGAATCCGGCATGCGGATGAACTCGTACTTCACCAGCGGTTCGTCGATTTCAAGCGGCTCGGGCACGATGGCCTCAAGCGCTTCACGCGAAGTGCGGTAGGTGATGACGATGTATTCGCGGTCGAAGAACCGGTAGGGGCCAGGCGGGTAAGAGGGATTGGTCAGTGGCATCGCATAGGCATGCTTGAGAATGTCTTCGACCTTCATCTTATTTTCCGTCGTTAGAGAAAATAGCTCTGCGCCGCGGCGAAAACTTGCACGGTTGCATGACAGCGAAGTGTCAGTTGCCGGATGGTTGCCGCCGGAGCCGGATGATTTCAGGTCCGTTCGACCCAAAAGCATCCGGCTACAGAATCAAGGAATTAGAGCGTGATGTCGTCCGAAAGCCGCCTGCACTGTTCGGCATCACGCTCGAATACCCGGCGGCACCTGTTATCAAAGCGACATACGACGCTGGCAGTGTGCGCTCACCTCGGCATTTTCAATTTGCTCAACCTTGTCATAGAGATTGCAGGAGTTGCATCATGGGTTCGTTGACTTCGAAGAATGCGCTTGTCACCGGTTCGACGAGCGGCATCGGGCTTGCGATTGCGCGGGCCTTTGCCGCTGAGGGTGCGAATGTGACGATCAACGGCCTCGGCGATGCCGACGCGATCGAAAAGGAACGCGCAGCCATCGAGGCCGACTTCGGCGTGAAATGCCGCTATTCCGGCGCCAACATGATGAACGGCGAAGAAGTGACATCAATGGTGCACGAGGCGGAGGAAGCCTTCGGCAGCCTCGACGTTCTCGTCAACAATGCCGGCATCCAGTTCGTTGCGCCGATCGAGGAATTTCCCGACGACAAGTGGGAAGCGATTATCCGGATCAACCTGCTTGCCGCCTTCTACGCCATCAAGGCCGCCATTCCAGGCATGAAGGCGCGCAAATGGGGCCGCATCATCAACACGTCCTCGGCACATGCGCTGGTCGCCTCGCCATTCAAGTCGGCCTATGTTTCGGCAAAGCACGGCATCACCGGCCTCACCAAGACCATCGCGCTTGAAGCGGCGCGGGATGGCGTCACCGTCAATTCCATCGCGCCCGGCTATGTCTGGACCCCGCTTGTCGAAAAGCAGATTCCCGAAACCATGAAAGCGCGCAACATGACGGAAGAGCAGGTCAAGCACGACGTATTGCTCGCCGCCCAGCCGACGAAGGAATTCGTGACCGTCGACGAAGTGGCCGCCATTGCCGTCTTCCTGTGCGGCGATGCCGCAAAACAAATCACCGGCACGACGCTTTCCGTCGACGGCGGCTGGACCGCCGAGTAATAATCAAACGTGACCGGCGGGCGCGTGAAGCAACTCCGCCGGCTATCCCTCGGTCGCCGATTGCAACATCAACAAGAAACAGGGCAGGAGACGCTCAATGAACGACGAAACCCAGGATCCCCTCAGCCGCATCAAGGATGAGATCGTCGACAGCTTCGACGAAGAGCTGGAGATGCAGCTCGAAGAGGACCGCCTGGACGAATTGGTCGCGGAGGGCCTGATCAGCGAAGGCGAAGCGACGCTCGACCGCCGGATCTATTTCCGCGAACTTTTCCGCCTTCAGCATGAGCTGGTGCGCCTGCAGGACTGGGTCCAATACAAGAAGCTCAAGGTCGTGGTGCTGTTCGAGGGCCGCGATTCCGCCGGCAAGGGCGGCGCGATCAAGCGCGTTACCCAACGCCTCAATCCGCGCGTCTGCCGCGTGGTTGCGCTGCCGGCACCGACCGAGCGCGAACGGCATCAGTGGTATTTCCAACGCTATACCGCTCACCTGCCGACGGCGGGCGAAATGGTGCTCTTCGACCGCAGCTGGTACAATCGCGCCGGTGTCGAGCGCGTCATGGGCTTCTGCTCTTCGGAAGAGCTGGAAGAGTTCTTCCGCTCTGTGCCGGATTTCGAGCGCATGCTCGTTCGCTCAGGCATCATTCTGCTCAAATACTGGTTCTCCATTACGGATGAAGAGCAGGAATTCCGTTTCAACATGCGCATCCAGGATCCGCTGAAGCAGTGGAAGCTGTCGCCGATGGATCTGCAGAGCCGCGTGCACTGGGAGGAATACACCCTGTCTCTTATACACATCTGACGCTGCCGACGACGTGTCGT
>NZ_JAELUG010001080.1 GCF_016429255.1 Rhizobium sp. ASV8
CCCCCCCCCCCCCCCCCCCCCCCCCCCCCCCCCCCCCCCCCCCCCCCCCCCCCCTCCCTCCCCGCCCCCCCCCCCACCGCTATCCCCACCCACGACACGTCGTCGGCAGCGTCAGATGTGTATAAGAGACAGGATGTAGTGGCCAAACAAACAGGCAGTGAATACTTCGCCAAGTAGCGGTTTCGCAGGCTGTTGTAGAAATACTGGTTAGCTTTCATTTACTCGGGCCAGGGGTCGACGAGATATTGCACGGGGCTCTTATACACATCTCCGAGCCCACGAGACGGTCTATTAAATCTCGTTTTCCGGCTTCGGGGTGTAAAGGGGGGGGGGGGGGGGGGGGGGGGGGGGGGGGGGGGGGGGGGGGGGGGGGGGGGGGGGGG
>NZ_JAELUG010001081.1 GCF_016429255.1 Rhizobium sp. ASV8
CCCCCCCCCCCCCCCCCCCCCCCCCCCCCCCCCCCCCCCCCCCCCCCCCCCCCCCTTTATACCGACCCGCCCCCCACCGAGATCTACACCCACGACACGTCGTCGGCAGCGTCAGATGTGTATAAGAGACAGGTACAATCTACACAAAGCGATACTATGCACCCAGTCGTCCTTTTTTGCCGCAGCCTGTCGGCACGATTTCAAGGTAAGGCTCTCTGTTGCTAGTCGACTTTTCCCCTTCATCAGGATAGGGGGGTCTGAGACACATCTCCGAGCCCACGAGACGGTCTATTAAATCTCGGATGCCGTCGTGTGGGGGGAAAAGGGGGGGGGGGGGGGGGGGGGGGGGGGGGGGGGGGGGGGGGGGGGGGGGGGGGGGGGGG
>NZ_JAELUG010001082.1 GCF_016429255.1 Rhizobium sp. ASV8
CCCCCCCCCCCCCCCCCCCCCCCCCCCCCCCCCCCCCCCCCCCCCCCCCCCCCCCTCCCCCCCCCCCCGCCCCCCCCCCACAACACCCCCCACGACACGTCGTCGGCAGCGTCAGATGTGTATAAGAGACAGCCGGAAGAGCGGATTAAACGGCTTGAAGAGACTGTACGGGCTCTTAAAAGAGACTCTTTGCTGCAACAGTCCTTTAAATCGCCTCGTAGCGCAGTATGTGAAGAAACGCCGACAAGCAGGGGGGGGGTATACACATCTCCGAGCCCACGAGACGGTCTATTAAATCGCGGTTGGCGGGTTGGGGGTGGAAAAGGGGGGGGGGGGGGGGGGGGGGGGGGGGGGGGGGGGGGGGGGGGGGGGGGGGGGGGGGG
>NZ_JAELUG010001083.1 GCF_016429255.1 Rhizobium sp. ASV8
GCTCGAAGCCGTCGAGCTGGTTGAGAAGCTCCAACATGGTTCGCTGCACTTCGGAATCGCCACCAGATGAGCCCTCTACTCGCGATGAACCGATACTGTCAATCTCGTCCATGAAGATAATGGATGGCGCATGCTCTCTGGCCATGATGAACAGCTCTCGCACCATTCGGCTTCCTTCACCAATGTATTTTTGGACCAGCTCGGATCCTGAAACTCGAATAAACTTGCAGGCAGTGTGGTGGGCAACGGCTCGGGCCAGTAGTGTCTTTCCGGTACCGGGCGGGCCATAGAGCAAAACGCCCTTGGGCTGTGCGATACCCAGAGATTCAAAGAGCTCAGGGTGCTTCAGACCGAGCTCAATGACCTCCTTGATTTCCTTAATC
>NZ_JAELUG010001084.1 GCF_016429255.1 Rhizobium sp. ASV8
CCCCCCCCCCCCCCCCCCCCCCCCCCCCCCCCCCCCCCCCCCCCCCCCCCCCCCTCTTATACTCCCCCGCCCACCACCTCGATATACACCCACGACACGTCGTCGGCAGCGTCAGATGTGTATAAGAGACAGGTGCGTAATAAGTCCGAGTGCCGGGAGTCCTCATTTCCAAAGGGAGAGAATACTGAGCCTCGATTTCTAAAATTTTAATAAAAGCAATGTAAAGAAACACAGGTTAAAAACGCATAATGGGGTGTCTGATACACATCTCCGAGCCCACGAGACGGTCTATTAAATCTCGTATGACCTCTTGTGCTTGAAAAGGGGGGGGGGGGGGGGGGGGGGGGGGGGGGGGGGGGGGGGGGGGGGGGGGGGGGGGGGGG
>NZ_JAELUG010001085.1 GCF_016429255.1 Rhizobium sp. ASV8
ACCCACCTCCCCACCCGCCCATCTCGCCCCCCCCCCCCTCCCCCCCCCCGCCCGCCCCTATGTTTAAGCTGAAGACGGCATACGAGTTTTAATAGACCGTCTCGTGGGCTCGGAGATGTGTATCAGAGACAGTTTGGAATCAGCAGATCTTTGGCGCCCGCAGTCTTGAGAATGTAACTCGAGCATCGAATATCCAGCTGAGTCCTTGCTCAAGTAATGCAGACTTCTACGGGCCCATGTTCCTCGGGAGGCTGTCTCTGATACACATCTGACGCTGCCGACGACGTGTCGTGGGTGTGGGAGGGGGGGGGGGGCGGGGGAGGGCGAGGGGGGGGGGGGGGGGGGGGGGGGGGGGGGGGGGGGGGGGGGGGGGGGGGGGGGGG
>NZ_JAELUG010001086.1 GCF_016429255.1 Rhizobium sp. ASV8
GCCTTAAGGAGGACCGCGATAGAAAAAAGTATTGGAAGAAATGGGGTCCCTACGTTGCTGAGCGCCAGTGGGCAACCGGTACTCGCCTCCGCTCCATCATCTGTCCATTGAGCTGGTGCTAACAGAGTTTTCTATTCAGTCCGTGAAGACTACAGCCATGATGGAGACGCATGGAGCCGTGAGAATGCCTTTTGGCCCTTGTCGTAGTCGAATTGGGATAGAACGCTGACTTGTACCTTGTGCTCCAGACTTTCCCCACGAACATGCCCGATCTCGAGCCTTTCGCTGGGGCGAGGACGGTATCGCCGGCGTTTCCGACACCCACGGCTGGGAAAATATCACCTTTAGCTTCTGGAATGAAAAGGAGTACGTCCTAGCTATAT
>NZ_JAELUG010001087.1 GCF_016429255.1 Rhizobium sp. ASV8
ATACTAGCCGTGGGCCAATATTACGACGTCGCAAAGCTCACCGTGTTTATTGTAGTGATTGTGGCTTCCTGAAAGTCTCGGCTTGGCCAATAGATTCCGAGGTCAAATCAGCCGTGACGAACGGCACAGTTAGTATTGTATTCTAGCCGAGACTCATGGCGTAACAGTATGAGCAATAGGCCCGTTGTGTGACGACACGGGCGTACTGTGTACTACAAGATGCTCCGAAATGGCCCAAGGCAATCAGATTAGCAACATGAACCACAGAGAGAGAATATATATATAAAAGTTTGGGGGACATCTTGCATAAATTCTTTCCAACGCAACTTATCCATCACCAACATAGAAACATGAAGCTCAATATCCTCTACGCGCTCCTGTCT
>NZ_JAELUG010001088.1 GCF_016429255.1 Rhizobium sp. ASV8
GCCATGGTCATCACCAGGCTGCACCAAAGTTGACACGCCGCACAACCTCGCCGTCGGATCGCAGCAGCCAGTCTCGACTTTCTGCTCAACCATCAGCCTCGGCACACCGTCGCTCCACGAGCGAAGTCAAGTTGTCGCGCAACAGTTCCTCTGGCAATCTGCCCAAGAGCGAGTCTCACAACAGCCTGCTGAAGCGGAATCGCTCGCATGGCGAAGTCGCCAAAGCCGATCACCGCTCTTCTTCCGATAAGTTGCACCGACCCTCGAGTGGCACCGGTATAAACCAACACAAAGGAAACAAGGCGCAGGTCACCTTTGACATTGGTGGCGAGGACCCGGAAGACGAATGGGTAGATGCCAGCGGCTCCAATTCGCCGTACATG
>NZ_JAELUG010001089.1 GCF_016429255.1 Rhizobium sp. ASV8
AGTAGTACTGTAGGTACTGTTCTAGGTACACAGGTAATAAGCTGCGGTGGGCTCCCGCCAGTGACCAAGGCTCGGGCCGCCACATAATAAGCAGCCCACCTGGCTCTCTGGAACTTCGTTCTCACAACCTGACCTTCATCGTTGACCGACTTCTGGTCCCATCTCGACGCCGATCAGCCCAATTATTGTTTTTGCCAGCATCTGGTAATCGATTGGATACGAAGACTACGACTAAGTATTGTGCTGGAGCAGCCAGGCAGGCTCGACGCCCGTTTCCATTAGTCTCCGCAGACTGTTGCACTAGTACCTCGACGCCACCACCACTTGTCACCACAGAGCTGCCGAAACGTTTATGCCTGCTCACCGTTTGAATTGTCACAGCT
>NZ_JAELUG010000114.1 GCF_016429255.1 Rhizobium sp. ASV8
GCCATCAACAACGGCACCCAGGGCATGGCGCCCTTCCACTGGTTGAAATGGTCCCACAAATAGGCGCCGCAAAATGCCCAGGCGAGAAAGCCGGCAAGCGCGACCTGCGCGCTGGAGCGAAACAGAGCGGCCACGATGCACGCCGCCGCGAACCAGACGATTAACATCGTCAGTTCGTCGCCGGACATATTGTACATCTGTCCGACAAGCGCCATGGCACCGCCAAAACTCAAAGTCCCGAGAATGAGGAGTGCCGACGCCAGAATGGAACGCCCGGAAGCCAGCAGATAGGCGGCGCCGAGATAGAAAGCCCATATCATGGCGACAAGCGATGTAAGGCGCACGATCCTCGGGATCGCCTCCCAATTCGCTGAAATGAAGAGCAGGAGCGCCAGGCCTAGAAGCACAGACGCGATGATGGTTAACACCCGACCCGCGCTAAAGCTGGTCTGACGCCCATCATATTCGCGCAGCACGGCCTTTGCCGCCGCCGCGTCGACGAGACCTTTCTCCACCCAGATCTTCAGATCCCGCTCCAGCCTGCCTCTATACATCCCGGCTCCTTGCTGCGATTCCCTCTACGACAAAGCGTTAGCACACTTCAGCGATCCACAGTCGGTGCGCTTTCGTTAATGCGATATTAAGCGATTAGCCTGTATTCTAACGACCGGTATCGAGGTACTCACGAAAGACATGCGCAGACAGCATACCTCTCATGAAAATATTGCGCTGCACAAAATGAAAAAGTCATACTATTAATTACCCAACAGAATACAGCGGTGGCGCGCTGCGCCGGCCCCGGTCGGAAAGAGCCTGAGGATTGATATCCTGACATAGAATTCGGAGCTGCACACTCCTCCTCCCAGTGCGCTCCGATGGATTGACGACACTCCTCCTCCCAGTCGTCAATCACCACAAATGACGCCCACCGCACCTCCTCCCGCGGTGGGCGTTATTTTTTTACCCACTTAAATCGGTTTATGCACCTCAAACGAGGCTTCAGACGAGAAGCGCCGCCAGATGGTGAATTGCCGCCGCCGCACAAGAATGGACGGCTCGAACTTAGCCGATGCGGCAGCTCGACCTACCCCAAAACCGCAAGGCTGGCAAAAACATGGCTGAATGGCGGCACCTACCGCAACAGGTGCTGAAATGCTGGGCTTGAGACAAAGCCACGCGCCCAACCTCGCTCTTGCTTCAGCCGTGATATGCACATAAAGCAGCCATCTTCTTAGGCAGATCGCCCGTAAGACATGCAGTTTACGCATGGGTGACATGATGCTTTGGCGCTTTTAGTCCGTGAGGCACAGCCTATATAAGGAGGCATCAGATCGACGGCGGCACCAATCACGGAGCTGCGAGATCTTCAGATCCTCGAAAGGGACTAAAAAATGAACCTGACCCGCTCTTTCAACAACTGGCGTAAGTATCGTCAGACCGTAAACGAACTCGGCCGCATGAGCGCCCGTGAACTGCACGACCTCGGCATCGACCGCGCCGACATCCATCGCGTTGCTCGCGAAGCCACCGGCCGCTAATCGCCGGATAGGCTTCGCCCACTCGCGAAAGCCTTCTCAACGCCCGTTGCGGACCTCCGCGACGGGCGTTCTTTTTGTTCATTGTGCACCGCAACATTTTATAATTCGCGACGAGCCATTCGCAGGACGCAAACCGTCCAAATTCTAAGCATTGGTGGGTTTTTGGGCGTCATATTGCACAAATGCATAGCAGACGCCTTTTATTTGCACTGCACAAAAGGCGCGTTTGCGCCTATATAGAGTGCAACAGCTGAGGCGGTAATCGTACCGCCCGCGAACAAGATACCGAGGACAAGATCATGAACCCGATTCGCATTGCAAAGAACTGGATCAGCTACCGCCGCACTCTGAACGAACTTGGCAACCTCTCCAGCCAGACCCTTTCGGACATCGGCGTCAGCCGCTATGAAATCCGCAACATCGCTGCCCGTTCCTTCCGTTAATCGCAGGGAATTGCAGACTGCTTCAAGACGGCGCCCTTCGGCGCCGTTTTTGATTCCGGGCGATGGGAACGCCTCGCAATCGCAAAGCCGTGACGCAATTTCGAGCGGCATGCTTTGGTAAAGCGATTGGATCGTCGCCCTGCCCGTGATAATGACGCCCGCATGACACAGACCAGTTCTCACTCTCCCATTCACGTCATCGGCGGTGGCCTTGCCGGCTCGGAAGCCGCATGGCAGATCGCCAATGCCGGTGTGCCTGTCATCCTGCATGAGATGCGTGGTGTGCGCGGCACCGACGCGCACAAGACCGACGATCTCGCCGAGCTTGTATGTTCGAATTCGTTTCGCTCCGACGACGCCACAAGCAATGCTGTCGGCGTCATCCATGCCGAAATGCGCATGGCTGGCTCGCTGATTATGGCATGTGCCGACAGGCATCAGGTGCCGGCCGGCGGCGCGCTCGCAGTCGACCGCGATGGCTTTTCCGCCGCGGTAACGGAGGCTGTCTCAAGCCACCCGCTGATCACTGTCGTGCGTGAAGAGATCCAGGGATTGCCGCCGAAGGAGTGGGACCAGGCGATTATCGCGACGGGACCGCTGACCGCACCCGGGCTAGCCAGCGCCATTCAGGCCGAAACCGGCGCCGATGCCCTCGCCTTCTTCGACGCCATCGCGCCGATCGTCTATCGCGACAGCATCGACATGGATATTTGCTGGTATCAGTCCCGCTATGACAAGGTTGGACCAGGTGGTACGGGCAAGGACTATATCAACTGCCCCATGGACGAAGCGCAATACAGCGCCTTCCTGGATGCCCTGATCGCCGGCGACGCCGTCGGCTTCAAGGAGTGGGAAGGGACACCATATTTCGATGGCTGCCTGCCGATCGAGGTCATGGCCGAGCGTGGGCGCGAAACGCTGCGCCACGGGCCGATGAAGCCGATGGGCCTGACCAATGCGCATAATCCCACAGTGAAGGCCTATGCAGTCGTTCAGCTGCGCCAGGACAATGCGCTCGGCACGCTCTACAACATGGTCGGCTTCCAGACGAAGCTGAAATATGGCGCACAGGCCGAGATTTTCCGGCTGATTCCGGGACTTGAAAATGCGGAGTTCGCACGCCTGGGCGGCCTGCACCGCAACACTTACATCAACTCCCCGACCCTGCTTGACCGCTCACTGGTGCTGAAATCCCGACCAGGCTTGCGTTTTGCCGGCCAGATTACCGGCTGCGAAGGTTACGTGGAGAGCGCCAGCATCGGGCTGCTCGCCGGCCGTTTCGCCGCGGCGGAGCGCAAGGGAGAAGCGGCATCGCTGCCGCCCAATACGACGGCGCTCGGCTCGCTGCTGAATCACATCACCGGCGGACACATCGTCTCTGACGAAGAGCCGGGCAAGCGTTCCTTCCAGCCGATGAACATCAATTTCGGGCTTTTCCCGGAACTGGAGCCGGGCTCGATCGTCAAGCCGGAAGGCGTCAAGCGCTTCCGCGGCAAAGACAAGACGATCATGAAGCGCCAGCTCATCGCCAAGCGCGCGTTGGCCGATTGTGGCAGCTGGCTCGGCGTGCCGGCTCCGACGTTTCCGGAAAAAGCGGCCGAAATCTGAAGCTTTCTAAAGCGCGTCGCGATCTTTCAGATTCGCGTCACGCGCTTTAGCTCTTTGATTTCACGCATGTCGTAGCCGCAAAAACCGCTGCACACTTTTGCGCGACATGCTCTAGGTTTCAGGCCTTTGCCGGCGGCGCGTGGTGTTCAAACCTCTCATCATCGCCGCCAGCGACATAATTGCCGAGCAGCCAGAGAGAGACTTCCGCGGCTTCATCAGGCGTCTTGAACTCGAAAGTGCCGTTGTGATGCGGTACGTCCAGAAACTCGACCGTCAGGCCGCGGCCGGTTCCCGAAAGCTTGGCACGCGCCCTGCCGGGCTCAATGAGATGAACGCTGAAGTGATTGCGCACATTGCGCATGAAGCCCGCTTTGTCGTCATGCAAGCGCACGAAAAGCGCCTGCCCATCGGCCGTCGTTTGCAGCTGACGGATTGCCTCGGTCGGAAAAGCGCGGCCGAACTCTAAAATGGCCAGGCCGGTATCGTGCAGGCCGTCTTCCTTGTTCTGCGATGCCATGCGCGTCGCGAAATAGGCAAAAAAGATGACGATCGCAAACAGTATGCACCAGACGACAATACCCACGGCAGATCCCCCTGAAATATAAATCAAGTGCCCATCCATCTCCATAGACGGCGAGACTTGCGCGAGCTTGGTGTATTTCAGATCTTCTTTATGATCGCTGATATCGCCATGCGCATCTGCCGGCGCCATTGCGGCAGTGCCAGCGGGCGATCGAAGATGCCGGCCCCAAGCGACTGGGCCTTCTTCAAAACCGGTTCGGCCAGTGTTGCCGGCAGAAACGCTGGAAACACGGCCGCCGGTATGGGGCCGGCCGCCCTCGCCTTGGCAAGGTGCTCGCGGCCAAGTCCGGCAAATGCCTCGATTGCCACGGAAATGCGCGCCTTGTCCTCGCCGGCGAGGAAGGAATTACGATCGAGGCCTGTCGCCGACAGAATTTCGATCGGCAGATAAAGTTGGCCGCGATGACGATAGAGCGGCATCAGCAACAACAGCCCGGCAATCGCCTGAGCGACACCGGCATGGCCGGCGGCTTCGGCCGAGAGCTTCGCTTCCTCCGACGACAGGACCAGGCTGGCAAGCTGAATCAGCGCCGATGCCGTTTCACCGGCATAGCCTTCCAGATTGCCGCGGGTCTCCATCGGGTCGTCGTAAAGATCGAAGATGCGCGCATCGATCATGTCGATCAACGTCTGCCGCGGCAAACGGTATTGTTCGATGGCGTTCAGGAGTTCAGCGGCAATCGGATTGGCCTCACTGGAGCCGTGCGCCTGCCCTTCGAGAAGGTCGCGCCAGTATTGCATGCGCACTTCACCCGGCAACGGCTCGTGCACCAGATCGCGGATGCGCGCCAATTCTGCATTGAAGGCATAGAGCGCTGCGAGCGCCGGGCGCTTGTCTTCCGGTGCCAGCAGGCAAGCGAGGTAACGATCACGATCGGTATCCCGAAGCGTAGCAAGGCAAATGTCCCTGTTGTCGCGGGGCGCGGCTGTTGTCGTCATGCTCTCGGTCCGGACGTCAGACTGCGATCAGCGCAGCAGCTACGGCACGCGACTCGGACAGCATGATATTGAAGGTGCGCACCGCCGCGCCTGTGCTCATCGGGTCCGACGAAATCTGCTTGGCGCGCAAGGCAGCCTTGAGCTCGGCAGGCAGCGGACGCAACTCCATGCCGGTGCCGACAAGCAAAACCTCTATCTCGGCTGCTTCGTCGAGAACCTTCTGGAAGCGGTCCGGGGTCAGCGCATCGCCCTGCAGCATGTCCCAGCCGTAAATGCCCGAGGGCAGGCAAAGCAACGAGCCGCGATGCGACATGTCGGCAAAGCGAAAGCCGCCATTGCCGTAAGCGTCGATCGGTGCGCGCCCGGGAAAATGCGCGTTACGGATTTCTATACCTTTAGCCAATGTATTACACCGCTGGTTTGCCTGACTGAATGTCGCCGGCGGCGGGCCCATTGCTTTCACCGCCGGTCTGGAACTTGTCCGGACGCAGCTTGAACAGGATCAGCACGGGCGCCGCAATATAAATCGACGAGAAAGTGCCGACAGCGACGCCGAAAAGTAGCACGAAGGTGAAAGAGCGTATCACCTGGCCACCGAAAATGTAGAGAGCGAGCAGCGCCAGAAGCGTCGTCGCGGATGTCAGAATGGTCCGCGATAGTGTCTGATTGATGGAAGCGTCAATCAGGATCGGCAGCGGCATCTGCGAATAGCGCTTCAGGTTTTCGCGCATGCGGTCGTAAACGACCACGGTATCGTTCAGCGAATAGCCGACGATCGTCAGAATCGCGGCAATGCCGGTCATGTTGAATTCCATGCCCGTCAGAACGAAAAGACCGAGCGTCAGTATGACGTCGTGCATCGTCGCGATGATCGCGCCGACGGCGAACTGCCATTCGAACCGCAGCCAGATGTAGATCAGAATTGCAAAAAGCGCCGCCAGCACGGCAAACGATGCAGTCGTCGTGATCTCACCGGACACAGCGGGGCCGACGACCTCGACGCGTGAGAAATCGTAGTCCTTACTCAGCTCCTCGCGAACCAGGGTTACGGCTGACTGTTCCGCGTTCTCCCCACCATCCTGTGCATGCACGCGAATAATGGCGCCCAGACGATCGGTAAGCCGCTCGACCTGCACATCGCCGGGGATGATACCCTCGAGGCGGGATTGAATATTCGTCGGATCGGCTACGCCCTGCTTGGCGCGAACCTCGATGATGGAGCCGCCGGCAAAATCGATGCCGAGATGCATGCCAACCGTCGCGAAGGCAAGGAGGGTCGCGACCGACAACGCCGCAGACACGGTGAATGTGTAACGGCGGATACCCATAAAGCGGATGTTGGCATTGTCGAAAACACCGCTGCGTACACCGACCAGCAATGTACGCGGCTTGCGGTGCGATATCCACATATCGACAAGCGAGCGCGTGACGAAGCAAGACGTGAAGAACGTGGTGAAGACGCCGATGATGAGGGTTGCGGCAAAACCGCGGACGGAACCGCTGCTTGCATAGAAGAGAATGGCAGCGACGATCAGCACCGTCAGGTTGGCATCCGCAACCGTCGCAGCCGCCCTGTTGAAGCCGTGGCGAAGCGCATCGACAAGGAGATGCGTCTTCTTTTCTTCCTCGCGCACACGCTCGTAGATCAACACCAGTGCATCAAGCCCGATACCGATGATCAGCACGATAGCGGCGACGCCCGGCAACGTCAGCGCTATGCCGAACAGTCCCATGATCGCCACGACCATGGTGATATTGATGATCAGTGCGATGGTCGCGACAACGCCCAGCAAGCGATAGAAGCCGATCATCAGCGCGGTCACAAACACCGCCGCGGCGATACAGGCTATGATGCCGTAACGGGCCGTCTCGCTGCCAAGGCCGGGCTGAATGGTTCGCTCCTCGACGGGCGTCAGCGTTGCAGGCAATGGCCCGCTCTTGACCATGACGGCCAGATCCTGCGCGCCGCGCGCCGTGAAGTCGCCGGGAATGTCAACCTCTCCCGTTGCGATCACGGTCTTCAGCACAGCCGTCGAGATTACCTGATCATCCAGCACCACGACGACGATCCGGCCGAGGTTGCTTGCCGTCGTTTGCGCAAAACGGTGGGCGGCTTCCGGCGTCAGCTTGACGGAAACCGTGCCGTCGCCGTTCTGATTGTTGACCATCGCGGTCGCATCGGCAAAATCCACGTTAGAGAGAACGGGTTGCCGCTGGACCAGATAGCCGACCGGCGGATCATCCTCCGAAAACATGACGTCGGACCCGGCCGGAGGATGACCATCCATGGCGTCCTGAACCGACATCGATTGATCGATGAAACGGAAGCTCAATTCCGCGGGCTGGCCGAGAAGGTTCTTCAATCGCTGCGGGTCGGCAAGATCGGGCACCTGCACGGCAATACGATCGCGCCCCTGGCGGCGGATCAACGGCTCGTCCACTCCCAACTGTGCGATGCGATCGTGAATGATCTTTATCGACCGGGCGACTGCGGAAGCGACGTGGCTGTCGATATCCTCATTGGTGATATCAAGCGTCATCGCGCCGTTGTCACCCTGGGAAAGCTTGACGGCCGGCTTGTCCGATCCCGCCGTAAGCGGTCGCAACGCCGTCAATGCGGCCTGGATCTGCGCGGGATCGTTGATCTTGAGTTCGATCTTCTGTCCGGTTCCGGTCAAGCCGGAATAGGCGATATTGACGGTGCGCAATCGGGTTCCGATATCGCCGACGATATCCTCAAGGCGATCCTTCTCGATATCGTCCCGTTCGATCTTCAACAGGAGATGCGAGCCGCCGCGCAGATCGAGCCCAAGTCCGATCTTTCTATGCGCCCACCAGGAAGGGAGAGAGGAAATGGTGCGCTCCCCAAGCAGGTTGGGAACGGCAAGGAGCACGCTCAAGAGAACGGCGAACCAGATCAGGGTGGTCTTCCACCAGGAGACGTGCAGCATCGCTCTCTCGAATTTTTGGCTTCTCTACTGCGCCCCAGTCTCCCCGAGGTTTACCAAGGGCGCAGTAACACCTTGAATTTGTGCACAGTCCCTCAAGAAAGTCGATTCCGATTTTCGAGGACATGCACTCGTCAGGCGAGCTGCCTGCACGGGAGAAGCTTACGCAGCGTCGGCCTTGACGGGCTCGCCCTTGACGCGAACTTCCGAAATGGCGCTGCGGACGACGCGAATGCGAACGCCGTCTGCGATTTCGACTTCGAGTTCCTTGTCGTCGATGACCTTAGTGACCTTGCCGACAATGCCGCTGGTAACGATCTGATCGCCGCGGCGAATGTTCTTCAGGATCTCGTCACGCTTCTTCGCCTGTGCACGCTGCGGACGGATCAGAAGGAAATACCAAACGACCATCAGCGGTACAAACAGGATGATCATTTCAAAGCCGGATCCGCCGAAAGCGCTGGCGGCCGAATCTGTCGCGCTCTGCGCATATGCGTTGGTGATAAACATCGAGAACTCCCTTGAACTCCTTGCGGGAACCGGGCCCCGCGTCAGGTGGCCGGAATATAGTTACGCGCATGGCGATTGCAACAAAAACAGCCGCCAACCGTACCGTTTTCCCGGTCTCTTAGCCTTTCAGGCCAGAAAGGAGCATGATACCCGGCAAGACAGCGCGCGCATTTTACGACTTTCTTGTTCAATATTCAGGAGGAAAACGGTGACTGAAGACCAAAACGCCCTGATCCTTGCCGAAGTTCGTCGCCTTGCCGATGCCGTCGAACGTCTGGCCGGACCGGCTCCGGCCATCAACGACTGGAATGCGGCCGACTGCTTCGTCTGGGCTCCGGCCCGGCTTCATCTGCAGCCCGTACCGCGGCCGAACCGGGTGGCGATCACCCTCATTCGCGGCGTCGACCATGTGCGCGACATTCTGCACGAAAACACTTTGCGCTTCGCGGACGGCTTTGCCGCCAACAACGTCCTGCTCTGGGGCGCGCGCGGCATGGGCAAGTCCTCGCTCGTCAAGGCCGTCCATGAGGATGTACGCCGCGCAACCGGCGTATCGCTGAAACTCATCGAAGTGCATCGCGAGGATATCTCCTCGCTGCCGGTGCTCCTCGACATTCTGAAGGCAGCGCCGCACCGCATCATCATTTTCTGCGATGACCTCTCCTTCGACCACGACGACACCGCCTACAAGTCGCTGAAGGCAGCGCTCGACGGTGGCGTCGAGGGCCGTCCGGACAACGTATTGTTCTATGCCACATCCAACCGTCGCCATCTGCTGCCGCGTCACATGATGGAGAACGAACAATCGACAGCGATCAATCCGTCGGAAGCCGTCGAAGAGAAGGTTTCCCTCTCCGATCGCTTCGGTCTCTGGCTCGGCTTCCACAAGTGCAGCCAGGAAGACTACCTGCAGATGATCGACGCCTATGCCGACCATTTCAAGCTCGACCTCGACCGCGCCAAAATACACCACGAGGCGCTGGAATGGGCAACGACACGCGGCGCAAGATCGGGCCGCGTTGCGTGGCAATACATCCAGGATCTCGCAGGACGGTTGCGCATCGTGCTCGAGCGCGACTGACCGGACACGTTCAATACCCTAGCGCGCTTCGCGATCACTCGGGCTCACTTCTCGCGCTTTAGGTCTTTGATCTCACGCATATCGTTGTCGCAAAGCCGCTTAACACTTTTGCGCGACATGCCCTAAACGACAAAAAGCCCGGCAAACACCGGGCTTTTTGCAGAGTCCTTGAGACGCACTACCTATTCAAGGAACGTCATTGGGTTGACCGGAGCGGAGTTCTTCCGGACTTCGAAATGGAGCTGCGGCTGGCTGACATTGCCACTCATGCCCGATGTTGCGAGGGTCTGACCGCGCTGAACCTTCTGTCCGCGAGCAACGCTGAGCGCATCCGCATGGCCATAGACCGTGACCGTACCGTCGTCATGGCGAACGAGAACCGTGTTGCCGAGTTCCTTGAGGCCATTGCCTGCATAGATGACAACGCCATTCTCGGCTGCCTTGATCGGCGTGCCTTCGGGAACGGAGATATCGATACCGTCGTTGCGGCTACCGTTGACGTTAGCGCCGTAACCGGCGACGACCGCGCCGCGAACCGGCCAGCGATACTTGCCGATGCCGGTCGCCTCAGGCGCATCCGCCTGCGTGTCGGACTTGGCGGCATCGTTGATCGACTGGCTCGGAGCGATCGAAGCGACCTCTTTCGCCTTCGGAGCGTCAGCTGCGGCGACCTTGGGTGCCTGCTTTGCAGCGGACTCTGCCACAGGCACGGCGCCCGGTTTGACCGAGACCTTCTGCGGCTCGATGGAGGCCGTCTTGACCGGATCGGCAGCAGCGACTGCACCATGTGGCAATGCCAGCGCCTGACCGATGCGAATGCTGTCGCCGGCCTGCATGTTATTCGCCCGCTTCAGTTCGGCGACGCTAACGCCGCTTTCCTTGGCAATTCTCGCCAGCGAGTCACCCGGCTTGACGACATAGCTGCCAGCACCCTTCGGGCCGGGGCCCTTTCCGTTACCGGCGGCAAGCTTGTTCGGATCGGGAAGACCGGCCTGAGATTTGCCGCGCATCTGATTGCCTGATGGCAGTGCAAGCGCGTCCTGTTGCGGAGCCTTGGCAGGGCCTGGCATCTTGCCGCCCTTCGACAGGTCGGTGGCTTCCGAAGCCATCTTGGCCGGGCTCGAGGCGCCTGCACCGTTCTGGGTCGGAATGATGATCTGCTGACCGGGCTGTGCACCGGCGCCGTTACGCAGACCATTGGCCCGCAGGATTTCCTTCTCGGGAACGCCATAGCGACGCGACAGCAATGCGATGTTTTCACCCTGATGCAGCGTCACGCTCGGAGCATTGACGGTGGTCCAGCCGGGAGACATCTGCGGCGTAGCGGCGGCATTCTTGATCGTACCGGTCGACAGAGTATCGGGTGCGAGCGCCGGAGCGTTGCGCGAACCATTGTTGTTGCGCGACGCCGGGAACGGCTGGGCCATAGCTTCGTTTTCGGCCCGGGAGTTTGCTCGCGGACGGGCGATCTCGGCAGATGCACCGGGAGGAGCAAGCTCGGAGCGCTGGATCGCCACCGGCGCAGCGGATGCGCGCGCGCTGGAATAAGAAGGATTATAGCGGGCCGGCGAGTTCGGATAGGGTTGCGATACCGGTGCGCTCTGCTGTGAATAATCCTGCTGGCCGTAACCGCCTGCCTGGGCGACATCGGCGCGCGGCACGGGATCCCCGTTCGGACCGTTGAGGCTGCGACGGTTTATCGAACCCGTCGTCACATTGTCCGTCTTATTGAAGAGCCCGCTGAAACGGGTCGTGTCTGAACTACAAGCTGTTGCAGTGCTCGCCAGAAGAATGGCCACAAGGACTTTCCCTGCCGATTTACCGAAGTTTGAAGAAAGACTGAAACCCATGACTCGACCCACTTAAGACGCAACCGATTATGGGTCGATTAAAGCGCGTTAATCTTACCATGCGGTTAAAGCACTGGTGCGACATGTGTTTTTTTGAGGAATTGCTAACCATAGAAAAAAGAAGCAGCCTTCGGCCCCGCCGTACCGGCTGCTTCAACCGGAAATAGGCCTCAAAGATAGGAGGCGAGCATCGGCACGATTGGCTGATAAGGAACGTCGAAAAGCTCTTCGCGCTCGAAGCGGCTTCCGGTTTTCGTCAACCGCACCAGGCGGCAGACATCCTCGGAAACGATCAGGGGTGCGATCATGGAGCCGCCCGAAACCAGCTGCTCGGCATAGAAGCGCGGCATGGTCGAAAAGGCTGATGTCACCAGGATGCGATCGAAAGTCCCCTCGCCCTGCAGCCCGGCACTGCCGTCTGCCTGACGGATGATGACATTGCGCAGACCGAGCGCGTCCATGCGCTGCTGCGCTGCCGTCGTCAGCGTCTTGTAGCGATCGATGGTCAACACTCGCTCGACGATTCGGCCCATGACGGCGGCGGTGAAGCCGCTGCCGGTCCCAATTTCGAGAACACGATGGCCAGGCTTGATCTTCAAGCTGTGAAGGATACGCACGACGAGGTCGATGCCTTCCATGAAGGCGCCGCACTCGATCGGAATCGTCCGGCTGGAATAGGCGTCATCGGCAAATTGCGGCGGCACAAAAGGCAGGCGCGGCGTCTGCTCGACGGCCGTCATCAGATCGATATCCAAGATGCCTTCAGCCCGCAGCCGCAAGACTACCGCTGCAAAGCCTTCCTTTTCCACCAAACGAGGCGTCAATCCGTTACTCCATACCAAGCGCCCGCGCCACGCGGTCTTGCGCCGAATAATCCGTCAGATCCAGTTTCAAAGGCGTTACCGAAATGCGATTTTGCTTCAGCGCCTGAATATCCGTTCCCGGACGGAAGATGCCGCTGCGTTCGCCGAACCGCAGCCAGTAGTACGGGAAGCCGCGACCATCTGCGCGCTCCTCCACCTGAACGTTAAAGGCAAGATTGCCCTGCGCCGTCACCTCCGTCCCGGTGACTTCGTCCGGGCGGCAGTTCGGGAAGTTCAAATTCAGGAAAGTGCCGTCGGGGAGATCGACGTCCAGCAGTTTGCCGAGCAGGGTCGGTGCATGCGCCTCCGCCACTTCCCAGGGTACGATGCGGGCACCGTTGTCGTAGACATAGGCCTGACTCAGCGCGAAAGAACGAACACCCTGAAGCGTGCCTTCGATCGCCCCCGCGATGGTTCCGGAATAGGTGACGTCGTCGGCTACGTTCGAGCCCGAATTGACCCCCGAAAGGATGATATCGGGTTTCTTATCCAGGACCTGCCGGATGGCCATGATGACACAATCCGTCGGCGTGCCGCGCAGCGCAAAGTGCTTGTCGGAAACCTTTCGCATGCGCAGAGGCTCGGACAGGCTCAGAGAATGTGCAAGACCGCTCTGATCGGTCTCGGGCGCAACGACCCAGACATCATCAGACAAAGTGCGGGCGATGCGCTCCAGAGCCGCAAGACCTTCAGCATGAATGCCGTCGTCATTGGTCAAAAGTATGCGCATCACCCCACCGCCTTGTTATTTATGCTGCTTTCTCGATCTTCGTCACACCACCCATATATGGCAGCAGTACGTCCGGGACAGTGACAGAGCCGTCGGCGTTCAGATAATTCTCAAGCACCGCGATCAGGCAGCGGCCGACGGCCGTGCCGGAGCCGTTCAACGTGTGAACGAACTTCGTGTTCTTGTCTTCCTTGCCGCGATAGCGAGCGTTCATCCGACGGGCCTGGAAATCGCCGCAGACCGAGCAGGAAGAAATCTCGCGATAAGTATCCTGCCCCGGCAGCCAGACTTCGAGGTCGTAGGTCTTGCGGGCGCCGAAGCCCATGTCGCCGGTCGACAGCGTCATGACGCGATAATGCAGGCCAAGGCGCTTCAGCACCTCTTCGGCACAGGCCGTCATCCGCTCGTGCTCGGCAACGGAGCTTTCGGCATCGGTGATCGACACGAGCTCGCACTTCCAGAACTGATGCTGACGCAGCATGCCGCGCGTGTCGCGACCGGCAGAACCCGCTTCCGAGCGGAAGGACGGCGTCAGCGCCGTGAAGCGCAGCGGCAGCTTTTCCTGTTCGAGAATTTCGCCGGAAACGAGATTGGTCAGCGTCACTTCGGCTGTCGGAATCAGCCAGCGGCCATCCGTGGTCCTGAACAGATCCTCGGCGAACTTCGGCAGCTGACCGGTTCCGAACATCGCTTCGTCGCGCACTAGCAGAGGCGAGCTGACTTCAGTGTAACCGTGCTCGCCGGTATGCAGATCCAGCATGAACTGGCCAAGCGCCCGCTCGAGACGCGCCAACTGCGACGTCAGCACCGTGAATCGCGAACCGGAAAGTTTCGTGGCGCGCTCGAAATCCATGTAGCCGAGCTCTTCGCCGATGTCGAAATGTTCTTTCGGCTGATGGTTCCAGGTCGGCTTGGCACCCCAGGCATGCTTGACGACATTGTCATGCTCATCCTTGCCGACGGGCACATCGTCAAACGGGATGTTCGGAATCCGTGACAGCGCGTCGTTGAGCTCGGCCGTCAGCACGCGCTCCTGCTCTTCCGCGGCTGGCAACGAAGTCTTGATGTCGGCGACTTCGGCCTTCAGCTTCTCGGCAAGCTCGCTGTTTTTCTGCGCCATGGCCGCCCCGATCTCCTTGGACGCGGAGTTGCGGCGGGACTGCATATCCTGGACGGACTGAACGACGGACCGGCGCTTCTCGTCGAGCGCGATGAGGCTTTGCGACAGAGGCTCCATACCGCGCTTGGCAAGCGCTGCATCGAAAGCCTCGGCATTCTCACGAATCCATCTGATATCAAGCATCTTCGTTCCAGGTCGTTTCACATGATTACAGCTCCGACCGAGACTTCGGTCGGAGGTCGAAACGGCAAATACCTGAGAAACGAGGCTGAGACTTTCTTCGCCTAGACGTCAATCCGTCTTTGCAACGTCGGAACTCTCGCCACTCTCTTCAAGCGCTTGCCGGGTACGCTGGCGTTCCACGAGTCGCGCCGCGTAGATTGAAATCTCGTAGAGAAGGATCGTCGGCAGTGCAAGACCGATCTGAGACATCGGATCCGGCGGCGTCAGCACGGCCGCGACGATAAAGGCGAAGACGATCGCGAACTTGCGCTTCTCCGCCAGCCACGTCGACGTCAGCAGGCCGACGCGCGCGAGCAGCGTGGTGATGACGGGCAGCTGGAAGACAAGGCCGAAGGAGAAGACCAGCGTCATGATCAGGCTCAGATATTCCGAGACCTTCGGCATCAGCGCGATACCCACCTGACCATCGCCAGGGGCCTGCTGCATCTTCAGGAAGAACCACATCACCATTGGGGTGAAGAAGAAATAAACGAGTGCCGCACCCATCAGAAACAGGATCGGCGATGCGATCAGGAAAGGCAGGAATGCAGAGCGCTCGTTCTTATAAAGACCGGGCGCGACGAACTTGTAGATCTGGGCAGCGATGATCGGAAAGGAGATCACCAGCGCTCCGAACATTGCGACCTTCACCTGGGTGAAGAAGAATTCCTGTGGCGCGGTATAGATCAACTCGGCCTTTGCAAGGTCGAGATGCGCCCATTCGACGGCCCATTTGTAGGGATAGACCAGATAGTTGAAGAGATGCTTTGCGACCGCGAAACATGCGATGAAGGCAATGAAGAACGACACCAGCGACCAGATGAGCCGCGTGCGCAATTCCATGAGGTGTTCGATAAGCGGCTGCGGCTTATCGTCGATATCACCCGTCATGCCTCGTCCTTCTTCTTCGGCGTTGTCTTGCTGGCTGTAGCACGCTTCCTGGGAGCTGCGGGCGCTTTCGCTACATCGGCGGTTGCCACTTTACGTGGCGCGCGCTTGGGCTTTTCCGTGACAACGGGTGTCTTTACAGCTGCGGCAACCACTTCGTCTGCCTTCGCTGTTGTCCTGGCACGCGGCTTCTTAGGCTTGGCAGCAGCAGGTTCGTTCGCAACGGCGACCGGTGTCGGGGGAAGCACCGGCGCTGGGTTGCTTGGCGCAGAAGTTGCCGCAAGCGCCTCCGGCAAGCCGGCCGAAACGCCCGGCACCGGCCCTTCCGGCAATGGCGTAGCGGCGACTGCAGGTTTATCCGGCGTCGCCGACCGTTGCAGATCGGCCTTTATCTCGTTGCCCATCTCGCGTAGCGGGTTCATAGCCTCCCGCAGCGAATTGACCGGATTGAGCTTCTGCGCGTCGGCAATCGTCTGGCGTACGTCATCCAGATCCGCTTCACGCATCGCTTCATCGAATTGGGCACGAAAATCGCCGGCCACCTTGCGGGCCCGCGCCGTCATCTTACCGATTGTCCGCAGCGTTGCCGGCAGTTCCTTCGGGCCAATGACCACCAAGGCCACGACGGCAATAACCACCAGCTCCGACCAGCCTATATCGAACATGCAAAGGCTCCTAGGCGCACGGGAAGCCGTCAGGCCTCCGCTTGCCCGACTGTTTACTTGGTTTCGTCAGCCTTGTGCTCGACAGTGCGAGACGTCGTCGATGCCGTCGTCTGCGTCGAGGTTTCATCCTCGTCGCTCATACCCTTCTTGAAGCTCTTGATGCCCTTGGCGACGTCACCCATCAGCTCCGGGATCTTTCCACGACCGAACAACAACAGCGCGATGGCCAGGACGATGAGCCAGTGCCATATGCTTAGAGAACCCATTGCGATAACTCCCGATTTCAATGTCCTCACGATGTAAGACGTTTGCATATGTTTTTCAAACAACAAAATGCACTGCATCCACGCATATCGGGATGACAAACGCCGCTAGAGCGCCGTGCTTCCCTAGGGAAGCACAAAGGTCGCTCTATCTCTTTCATTATACGCATCAGGCTTTCCGAAAATCTTGTCAGATTTTCGCGCCGATGCTGTTGCGGCGACCGAGCGTCTCCGGGTCAGGAGGATGGGGGCATAATCGCATCTACTGATGGCAAAACAGAGACCTGTTGCCAGATTTTGAAAGAAAAGACTAATATTAAGAGAGGCGATACTGCCGAAAAGGCTCAATCGTCCGAAGAGCCGCCGGTGGGCGAAAGCAGGCCCAGCTCTTCCAGATCCATCTGCGTAATCGGATCCTCGTCTTCCGTCAGCTCGTCACTCATGAGAGGCGACGGAATATTGAAATTGGCTGGAATACGGCCGGATAGAAGCCCTGCACCCTTCAATTCCTCGATACCGGGCAGGTCGCGCAGTTCCTCCAGACCGAAATGATCAAGGAAATCGCGGGTTGTTCCGAGCGTGACCGGCCGACCGGGGGTGCGGCGGCGACCGCGAAAGCGGACCCAGCCGGATTCCATCAGCACATCGAGCGTGCCTTTGGATGTCTGCACGCCGCGGATGTCCTCGATTTCGGCGCGCGTCACCGGCTGGTGATAGGCGATGATAGCCAGCACCTCCAGCGCGGCACGGGAAAGCTTGCGCACCTCGCTCTCATCACGCCGGATCACAAATGAGAGATCGGCTGCGGTGCGAAAGGCCCAGGCACCGTCGATCTGCACAAGATTGACGCCGCGCATGGCATAATCGGCCTTGAGTTTCCGCATCACGGCGGCGACGTCGACATCTTTCGCGACGCGGTCGGCGATAAATGCCTCCGAAACAGGCTGCGCGGAGGCGAAAACCAGCGCTTCGGCGATACGCTCGGCCTCGGTGGAGCGACGATCGTCAGCCTCCGTCGTCAAAGTTTCAGGTTCATTATCCAGCTGATCGTCGCGCGGCTCGGTCACGTTCGCATCCCTGCCCTATTCCGCAGCTTCAAGCGAGGAATGCTTCGGCCCACGCCGCATGTAAAGCGGCTGAAACGCGCCATCCTGGCGAATTTCCATCTGCCCTTCCCGCACCAGCTCGAGCGACGCCGCGAAAGCGCTGGCGATGGCCGTCACACGGTCATTAGCGCTTGTCATGTAGCGCAGCAAATAGTGTTCCAGGGCTGTCCAATCGGTGATCTCGCCGATCATGCGGTCCAAGATGACGCGGGCATCCGCAAGCGACCAGACCCGGCGCTTCTCGATCGTCACCTGCGTGATCGCCTGTCGCTGCCGCAAGCCGGCATAGGCGGTCAGCAGATCGTAGAGGCTGGCATCGAAGGCAGATTGGCGCCGATCCGGAATATGCTCGGGCGCACCGCGAACAAAGATATCGCGGCCGATACGATTGCGGTTGACGAGATTCGTTGCCGCATCGCGCATGGCTTCGAGACGCTTCAGGCGGAAGGCGAGCGTCGCCGCCATCTCCTCGCCGGTCGGACCGTCTTCCTTGCTCTGCTGCGGGATGAGCAGCTTGGATTTAAGATAGGCAAGCCAGGCAGCCATCACGAGATAGTCGGCCGCAAGTTCGATACGAATGCGCCGGGCTCGATCGACGAACAAGAGATACTGCTCGGCAAGCGCCAACACCGATATTCTGGATAGATCGACTTTCTGGGTGCGTGCCAGGTGCAGGAGCAGGTCGAGCGGGCCTTCAAAGCCGGCGATATCGATGACCAGAGCCGGCTCGTGCGAGCCGCGCTGCGTCTCGCCATCTTGCCAGATCTTGTCCATCGGTGTCGCCGCCTGCTGTGGCTTTTCCGTGCCGCTTACCTTGTTCACCCGTCAGCTCCTCGGAGTCCGGTTCTATGCCACCGCAAACATCGCATCGAATTCGGCGCGAAGCGCGGCTTCGTCGGAACCGTCATTCTTTCCGAACGCCGCTTCGACAGCCTTTGCCCGTGCCAGCGATGCTCCCGCAAGCGCGGGAACGTTGCCAACCACCTGCCGCATCTCGTCCATGACACCGTTGCAATGCAGGACGATATCGCAGCCGCCTGCAATAATATTCGCTGCGCGTTCGCCGATCGTGCCCTTCAAGGCATTCATCGAGGTATCGTCGGATAGGAGCAGCCCTTGGAAGCCGATATAGCCGCGGATGATCTCCTCGACCACCTTGCGCGATGTCGTGGCCGGATTGTTCGGATCGATGTCGGTGAAAACGACATGGCAGGTCATTGCCATCAACTCATCCTTCAACGCGACGAACGGCGGGAAATCATGGGCCTCAAGTTCCGCACGCGGTACGGAGACGACGGGCAGCTCGTGATGCGAATCGGCAAATCCACGGCCGTGACCAGGCATGTGCTTCATCACGGGCAGCACACCGCCGGCCTTCAAGCCCTCCGCCGCAGCACGCCCCATCTCCGTTACCGTTACTGGATCCGACCCGTAAGCACGATTGCCGATGACGTTGCTCGATCCTTCCACCGGAACGTCCAGCACCGGCAGGCAATCGACATTGATACCAAACTTCAGCAAATCGAAGGCATGAAGCCGGGACATCAGCCACGCGGCACGCAGACCGCGCTCACGATCCTGGCGATAGATATCGCCCAAAGCCTGCCCGGAAGGATAATGCTGCAGGATCGGCGGGCGGATTCGCTGTACCCTGCCGCCTTCCTGATCGATGAAGACAGGAGCATCACGCCCCACGCTGTCACGCAAGGACGCAACGAGATCGGCGATCTGCGCCGGCTCGGAAATGTTGCGTCCAAACAGGATAAAGCCCCAAGGCTGCTCTCCCTGATAGAAGGAGCGTTCTTCGGGCGTGATAGCATGGCCGCTGCAGCCAAGGATCATGGATTTCGATTCGGTCATATCCGAATCATAGAGGCTGACGCCGCGAAACGCGAGTGACGTCAAGGCGAGATACACAAGAACGGCGCGATCGACCCGAGATTGCTGAATTCAAAGCCGCAAACCTCCCGAGGTCTGTGTTTATATCCGCTGCAGCGGGAGATGATAAACGACAGAACGATATTTCGGATTGCTTCGACGCTCCCTCACCTCGCCGCCATAAGTCTCAGCGATGCGTCTGCTGGCAGTATTCTCCTCCGCGACCGGATACTCGAAGTGCCAGACTGGTAACGATCCGCTCGCCCATCGGATCACGGCCCCGATCAGTTCGCGGCTAAGGCCTTTTCCATGCATATCGCCGCGGAGCCAAACCCCGAGTTCAGGCGTGCCGGAACGAGCCGCATGAACACCGACGATACCAAGGAAGCGGTTGTCATCGCGAGAACGGGCGACGAAATGAAACTCCGTTCCATCCTCCGCCACAACAAGCCATAGGCGCCAGACTTCTTCGAAATCCGCCGACGTTGCTGGCGGCTCCCAGGCCATGAAGCGTGTGATCGCCGGAGATATGGAGGCAAAGATATCCGGCGCGTCGTCGGCCACGAAAAGTCTAAGGATCGCGCGCTGGGTCGATAGATGCATGTCCGACCTCTCTACCGGGCATTCCACGCCCGACTATGCGGGCAAAAATCCGCCAAAAGCAAATCCGCCCGCAGTCTGATCTCTGCGGGCGGATTGTTCCATTCGAATTGAGCTGCTGCGCGCAGCTCAACTTGTTATTTCGAGATCAGGCAGGTGCCGCCGGCGGCGCGGTAACGCTCGCAAATGGCTGCGGCCTCATCCTTCGTGCCGGCGACGACGCGGACACGGTAGTAGGTGCCCTTGCCGGCGATATCGGCCTTGCGGATCTCAAGCGGGTGCTTGCCGATGATGTTGGCAAACTTGACCTTGAGGTTTGCCTGCGACTTCTGCGCGTCGGCTTCGGTCGGCAAGGAGGCGATCTGTACGCCGTAAACGCCGCTGCCAGCCGCCGCGGTCGCAACCGGAGCTGCCGCCGCAACCTGCTTCGGCTGCTGAGGCTTGGGCTGGGCATCCGGTGCCGGAGCAGCGGTGTTCGCCTTGGCGGCCTCGGGACGGGTCGTCGGAACCGGATTGGTCTTGACGACACGGATAGGCGTGCTTTCGGCGCTCGCTGCGTCGCCGTTGTCAGGCTGCGCTGCGGGTTGGGTGTTTGCTGCCGCCGGGCGCGAACCTGTCGAAGCGACCTGGTTGTTCGTTGCAGCAGGCGCCGTCTTGGCTGTCGATGCCGGAGCGAGCGCAGGCTCGTCACGCGGCACCAGCGAACCGTCAGGCTTCACGATCATCGTACGCACCTTGCGCGGCGACACGGCGGGAACTTGATCGTCGCCATTGGCCGCAACATTGGCATTGCCGCCATTCTGGTTCGGCAGCAGACGCGGATCCGAGGTGTCACCAACTGCGGTCGGCGTTACCTGATCGCCGCTACCGTCATCCGGAGAGATCGATTCGGGGATCAGCGTCTTTTGAACGACGTCGACTGGCCGCTCGTTGGAGGAAACCAGCTCCTTCTGTTTCGGCGCTGCGGTGCTGTCGCCAGCCACACGGTCATAAACGGCCTTGTCCTGATTCGGGACAACGGTGCCGCCCGGATTTTCCGGAGCCACCTTCACCGGATCGGCATCGGCAGTGATGACGCGCGGTTCGCCGGAGAAATTGGAGATCGGCGCGCCGTGGCGAACCCAGCTGTAGGCGCCGTAGCCGCCTGCACCGAGCGCGACGATAACGGCGGCTGCCGTCACGATACCACGCACGGAGCGAGTCGGGCGGCGATTGCCGGCTGCCGGGTTCAGCGTCATCCGGGCGACGTTCTCGACCGGGGTGGACGCTTCGCGATAGCTGCGGCGGAAATCTTCTTCCAGCGCACGTTCGAATTCATCGAACTCTTCCATCGGCTGCTTGGCAACCGCAGCCGCGGGCTGGGCGGCCGTGTTTTTCGACCAGGAAGCAGCAGCCGCGACGCCGGCACCCAAAGCTGCAGCGGCGGCAGGCTTGAATGGCTCGGGCGCAGTTTCCTTTGCGGGTGTGCCAAGAAGGCTCGCCATCTCCGAATCAATATCGAAATCATATTCGGGCGGAACGACGATCGGTTCTTCAGGCTCGATAGCCGGCAGATGCGGAACGTGCGAACCCTCGAAAGTTTCGACACGCTCTTCCGTCTCCGAAATCTCTGTCGGATCGAAGGGTAGAGCCTGGTCGGCTTCGAAGGCAGGCGCGGCGTGATGCGATACCGGCGCAGCGACAGGCGCTGCCGGAATGGGCTGCGGCGCAACTGCTGCGACTGCAGGAGCCGAAGGTGTCTGTACGGCACGGGAAGTCAGCGGCTCGACAAAAGGAGCAGCCGGAGCCGGTTGCCGGGCAGCCTGCTTCTCAGCTTCGGCGAAATCAAGTTCGGCGAGTTCCATCTCGATATCGGCGAGATCGAACTCGAAATCTTGATCCACGAACGGATCTTCGGCGCCGAAGGTGATCGGCTTTGACTCTTCATGGCGCGGCGCAGCCGCTACCGGCATAGCCGGATATTCGGTGGCGGTTACGCCGAAATCACCGAAAGCAGGCTCAGTCTTGGCAACGGTCGCATTCGACTTGCTTGGAACCGGATAGCGATCAACATCGGCCAGCAAAGCGTCGATCTCAGCCGACAGAGCTGCGGCATCCATAGGCGCGGGCTTCTGCGGCTCCGGTGCACGGGTAACCATGGGAGCAGGTTGAGGCGCGATTGCCGCCTGCGGCTGGTAAGCAGGTTCGGCGACTTCGGGCGCGCCGAAATCGATTGCCATCTCGTCGAGCATTGCTTCGACAGGAGCGCTCGGCAGCGGAGCAACCGGGGAAACCGTGGCTGGCGCTGACTGCTCGCGCGGCGCTTGTGCAGATGCCAGCGTGAAGTTGGCGAGCGGCAACCGAACCGTCGCGGCTGCGGACTGAGGCGTCTTGGTGACCGGAGGTGCCGGCGGCTGGATCGGCGCAGACTTCGGAGCCAACTGGGACACCTGCTGCAACGCCGGAGCGATCGACATCTCAAGTTCGTCGATCAGATCGCGAGCGCCCGTGATCGGCTTGGCCGGGACGACTGGCTGCGGCGCCTGCTCGAAAGTAGGCTCAGCCCGTACCGTTTCGACCGGCCTCGGGGCCGGATCGACCGGGGCAACCTGGGCTGATGGAGCCGAGGTGTCATTTGCAGGATTCATGCGAGGCGTATCGTAGCGCTCGAATTCGCGAAGAAGCTCGTCTTCGAGATTGAAGGCAGGCTCCTGACGCTGAGAGGCAGGAGCCGCCTGAGCAGCGGGGCGCGGCTCGAAACCTACGATGCGGGCCAGTTCCGCAAGCGGATCATCCTCCGCAAAGAACCCGTCGTTTCCGCCTGCGCGATACGCCAACTGTTTTTCTGCCATCACCCGTTCCACTCGCAAACGCTACAGTTAAATGCCAGTGCAATGTGGGTAAATGGTGACGTCTATCGCATTTCATCCGGTGCTGCGGTCCCGGTTATACCGAGACCCGACTTCAAAACCGACGCGACAGCGTACACCAGCCCAAGTCTGGCAATGCTCAATTCTCGGTTCTTATCGTTAACAAATCGTAATTCAGGTAAATCTTTACCTTTGTTCCAGTGTCCATGGAAGGAACTTGCCAGATCATAGAGGTAAAACGCGATGCGATGCGGCTCCTGCGACTGTGCCGCAGCTTCGATGATTCGCGGGAATTCAGCAACCTTGGCGATCAGTTGCAGCTCGGCCGGGTCAGAGATCGTGCCGATGACTGCCTTAGCCAGATCGAGCGAGGCGATATCGAGATCCGGGAACGCTTCCTTGGCCTGACGGAAAACCGACATGCAGCGCGCATGCGCATACTGCACGTAAAAGACCGGATTATCCTTGGAC
>NZ_JAELUG010001090.1 GCF_016429255.1 Rhizobium sp. ASV8
TCCAAGCGGTCCCTCAGCTTGCCCTGATAATCTTCATCCCGGCTACGGAGGGTGCTGCCCTCAATGCGCAGCCTCTTGAACAGAATCGGTCCAATATTCGCCTCGGGAACCTGCGCACCACCCATGGTGCCGAGCATGACAATACGACCATCACGCGCTGCAGCATCAAGGTTCTTTTGGAAATACGAGCCGCCGACAAAGTCAACAATGTAATCCACGCCCTTGCCACCCGTACGCTCCTTGATTTCCGCCGCCCAGTCCTGCGTCTTGTAGTTGAACGCCGCCGTGGCGCCAATCTGCTCCGTAACAAAGCGGCACTTGTCGTCCGTGCCGGCCGTGGCATAGATTTGGGCCGCACCAGCAATCTTGGACAGCTGGATGC
>NZ_JAELUG010001091.1 GCF_016429255.1 Rhizobium sp. ASV8
CCCCCCCCCCCCCCCCCCCCCCCCCCCCCTCTTTTACCCCCCCCCCCCCCCCCTATCTCCCCCCCCACGACACGTCGTCGGCAGCGTCAGATGTGTATAAGAGACAGGCTTATATCGAAGGGAGAACTGCGAGGAGAGCGCGACAAGCAAAAACGGCCTGGTGCGAAAGATCCGTCGAGTCCGCATGCGTCTCGCAATGAAGATTTTGAGAGACCAAAAGTATCTGAAAAGTACCACGATCGAGCTAAGGCCTGTCTCTTATACACATCTCCGAGCCCACGAGACGGTCTATTAAATCTCGTATTCCGTCTTCTTCTTGAAAAAAAGGGGGGGGGGGGGGGGGGGGGGGGGGGGGGGGGGGGGGGGGGGGGGGGGGGGGGGG
>NZ_JAELUG010001092.1 GCF_016429255.1 Rhizobium sp. ASV8
CCCCCCCCCCCCCCCCCCCCCCCCCCCCCCCCCCCCCCCCCCCCCCCCCCCCCCCCCATTTTACAAGCATCAGCCGGAATACGAGATTTAATAGACCGTCTCGTGGGCTCGGAGATGTGTATAAGAGACAGGCTGACTGAAAAGGCCTCTTCTCGTAGCCTTGAACCCCCACGAAACATTCCAGCAGGTGGCTCTGGCACTACTTGAGGCATTTGCTGGACGCAAGTAGTAGTAGCTCCACGCTCTTGTGGGGGGGTCTTATACACATCTGACGCTGCCGACGACGTGTCGTGGGTGTGGATGTGGGGGGTGGGGGGGGGAGGGAAGAGGGGGGGGGGGGGGGGGGGGGGGGGGGGGGGGGGGGGGGGGGGGGGGGGGGGGG
>NZ_JAELUG010001093.1 GCF_016429255.1 Rhizobium sp. ASV8
GACGGTGACGGGAGGCTTGTGGTAAGTGGTTGTGACATGATCCTCAGGGTAGTCAGGATAGTCGGGATAGTCAGGATAGTCAGGGGTGTCATCGTAGTCAGGATAGTCAGGGGTGTCATCATAGTCGGGATAGTCAGGGGTGTCATCGTAGTCGGGATAGTCAACATAGTCGGGATATTCAGTGTAATCATCGTAGTCTTGAGCGCTGACGCCAACGGTGAGGGCCGCGGCAACGAGGACTGCAGAGAACTTCATTTTTTTTTCTTGAAAAAAGAATTGAGGTTGTTGTTGTTGTAGTTGTTTAGTTTAGTTTGCGCGAAAGTCGAAATAAGTACTGTCTCTTATACACATCTCCGAGCCCACGAGACGGTCTATTAAATCT
>NZ_JAELUG010001094.1 GCF_016429255.1 Rhizobium sp. ASV8
CCCCCCCCCCCCCCCCCCCCCCCCCCCCCCCCCCCCCCCCCCCCCCCCCCCCCTTTTTTCCTTCTCCCCCCCCCCCCTATATCTACACCCACGACACGTCGTCGGCAGCGTCAGATGTGTATAAGAGACAGTAAGAAAGCAGAGTAATTGGTTGAATGTATTTATACTAAATTGTTCTTCTTTGAACGCAAGCAAGGGAGATCCCCGGGGGTTTATATTTTCGTTTGCCATGTCCGGTTTCACTACATTATCTATATCTGGTGCACATCTAGGGGGGGAGGATGGGGGGGGTGGGGGGGGGGGGGGGGGGGGGGGCGTGAAAAATAGGGGGGGGGGGGGGGGGGGGGGGGGGGGGGGGGGGGGGGGGGGGGGGGGGGGGGGG
>NZ_JAELUG010001095.1 GCF_016429255.1 Rhizobium sp. ASV8
TCCATACACCGCGCCAACCGGTATCATGATTTGATCAATCGCTCGTTTATGTATTTGATCACTGTCTACACTCGCGTACAAGCCTCGAAAACTACGAAAAGGTGCTGCTCTTCACTTTCATCTCACGGTCTGTCACAATGCTGAGCCACATGTCTGTGTAGATCGAAGGACTCGCCCCTAACAACGAACATATCCGGGAAACATTATCAGCAATACTCCATACCTCTTAAATATGCACTCTTCGATGCGTTGCTAGGGTTTGCTAGAACTTCTGTGTAGCGCCTTCCGTCTTTAGTCGTTCACCCGATTTCATTTTGCAGGCTCCAACTATCGCTTTACTCAATGGATCACAATTGCTGCTCGTAACGATGGGGCACTTTAC
>NZ_JAELUG010001096.1 GCF_016429255.1 Rhizobium sp. ASV8
CCCCCCCCCCCCCCCCCCCCCCCCCCCCCCCCCCCCCCCCCCCCCCCCCCCCCCTTCACAACCACCCCCCCCCCCCCCACACCAACCCCCACGACACGTCGTCGGCAGCGTCAGATGTGTATAAGAGACAGGCAGTAGCGATGACGGGCATTGTGAGTTTCGTTATGTCGTAGGAGTGGAGGATACAAGAGACGTTTATGCTCTTGTAAAAGGGTGTAAGTGAGGTGCGACTTATTAGAAGTACTGAGTAGGGGTCTCTTATACACATCTCCGAGCCCACGAGACGGTCTATTAAATCTCGTGTGCCGTGTTCGGCTTGTAAAGAGGGGGGGGGGGGGGGGGGGGGGGGGGGGGGGGGGGGGGGGGGGGGGGGGGGGGGGGG
>NZ_JAELUG010001097.1 GCF_016429255.1 Rhizobium sp. ASV8
CCCCCCCCCCCCCCCCCCCCCCCCCCCCCCCCCCCCCCCCCCCCCCCCCCCCCCTCTTCACCCCCCCGCCCACCCCCCACATCTACCCCCACGACACGTCGTCGGCAGCGTCAGATGTGTATAAGAGACAGCCCATTCCCATTTGTCATCGTCGTCGTCGTTGTCGTCGACGACGCTGGAACCGCTGGAACCTCATCGTGTCCAAAGGCATTAGGCCGTCGATACACCATGACATTGGCAGAGTACTTGTGCTGTCTCTTATACACATCTCCGAGCCCACGAGACGGTCTATTAAATCTCGTGTTGCGTCTTCGGCTTGAAAAAGGGGGGGGGGGGGGGGGGGGGGGGGGGGGGGGGGGGGGGGGGGGGGGGGGGGGGGGGG
>NZ_JAELUG010001098.1 GCF_016429255.1 Rhizobium sp. ASV8
CCCCCCCCCCCCCCCCCCCCCCCCCCCCCCCCCCCCCCCCCCCCCCCCCCCCCCCCCCCTCTCCCAGCAGACGACGGCATACGAGATTTAATAGACCGTCTCGTGGGCTCGGAGATGTGTATAAGAGACAGGAATGCTCCGATCGTGTCCAAATGATTGAGGAGGCGCTTTTGGCAGCTCATGCGGAAAAGCGCCAATGAGACAGCGTCTGTTTTCAGAGACACTTTCCAAATTGTTGACCCCCTCAGAAGGGGGGGGGGGGGGAGATCTGACGGGGGCGACGACGTGTCGTGGGTGTGGTTGGGGGGGGGGGGGGGGGGGGGGGGGGGGGGGGGGGGGGGGGGGGGGGGGGGGGGGGGGGGGGGGGGGGGGGGGGGGGGGG
>NZ_JAELUG010001099.1 GCF_016429255.1 Rhizobium sp. ASV8
CCCCCCCCCCCCCCCCCCCCCCCCCCCCCCCCCCCCCCCCCCCCCCCCCCCCCCTCCTTAACCACCCCGCCACCACCGAGATCTACACCCACGACACGTCGTCGGCAGCGTCAGATGTGTATAAGAGACAGGTTCACATTTGCGCGGACCAAGTACCGTTTACGGATCTGGTAATCGAGGCCCCCAACGGCAAGAACTTCCAAGTTGGAGGCGACAGTTGCCAGCTGGGCGCCCAGCTACCTACCTAGTACCTGTCTCTTATACACATCTCCGAGCCCACGAGACGGTCTATTAAATCTCGGATTCCGTCGTATGCTTGAAAAAAAGGGGGGGGGGGGGGGGGGGGGGGGGGGGGGGGGGGGGGGGGGGGGGGGGGGGGGGG
>NZ_JAELUG010000115.1 GCF_016429255.1 Rhizobium sp. ASV8
TCAACGACCTCGATCAGGTTACGCTGACATTTGCCGAACCCGTCGATATTACCGCGCTAAAACGCCTGTTGTCGATCGAAGTGCGGCCGTCACCGGGAATCGGCGACGAAGGCGGTTTGACTTTGGGTGCGCAAGATTTCGACATCCAACCGCTCGAGCGCGCGGCGCGCAGCGATCAGCAATCCTATGTCGTGAAGCTTCGCAATGCCGTACCGGATGGCCGTGTCGTTCTTGTGCAGCTGAAACTCGCCGACACTGCGGACTTTGCCGATCAGATCTTCGAGCTGCGCGTGCGCACCACTATTCCTTTCACCATGACGGGTTCGGATTGCGGGCGAGGCTTCGACACCGCGACGATCGACGGCATCATGCGTTGCACGTCTGGCGCGACGGCCAGCAGCTCGGATGGCGACGGCGACTCGAGCGATGAGGGAAATGCGGAAGCACATACTGCCCGTTCGGCTCAGGGCCGCAGCCTGATCTTCCGGTTTTCCGGCAATCCCGTCGCCGGAGACCAGCTCTCCGCCCGCGATGCCCTGCGCATCACTCCCCCCGTCGACGACCTGACGGCGCAGGCGAGCAACGGACGACTTTACATCCACGGCCGCTTTTTGACGGACAAGGTCTACACTCTCAACGTCGCCGCCGGCGCCGTGCACGACGACCGCGGCAGGCCGCTGGCTGCTGCGTTCAATCGGAAATTCGCGTTTTCGCCGGAGCCGGCATCGCTCGCCTGGGACGCCTCGCAGGGTGTGGTCGAGCGCTTCGGTCCGCAGCTTGTCCCCTTGCGCGGTCGCGGCTACGACCGGGCCGATATAAGGATCCATGCAATTGATCCGCTGTCGCGCGATTTCTGGCCTTTCCCGCAAGCGGGCCTCGATACGAAGGATGACGACCAGCCGCCGCTGCCGGGCAAGGAGCCGCAGAAGTGGTCTGGGATCGACGATATTTCGAGCGACGCGGTCGCTGCGCGCATCAAGAACCTAGGCTCGCCTGCCGTATCGCAGCTCGTGGACTTGCCAATCCGAAAAGGTGGCGTGAATAGCAAGTTTGGCCTAGACCTCAAGCCGCTATTCGCCAAGGTTCTCGGCCCCGATCAACCCGGTACATATCTGATCGGGCTGCGCGCAGTGGACGACCAAAGCCGCCACTGGCTACGTGTGCAGGTGACCGACCTCACTCTGAGTGCCGTCGAAGAACCGGACCGCGTGCGCTTCGCAGTCACCTCGCTTGCGACGGGCAATCCGATTGATGGCGCACAGATTCGGCTTGATGGCATGCGCGACGGCAAATTTGTCATGCTTTCCACCGGCACGACGGACGCCAAGGGCTTCTTTTCCTGGGATCTCAAGCAACGCACCGAAGCCAGAATTCGCCGCGTCATCGTGACGAAGGGGCTGGATACGCTTGTCATCGATCCCGATCACGCCCCGGCTCAATATGCCCAGAGCAACTGGACCAAACCATCGACCTCCTGGCTGGACTGGACAACCAATCCCGACGCGGACCGCACCGAACAGGCTCGCACGCTTTGCCACGTCTTCACCGAACGGCCGATCTATCGCCCCGAGGAACCCGTCCATATCAAGGGTTATGTTCGCAGCTATCTCGGTGGTCATCTGAACCTTGCGCGGGCTGGCGGCCAGCTTGTGATCACCGGCCCCGACAAGCAGGAATGGCGTATACCCGTCAAGCTGGACGAATTCGGCAGTTTCTATCACAAGTTCGACGCTGCGACGCCGGCAACGGGCGACTATCAGGTTCATTTCGAACCGGATGATCCGACCAAGGCGACGAACGACGATCAACCGGCACAGAAGTCGGACGATGGCGACGATTCGGGTGACGGACAGACGAACGGCAACGGCGGCGATGACGGCGCGGCGCAGGACAGCCAACCCGACAGCGCCCAAGCGGCGGCGGCCGACAGTGCCGATGCAAGCGACCAAACGCTCCAGTGCGGCAGCATTTCCTTCAAGAAGGAGGCCTATCGGCTGCCGACTTTCGAGGTTGTACTCAACAACCCGCAGACCGTACCGCTCGATGCGTCCTTCAACGTCGATCTGATCGCCCGCTACTTTGCCGGCGGATTGCTGGCAGACCGGCCAATCCATTGGCGAGCTGTCCAATATCCCTACAACTGGACGCCTCCCGGGCACGATGGCTTCCTTTTCTCAACGGACTCCCGTTACGCCGGCGGCAGCGAATTCAAATCCTCGCCGGCACTTGAGAAAGACGGGAGCACGGATGCCGGCGGCGCTTCGCGCATCAGCTTCGACACGACGATCGAACCTACCGCGCAGCCGCGCCGCTATATGATCGAGGCAACAGTCACAGGCGATGACGATCTGCAGGTGCGTAGCATCACCAATGTCTACGCAGTTCCGCCGTTCGTGCTTGGCCTGAAAGTGCCGCGCTATGTGCCAGCGCCCGGCGCTATAGAACCGCAAATTCTGGCGGTCGATGGCAACGGCGAGCCGGTCGAGGGGCTCGAAATGACTGCACGTCTGATCCATCGCAACTGGACTTCGACCCTTCAAGCGAGCGATTTCAGCCAGGGCTCGGCGAAATATGTCACGCAGGAGATCGACGAGACGCTGCTGGAACGCAAGATCACCAGCACCAAGGATATTCAGACACTTGCTTTGGAAGCCAAGGAGGCTGGCGTCTATATTATCCAGCTCGAAGCCAGCGACCGCATCGGCCGTCGACAGCAGGTGAGCGTCGACTTCTTCGTCGGCGGCTCCACGCCGGTGACATGGGCGCAGCCGCCGGCACGGACCGCAATCGTCACGACAGACAAGGACAGCTATATTCCGGGCGAGACAGCCAACCTGCTGATCCAGTCTCCCTTCCAGTCGGCACATGCTCTGGCGATCGTCGAAGAGCCCGAAGGCAAGTTCAGCTATAATTGGGTCGATATTGCCGACGGCTACGGCCATTATGCGCTACCAGTCCGAAAGGAGCAGATGCCGGAAGTTCCAGTCCACTTCCTCATCATGCGCGGACGACTCGATAACAGTGCCCCCTCGCCGAGCGCGCCTTTCGACCAGGGTAAACCGGTCACAATCGCGGCGACAAAGACGGTTACCGTCAAGCCGGTCAAGAACACGGTCACCGTCAAGCTGGACTATCCGAAGAAGGCCCGCCCGGGCGACGAGGTGGAAGTGACGCTGCATCTGGCTGACGATCTCGGCCAACCGATTTCGGGCGACGCGACTCTCTGGATGGTCGATCAGGCCGTCCTATCGCTGGCAACCGAGCAGCCGCTGGATCCGTTGCCGAACTTCATCGTCAAACGCAAATCGACAATGGCGTTGCGCGATACCCGCAACATGGCCTTCGGCATCATTCCTCTCGACGAAGTGCCGGGAGGTGACGAGCGCGAGGACTGGGGCACGGATAACAATATTTCCGTCCGCAAGAACTTTACGCCAGTGCCGATCTATCTTCCCGATGTGAAGGTCGGCCCTGATGGTACAGCCAAGATCAAAGTCAAGCTTCCGGACTCGCTGACCGTATTCAAGTTGCGGGCAAAGGCGGTCAGCGGACCTGATCGCTTCGGTTACGGCACCGGCGAAATGCTCATCCGCCAGGAAATCGTGGCGCAGCCGGCGCTGCCCCGCTTCCTGCGCGAAGGCGATCAGTTCGAAGCCGGCGTGATTGCCCGCGTGGTCGAGGGCGGCGGCGGCCAAGGGGCTGCCCGCATAGAGTCCGACGGCCTGACACTCACGGGCGACAAGGATATTTCCTTCGCCTGGGAACAGAACAAGCCGGCGCATATCGGCGTGCTCGCTTCCGTGCCGCAGCAGACGCCCGGCAAGGACGATGTGCGCCTGCGTTTTGGCGTCGAGCGCCTTGCCGACCACTCGCGAGATGCCGTGGAGATCACGCTGCCGGTAAAGCCCGACAGCATTCCCACCAAGCATTACGAGATTGTCGAAATCCCCGCTGGTGGAGAAAAAACTCTGTCGGCGCCGCAGGGAAGCATCCGCCCGGGATCGTTCCAGCGCGTCGTGACGCTGACCTCCGATCCAGCCATGGTCAAACTGGTCGCGGGGCTGAACAGCCTGGTTGCTTCTCCCTACGGATCAACAGAACAGCGGATATCGCTGGCATCGTCCGACCTTGCATTCAAGAACTTCATGCCCATCCTCGCTGCCGCACGGCTCGACAAGCGTATCAGTAGCGACGTTCACAACACCGTTCTGGCCATCACCCAGGCGGTCGATGCCGATGGGCTTGTCGGCTTCTGGCCCCACAGCAAAGGCAATGTCACGCTGACGGCATGGGCCTATTCGTTTCTGGTTGCCGCAGACAAGGCCGGCGAGCCGACGGACAAAGCTCTGACGGAGCGTCTTGCCAATGTGCTCAAACTATCTCTGAGGTCGGACTATCCGCACCTGCTGACCGGTAACGAAATCCGCGAGCGTGTCGAGGCGCTGACGGCACTTGCGGATGGCGGCAAACTCGATCCGGCCTATGCTGCGGAGTTCGCTCGCGCCGCGGCCCAGATGCCGAATGTCAGCGTTGCTCGAATGACGGCTGCGGCGGCAGGGGCGGCTGACGCCGATCCGCGCCTGGTCGCCGGTTTGGCCGATGCAATGTGGTCGCGCGTGCGCATTCTCTCTCGCGATGGCCAACTGGTCTACAACGGCCAGACCGAGGATGACGGCAATCCCATCATCCTGCCCTCGGAAACCCGCAGTCTTGCCGAAATGGTGCGTGCGGCGGCTTTGACCTCCGAAGGCGATCCGCGTTACCCCGCTCTGAAAAATGCCCTGTTGCAATTGGGTGAAGGCGACGGCTGGGGTTCGACCAACGCAACAGCCGCCGCGGTCCGTGCACTCGCAACCGTTTGGCAGCGGCCAACCACGCCGTTGCCATTGACGATGACGCAGAACGGCAACGCGCAGTCCCTGACGCTCGACGCCAATACGCCTGTCTTGCGGCAGGTTTCGCTGGATTCGGGCAACGTTACCATCCGCAACGGCGGAGCCGCGCCAGCGCTCGCGCTGGTCGAGACGAGCTACCTGCCCGCCGAACCTGGCTACAAGGCACAGGCCCGCAGTGAAGGCTTCGCCCTCACCCGCTCACTCTACCGCGTCCCCGCCGGCAATGCGCCTCTGGAGAAGCTCAGCCCCGATGCCAACGGCACGATCGCGCTGAAGGTCGGCGATGTGCTGGAGGAGCGGGTTGACCTGGTTGTCTCCGAAGATCGTACGCATGTAGCCCTCACATTGCCGCTTGCGGCAGGGCTGGATCCCCTCAATCCAAACATCGCGACCGCACCCGCCGAAGCCACACCGTCGATAGCGCCGACTTTGACGGCGGACTGGGTTTCCTATGGCGACGATCAGGTCTTCTGTGCCTATGACACGCTTCCGAAAGGCAATTACACATTCGCCTACCGGACGCGTGCCCTGATCCCGGGCACATATACCCAGCCTCAGGCACTTGCAGAAACGATCTATAGAAAAGGCGTGGAGGGAACGAGCGCCGCTACTCAGATCGTCGTGGCAAAGTAGCGGCATGGAACAGGGGAGAACTCTGGCCGGAGGCTCCGGCTAGTCGAGCAATGGCATTGTTGAGAACACGCCGCTCAAAATTTACGATTCTGTCGATGCTGGTGGTCGCCGCCGGCATGCTTGCCTATACCTGCCTCATCGCTCAAAGAGCACAGTTCCTCGTACCTGCGCCAACTCCCATCCTATACGATCGCAATGGAGCCTTCCTAGCGCAGATCGGCCACAGCGACGGCAGCGGACGCATCGACTATGGCTATTGGCCACTGGACGATCTGCCCGATCGCTTCGTCAAGGCGACGCTCGCCCTGGAGGACAAGCGGTTTTTCAGCCATGCCGGCGTCGATCCCTATGCCGTGGGTCGCGCGGCCTGGCAAAATCTGAGCTCCGTCAGGCGGCGTTCCGGCGCATCCACCATTGCCATGCAAGTCGCGCGCATGCAGCAGCCGGAAGCACGCACCTTCGTCCACAAGATCCTGGAGGCTGGCACCGGGATTGCGCTGACCCTGCGCTATGGTCACGATGCCGTATTGGCTCAATATCTGCGGCTGGCTCCCTATGGCAATGGCAGCCATGGGATCGCCCATGCGGCGCGGTTCTATTTCGACAAGCCGGTCGCCGACTTGTCCTGGGCGGAAATCGCCCTGCTCTCCGCCATCCCGCAATCGCCGACGCGCATGAACCCACTCAGGCCCGACGGGCTGCGCCGGGCGGTCCAGCGCGGACATCAGGTGCTGGATGTGCTGCAGGCGCAAAAGATCGTCGGAACCGATGAAGCGGAAATCGCGCATCGTCAGCTGAATGAGCTGCGGATGCCCGATCTGCCGCGTCGCCCGGATGCTTTACATGTGATCTTGCGCTATCACGGCCTTATCGCAAGCGGCCAGATAACGCCCGCCTCCGCAAGCGCGCCGCTGATCCACACCACGATCGACCTCTCCCTGCAACGTGATGTCACGGCGCTCTCAAGACGCTTCCTTGATAGCTGGCGACCGGCCGGAGCCCTGCAGGTTGCCGCCATGGTCGTATCGCGAGAGACGGGCGAGGTTTTGGCCCAGGTGGGATCGAGCAACTACTATGGCAGGCATGCCGGCTCGTTTGATTACACGCAGATACAACGGTCCCCCGGGTCCACCCTGAAGCCTTTCGTCTATGCGCTGGCACTCGAGCGCGGCGTGCTGAAGCCAACCGACATGCTGCTGGACCTGCCGGAGGGAGCATCGGGCATTGGCGATGCCGACCGCGAATTCCTTGGCCCCATGCTGCCGCGGCAGGCGCTTGCCAACTCGCGCAATGTACCGGCGACAAACCTGCTACGCAGCGTCGGGCTTGAAACAACCTTCCACTTTCTGCGCGATCTTGGCCTGCACGATCTGGAGATTCCAGCCGATCATTTCGGCCTGTCGATGGCGATTGGCTCGCTGCCGACGCGCCTCGACAGCCTGATGCGAGCCTACCGCGCGCTCGCCAATGACGGACAATTGCAGAACTTGCGTTGGGCGAGCGAGCAGCCGCAGCCGCCACCTGTGCGGGTCGTTTCCCTTGATACGGCGCGTCTGATTACATCCTTCCTGTCCGATCCGCAGGCACGTCTCCCGAGCTTCCATCGCTACGGATCGCTCGAATATCCGTTTCCGGTCGCGATCAAGACCGGCACATCGCAAGGATATCGCGATGCCTGGGCAATGGCCTATTCACAGAAGGTGGCGGTCGGCGTGTGGGTCGGGCGCGGCGATAACGGCACCATGAACAGGATGACCGGAGCCGGCAGCGCCGCGCACCTTGTTCACGCCATCATGGATCGCGTCCATGGCAACAAGCCCGGAGACCTCGCCGATGCCCGTTTCCCAACGCCGCCGGAGCGCAAAGCCGTGGATCTTTGCATCGTCAATGGCGCAGCAAACGACAAGACATGTAGCCAGACGCTCGTCGAATGGCTGAAACCCGGCGAAATGCCGGCATTGACGACGGTTGCCCCGCATATGGTTGCGAGCAGCGGCGCTGTGACCGCATTGGCCTCCACGACGGGGGCCTCCATGAAGGGCCTGTTCGCCGGGCGTGAGGGCGGCGATCCGCAAATTCATCTCGCTATTTCGACGCCTGCCCGCAACAGCCAGATCTGGCGCAACCCAGAGCAGCCGGCCGCATACAACCGCCTGGCCCTGAAGGCAGAGGTGAAGCCTCATGTGCCGCAGATCGTCTGGTATGTCGACGGTCAGCCTTTTGCCGTCACGGATCCTGACCGCCCGGTTTTCTGGCCAATCCAGAGCGGCGAACACCGTTTCCAGATCCGCCTGCCCTATCGCGACGAAACCTCGGCCGTCATCCCCGTTTACGTGCAGTGAAGAAAGCCGGCGCATTGCCGGTTAAAGCCGCCCTCAGCGTTCTTTTCACTCGTTTGCGACTGTTTATTCCCGTCGAAGCCGCAGCGTCAGGAAACCTGCCACAAGAGCGGCGACCATGCTGAATAGGATTGGTCCGAGATAGCTGCCGGTTTTGTCGAAGACGAGCCCAGCCATTGTCGGCCCCAGCAAGGCAGCCACACCGACGGCCGTATAGAGATAGCCCAGCATCGTTCCGATATTGCGGGTGCCGAAAAGGTCAGCGGCAACGGCCGGATAGAGTCCGACGCAACCGCCATAACTCATGCCGAACGTCAGGGTGAACAGCACCAGCATGGTCATGCCATTGGCAACGGACCACAGCAGAAACGAGCCGGCAACACCAAAGGTAAGAATTGCCAAAAGACGCACCGAACCAATGCGATCACCGAGGCCGGCCAGAACGAAACGCCCGAAGATATTTCCAATGCCGATCAGAGCGATGAGGATCGTGCCGCTTTCGAGCGACAGGCCCATATCGTGCGCCGCCGGCACAATATGGACATAGGGAATGAAGGTGCAGAACGAGGCCAGGAGCAGCATGAGATAGAACAGGCGGAAATGACCGTTGCGCCAGACCGTGAAAGGGTTGGGCCGGTCTGCAATTCTCGCCCCGGACGGATCGCTGTTGTCCTGGCGCTTGCGCACCAGCATTGCGGCCGGCAGACCGACTGCGGCAATGATGACAGCCAAACCGATGAAACATCCCCGCCAGCCGAGCGTCGGGATGAGTTGACCAATCGCAAATGGCAGCAGCAGCGTACCAAGGCCGATGCCGGCTGTCGCAATGCCCGATGCACGGCTTCGCTTGAGGATGAACCAGGACTGCACGGCGCCAAGCGCCGGGACGTAGGAAAGGCCGATCCCAACTCCCACGCCTGCGCCATACCACACATAAAGCGAGGCCAAGGACTGCGCCCGGCTGCCTCCGGCATAGCCGATAATCATCGCCAGCAAACCTGCTGCGATGACGACGCGAGACGACCAGCGATCAGCAAGTGGGCCGGCAATCGCACCCAACGAGTAGAACACGAAAGCCGAGATGGAAAAGACGAGCGCAATTTCCCCACGCGATGCCGCGAACTCCTGGGAAAGGCCGGGAAAAACGGCCGAGAACCCATAAGCAGAACCGAAAGTGACGGCGGTCAGCGCATGCGATGCGCCAACCACCCTCCATCCGCTTGGCGAGTCTGTCGCTTCGGGCAGAGAAACATCTGAAGATGCAGACGACATAGCAATCGACCTTTCAAAACATTTCCTGTCGGCTTATCCGTGCGTGGCCGCCGCGATTGCCTCGCCTCTGATCTCCTCCGTCAACTTCAACCGCAACTCCGAGAATTCCGGACTTGCCTTGATCGTGTAGTGGCGCGGATGAGGAAGGTTTACAGATGTGATCGACTTGATGCGGCCGGGGCGCGCCGTCATCGTCACAACGCGCGATGCCATAAACACCGCCTCCTCGATGTCGTGCGTCACGAAGACCACCGTCTTCTGCTCGCGCTCCCATATGCCGAGCAAAAGCTCTTGCATCAGCCCGCGCGTCTGGTTGTCGAGCGCGCCGAACGGCTCGTCCAGCAACAGGATCTTTGGATCATTCGCAAGCGCGCGGGCGATCGCCGTTCGCTGTTGCATCCCGCCGGACAGCTGCTTCGGCCAGTGCTCCTCGAAGCCGCGCAGACCGACCTTGTCTATGTAGCTTGCGACGATATCGTTCCGCTCCTTCTCGGCGATGCCGCGCTCGCGCAGGCCAAAACCGACATTCTCGCGGATCGTCAACCAGGGAAACAGCGTGTAGGACTGGAACACCATGCCGCGATCGGCGCTGGGACCGGTGACTTCCTTGCCATCCAGCATCACCGTTCCGGTTGTCGGACGATCGAGGCCGGCAATGATCCGCAAAAGCGTGGATTTGCCGCAGCCCGAGGGGCCGAGGATGGTGACGAAATCATTGCGGGGAATATCCAGCGTCGTCGGCTGCAGAGCAAGAGTTGGCGCGCCACCCTTTACACCGGGAAAAGTACGGCTGACATCCTTGATGCGAAGTTCGCCGGGAACGCTCATGCAAACCTCCATGCGAACAGCTTTCGGTTCACGCGCTTGAAAGCGAAATCAGAAACAAGGCCGATCAGGCCGATGACGATGATACCGAAGATGATCTGGCCGGTCGCAAGGAGTGCCTGGCTGTTGATGATCATATAGCCGATGCCCGAGGATGCACCGATGAGCTCGGCAACGATGACATAGGTCCAGGCCCAGCCGAGAACGAGCCGAAGCGTTTCGCCGATGTCGGGCGCGGCGGCGGGGATCAGCACGCGCCTGACAACGCCACGATCGGAGGCTCCGAGCGTATAGGCAGCCTCCACCAGATCCCGCCGCGTCCCGGCGACCGAGACAGCCACCATCAGAATGATCTGGAATACAGCACCGATGAAGATGACGAGCAGCTTTTGCGTTTCTCCGATGCCGGCCCAAAGGATGAGCAGCGGCACGAAGGCCGAAGCGGGCAGATAGCGGGCAAACGAGACGAAAGGTTCAAGAAGCGCCTCAATCGGCTTGTAGGCACCCATGAGGATGCCAAGCGGCACGGCGATCAGCGCCGACAGGACGAAACCGCCGAGCACGCGCCAGATCGTCATGCCGATATCGAAGGCAAAGCCTTGATTGACAAGCAGATCATAGCCGTCCTGTACCATGGTGATCGGATCGGCAAGAAAGGTCTTCGAAACAAAGCCGCCGAGCGTGAGGCAACCCCAGCCGACGAAGAAAAGAATGAAGAAAAGCAAGCCGTATAGAAGCCGGCTGCCGGAGCTGATGGGTTCGAGCGGGCGCATTGTGTCTCTTGTCGTGAGAAAAGGCGTGCCGGGTGCTCGACACGCCCAGGAATTGCTTTTGGCCTTACTCGATGAAGGAGGGATCAGCCAGTTTCGAAAGATCCGGCTTGTTCTTGATGACGCCGGCGTCGAGCAGGATCTGGGCAGCTTCCTCGCTGAACGTCTTGAAGGTCGAGCCGAAGAACTTCTTGGCCGCGGCCTTATCCTGCCATTCAAGATACGCGGCGGACTCGCCGAATTCCTTGCCGGACTGCTTCACGTCCTTGCCCATGATCTCGTAGGACTTGTCCTTGTCCGTCTTGATCATCTCGAGCGCATCGTAATAGCTCGCGGCCAGCGCCTTGGCGGCATCCGGATGATCCTTCAGGAAGGCGTTCGTGCAGCCGAAAGTGTCCATGACGGCCGGATAGTCGACTGTGGTGGCGATGATCTTGCCTTTGTCCGGCGCTGCGCGAACTGCCGAGAGATAGGGCTCGTAGGTCACGGCTGCGTCATTCTGGCCGGCGAGCAGCGCCTGGGCGGCGGGACCCGGCTCCATGTTGACGACCTTGACGTCCTTCATGCTCATGCCGTTCTTGACAAGGATATAGGCGAGCAGGAAGTAAGGCGACGTTCCCGGCGCAGATGCCGCGACCGCCTTGCCCTTGAGATCGGCAACCTTGTCGATCCCCGGCTTTGCGGCAATACCGTCCGCTCCGTGCGAAACGTCCAGCTGGAACAATTGCGTCGTGGCAACGCCGGCGGCATTCCAGACAATCCATGTTTCCACGGTCGTTGCGGCGCACTGGATATCGCCCGAGGCAAGGGCCAGGTGGCGGCTTGCCTGCGGCACTTTCACCACCGAGACGTCAAGCCCGTGTTTCTTGAAGATGCCGGCTTCCTTGGCAAGCGTCAGCGGCGCAAAGCCAGTCCAGCCCGAAATTCCGATCGATACTTTCGTGTCTGCCGCCTGTGCTTGCGAGAGGCCGGCCAGGGCCGTAAAGGCGGCGAGAAACAATGCCTTTTTCATGATGTGAAGTTCCCTGCTCTTTGTTGAGGCAGCTGACGATACTGCCGTTTTTGGCAGCAGCATATTGCGTGCGCGACTTTTTCATGTCTAGACAAAATAACTCTCGACGCTGCGGATTTTGCGGGTTTCCCCGTTTGATCATCCCATGTCGGGCAACCGTCAGCGCACAAAGCACAACAGGAAGCTACACCGCTGGCGCGACGTCGGTTAAAAGTTGTAGCTGCCTATTGCGACAACAGTTCTCCCTCAACCGCGCTTCGGCAAAATATGCGCCTGACCGATCCTGAAAACTGTCGCGCGCGCCTTCTCATGAGGCAACCCGCAGAACATACACGGCAGGTTTCCGTCCGGAACATGAGAAGAAGCAGGCAGATGGAGCGTTTCTGAAACCTTAAGCTTTGTGCAGGACATGGGCGGCCTTCACAGCGGCCGATGCCCGATTCTCGACGCCGAGTTTGACGTAGATCTGCTCCAGATGCTTGTTCACCGTGCGCGCGGAAAGGCCGAGGATTTCACCGATGTCGCGGTTCGATTTCCCCTTTGCAAGCCATAGCAGCACCTCAGACTCGCGCTGGGTCAGCGAGAAATGCTGGCGCAATATGTCATCGTCAGGGCGCTGATCCCTGGCGGTCAGCCGAAAGAGATACTCGTCTGTGCCGATGGCGCCGAGAAAGGAGAATTGCAGAACGGATTGCCCGCCGCTGCTGATCGAAAGAAGGTTGTCCCGAGCAGAGCCCAGCCGCTCACGTTCAAGCATGAAGGCAGCAATGTGTTTCGACGCCAGATCGAGGCCGTCGTCGCTACCGGTAGCGGCATTGATGAGGCGGGTTGCCTGTGGGGTCGACCAATGGATCGAGCCGTTTCCCTTGACTGCAAGCAGATGCCGGCCCGCAGCATCGAGCGCCACTCTTGCACTTTGCGCCGAGCGAGCATTGCGAAGATGAACGCGAATGCGGGCGCGCAATTCGTCGACGTTGATCGGCTTGGTAAGATAATCGACACCGCCGGATTCCAACGCATGCACCACATGTTCGGTTTCGGTCAGGCCGGTCATGAAGACGACGGGGATCTGGGCAATGCCCGCATTGGCCTTCAACCGACGGCAGGTCTCAAAGCCATCCATCGAAGGCATAACGGCATCGAGAAGGATGAGATCGGGCGTGATGCGCTCAACGATGTTCAATGCGGCCGACCCGGATGTGGCGATCAGCACCGAGAAGCCGGATTGCTCGAGCGCGTCCGTGAGGAAGCCGAGCGCCTCGGGAGAATCGTCCACCAGCAAGACTATGTCGCGGGGAAGGTTGGGCTCAGCCAATCTATTCTACCTTTTCACTGTCGAAGGTGCGCAGCATAATGAGAAAGCCATCCAGGTCGAAGGCCTGAACACGAGCGCGCAAGGCGTCCGTAAACGGCTTGTTCTCCTCAAATCTGGCGAGGTCCGCAAGCTTTGCCTCGATGCCCCTGACATAGCCGATTTCGCCAAGCCGCATCAGCTCCCTAACATGCTCTAGCCCTGGGCTTTTCAGTGCCGGTGGCGGCTTCGGCGCGACCGGGCTGCTGGCGTCGATATAGATCCATTTCAGGGCGAGATGCAGCGCAAGCTTGTCACGCAGCTGACGGATATCAACGGGCTTGGCGATCGCATCATTATGGCTGTCGTCACTGTCGGTTGCAGCGGCAGCATCTCCGATATTGGCCGACAACATCAGGATCGGCGCCATCTGACCATTTTCCCGGAGCCGCGAGACGAGTTGCCAGCCATTCATCCCAGGCATGGAAATATCCACCAGGAAAAGATCCGGCTTGATGCCTTCGATCAGCGTCAGGCAGTCGGGACCGCCGGCGGCAGTCAGCACAATGAAGTCGAGCGGCGACAGGATCTCGCGCATCAGTTCACGATGGTCTTCGTTGTCGTCAACGACAACAAGGGTCCGTCGCGGCCCCTCATAACCGACGATGCGCTGCTCCTGCGCCGGCGGCTTCATCGGGCGGATCACCGCCGATAGCATCAGACGCACCCGGAAGGTCGACCCTATGTCCTTCTCGCTTGTAACGGAGATTTCGCCACCGAGCGTATTGGTCAGCAACCGTGTGATGGTCAGCCCAAGACCGAGGCCTGGCATCGGCCTCACGCTATCGGCTTCGCCGCGCTGGAAGGGCTCGTAGATGCGCGTGATGTCCTTTTCGGCAATCCCGCGACCCGTATCGGAAACCGTGAAGGTGGCAACCTGATTGCGGTAGCCTACCTCAAAGCGAACGCTGCCCATATCGGTGAACTTGATGGCGTTCGAGAGCAGGTTGACGAGGATCTGGCGCAACCGCTTCTCATCGGTGCGGACATAATCGGGCAAGGCTGCGGCGCGCTCATGGACAAAAGTCAGCCCTTTGGCCTGCGCCTGGGGACGAAACATGTCGATGATCTGGTCGAGGAAATCCTGAATATTGATCTCGTTGGAATAGACCTGCAATCGGCCTGCCTCGATCTTCGAAATATCGAGCAATCCGTCGATCAGCCCGGAAAGATGTTCAGCGCTGCGGCGAATGACCTTCAGGGAAGATTGCCTCGGTGCCGGAATGGTCTCGTCGCGCTCCAGGATCTGGGCGTAACCAAGCACGGCATTGAGTGGCGTACGCAATTCGTGGCTCAAGCCCACGACATAGCGGCTCTTGGCCCGGTTTGCAGCCTCGGCCGCTTCCTTGGCACCCTGCAGGGCGGCATCCGTCTTCTTGTGCGCGGCGATTTCTTTCAATAGCAGCGTGTTCTGACGCGAGGATTCCTCCTCGGCGACCACACGGCTGTCATGGGCAAGCACGTAAAACCAGCAGGCGACACCTGCGATGACGGCAAAAACAAAGAAGACAATCAGGATCGTTCGATCGACGACGGCGGCCGTCTCAGGAGAGGCAGCGCCGACCTGATGCGCGATCATCGCAAGAATGGCGCCCATGGCGGTCAACGCCAGGACGACAGCGATGCCATATCGACCGAGGCGTGTGGCAAGCCGTGCGACGATGCTTTCCGGCAACAAGGTCTTGGCGACAGTGCTTACCTGCGTATTGAGCCGCGCTTTCGGCTTGCACATGTCGTGACAACGACTGTCGAGCGAGCAGCAGAGCGAGCAGATCGGCGCGGCATAGGCCGGGCACCAGGCCATGTCCTCCGGCTCGAAAGGATGCTCGCAGATCGAACAGGTGATGGTGCTGAGGTTCTTCCAGCTCTGTCGCGGCTTGCGGGCAAGATAATATTTGCCCTTGGTGGCCCAAGCGATGAAAGGCGAAGCGATGAGCGCCACAACGAGGGTGATATAGGGCGCAAGCGAAGCGGCGACCGCACCGAATGCGCCGAAATGGGCAATCAGCGAGACGGTCGCCGATATCGCCATCGCGCCGAGGCCGACCGGATTGATATCATAGAGATGGGCGCGCTTGAATTCGATACCTGGCGGCGCCAGCCCCAGCGGCTTGTTGATGAAGAGATCAGCCGAGATGGTGCAAAGCCATGCCATGGCGATGATAGAGAAAATGCCGAGCGTCTCTTCAAGCAAGCGGTAAATGCCGAGCTCCATCAACAAAAGCGCGATGGCGACATTGAAGATCAGCCAGATGACGCGGCCGGGGTGGCTATGCGTCAGCCTCGAAAAGAAGTTCGACCATGCGAGCGAGCCGGCATAGGCATTCATGACGTTGATCTTCAGCTGTGAGATCATCACGAAAGCGACCATGAGAAGCAGCGCGGCATTGTGCCAGGGGATCATGTAGCCGAAGGCCGTCAGATACATCTGGGCGGGATCGGCGGCGTGATCGGCCGGCACGCCCGAGGTCAGCGTCAGGACAACAAGGAACGAACCGGCAAGCAGCTTCGGCGCGCCGATGATGACCCATCCCGGTCCGGCCAAGAAGACGGCCAACCGGTGGCGCCATTTGCGGTGACCGTCCGGCGGCAGGAAGCGCAGGAAGTCGGCCTGTTCGCCGATCTGCGACATCAGCGCCAGAATGACCGCTGAAGCGGCGCCGAATTCCACCAGATCGAAGGGGGCAGCACTGCCGGGAGCACTCGATGCGTGATGAATGCCGGCAAAGGCCCGCCAGAGATCGAATTTGCCCCAATCGGCAAAGGCGATGAAGACGAAGGGCAGGATGTTGAGAACGATCCAGAAGGGCTGAGTCAGCAGCTGAAACCGGCTGATGAGACGCACGCCATGGGTGACGAGCGGGATCACCATGACGGCACTGATGATATAGCCGATCCAGACGGGTATGCCGAGCGTCAGCTCCAGTGCGCCCGACATGATCGACGCCTCGATCGCAAACAGCATGAAGGTGAAGCTCGCATAGATCAGCGAGGTGATGGTCGAGCCAATGTAGCCGAAGCTCGCGCCGCGGGTCAGGAGATCGATGTCGACGCCGTGGCGGATGGCATAGCGGCTGATTGGCAAGCCCACGGCCAGCATGACGATACTGGCAACGATGATGGCGTAGAACGCGTTGGTGGTGCCGTAGGAGAGCGTAATCGCGCCGCCGATCGCTTCCAGCGCGAGGAAGGAAATGGCGCCGATCGCCGTTTGCGAGATACGCTGCGACGAGAATTGCCGCGCGCTCTTCGCGGTGAAACGCAAGGCATAGTCTTCCAGCGTCTGGTTCGCGACCCAGCGATTATACTCGCGTCTCACAGGAATGATGCGTTGCCGCGCCGCCATGCTTACCCTTCAGCAGTCCCGCCATGATCACTCCGGCAGTCCAGAGGTGTCGTAACATGGATCGGCGCTGCGCTTAAGGGCGCTAGGGCAGCCAAAGCTGCAGATTTCGCCCCGGCACCTACGTCATTCTACGTATGTGGTTTCCTCGGGGGCTGCCGAATAGTCACCTCAGGCAACGGTCCAATTTCTTTTACCGGCCGTTGCGGCAGACAAAAAGAGGGGAACCACGGATGAAACTCAAGACTCTCGTCTCCGGCGCGCTGCTTGGCGCCATCATGTCCACGACCGCATTCCACGGCGCTTTCGCTGCCGACGACACCATCAAGGTCGGCGTCCTGCATTCGCTTTCCGGCACCATGGCGATTTCGGAAACGACGCTCAAGGATGCCATGCTGATGCTCATCGACGAGCAGAACAAGAAGGGCGGCGTTCTCGGCAAGAAGCTCGAGCCTGTCGTCGTCGACCCCGCCTCCGACTGGCCGCTCTTTGCCGAAAAGGCGCGCGAACTGATCCAGAAGGACAAGGTTTCCGCCGTATTCGGCTGCTGGACCTCGGTGTCGCGCAAGTCGGTTCTACCCGTGTTCAAGGAATTGAACTCGATCCTGTTCTATCCGGTGCAGTTCGAAGGTGAAGAGTCCGAGCGCAACGTCTTCTATACGGGTGCTGCTCCGAACCAGCAGGCTATCCCGGCTGTCGACTATCTGATGAAGAACGAAGGCGTGCAGCGCTGGGTGCTCGAAGGTACCGACTATGTCTATCCGCGCACGACCAACAAGATCCTCGAAGCCTATCTGAAGTCGAAGGGCGTCAAGGACGAAGACATCATCATCAACTACACGCCATTCGGTTTCTCCGACTGGCAGACGGAAGTCTCGAAGATCAAGGCCTTCGGTGCAGCCGGCAAGAAGACGGCCGTCGTCTCCACCATCAACGGCGACGCCAACGTTCCCTTCTACAAGGAACTCGGTAACCAGGGCGTCAAGGCGGAAGACATTCCAGTCGTCGCCTTCTCGGTCGGCGAAGAGGAGCTGGCCGGCGTCGACACCAAGCCACTTGTTGGGCATCTCGCCGCCTGGAACTACTTCCAGTCCGTCGACACGCCAGCCAATGCCGCCTTCATCAAGGAATGGCACGCCTATACCAAGAACGACAAGCGCGTGACCAACGACCCGATGGAAGCGGCCTATATCGGCTTCAACATGTGGGTGAAGGCTGTCGAGAAGGCCGGCACCACCGATCCGGATAAGGTGATCGACGCACTCGTCGGCGTTTCCGTTCCGAACCTCACCGGCGGCACTGCCACCATGATGCCGAACCACTACATCACCAAGCCGGTCTTGATCGGCGAAGTGCAGGAAAACGGGCAGTTTGACGTTGTCTCGCAGACTCCTGCGGTGGTCGGCAAGGAATGGTCGAATTACCTGCCTGACAGCAAGGATCTGATCTCGGATTGGCGCATGCCGATGAACTGCGGCAACTTCAACGTCACCACCGGCAAGTGCGGCGGCAAGGGTTCCTGATATCAGCTGATTGAATGCAAGACCGCCGCGGGCAGGCTTTTCTGCCCGCGGCAGCTTGAGGGGACAAGCCCAATGTTCGACAAATTCACTTACCGCATAACCATGGCGCTCGTCGCCGGCTTCTGTCTCGTGTTAGCGCTGACGGCCACGGGCCTGCGCGCCCAGGAAGATGCCCATGGCCTCGTCAATTCGCTCGGCCAGGCCAATTTCCAGCAGGCCGCTGCGATCGTTCAGAGCCTTGCTAAGACCGGCGACCCCAAGGTTGTGCCGGCACTGCAGGCCTTCGCCGATGGCGATCTTTATGTCCGCAAATCCGACAACCAGGTCTTCATCGCCAAGTCCTCGGGCGATACGATGGCTTTGGTGGATCCGCTCACGGGACAGGCAGCCGGACAGGAAGCCCAGGACAATCTCGGCAAGATCAAGATCAACAACAGTTTGCGCCGCGCCGTTCGTGCGGCTCTCGGCAGTTTGACGCTGATGAGCCCGGATCGCGGCGTCCGGCTCGAGGCGGCGCAATCGGTGCTAAAATCGCCGAGCGCGGATTCGCTGGAGACAGTCGAGACGGCGCTGCAGAACGAGAAGGACGGAGAAATTCGCACTGTCCTCGAACGGGCTCGAGCTGTTGCCGTGCTAGGCTCCGACCGCCCCTTGGAAGACAAGAAGGCTGCGATCGAGACGATCAAGGTCGAGGGCGGTCGCGATGCCATCGGCATTCTGTCCTCGGTTTCCGTCGACGACAGCCTGAAGCCGGATGTCGCAGCCGCCATTGCCGGCATTCAGGACCAGTTGAAGTTCTGGGATGCGGTGCAGAATGTCTGGTACGGCCTGTCGCTTGGCTCGGTGCTGCTGCTGGCCGCCATCGGCCTTGCCATCACCTTCGGGGTCATGGGCATCATCAACATGGCGCATGGCGAGATGGTAATGCTCGGCGCCTATTCCACCTTCATGGTGCAGAGCGTCATCCGCAATTCGTACCCGGAACTGTTCGACTGGTCGCTCGCGATCGCTCTGCCGGTTGCCTTCATCGTCACCGGTGCGGTCGGTCTCGTCATCGAGCGCGGCGTCATTCGCTTTCTCTACGGTAGGCCGCTGGAGACGTTGCTTGCGACCTGGGGTATCTCGCTGATCCTGCAGCAGGCGGTGCGCTCGATCTTCGGACCGACGAACCAGGAAGTCGGCAATCCCTCGTGGATGTCCGGTTCCTTCGATCTCGGCTACCTCTCCATCACCTGGAACCGCCTCTGGATCATCGTCTTCGCACTCGGCGTGTTCGTTACGCTGTTGTTGCTGCTGAAGCGCTCCGCCTTCGGCCTGCAGATGCGAGCGGTGACGCAGAACCGGCGCATGGCGTCCTCGATGGGCATCCGCACGCCCTGGGTCGATGCCTTCACCTTCGCGCTCGGATCGGGCATCGCCGGCATGGCTGGTGTCGCGCTCTCGCAGATCGACAACGTCTCGCCGAACCTCGGTCAGAGCTACATCATCGACAGTTTCATGGTCGTGGTCTTCGGTGGTGTCGGCAATCTCTGGGGCACGCTGGTCGGCGCCTTCTCGCTCGGTATTCTCAACAAGTTCCTGGAGCCCTATGCGGGAGCGGTGCTCGGCAAGATCCTCGTGCTTGTTCTCATCATCCTCTTCATTCAGAAACGTCCGCGCGGTCTTTTCGCGCTCAAGGGAAGGGCGGTGGAAGCATGATCACCGCCTTCATCCTTCGCTCGCTCGACCGCCGTATCAGCATCGCCATCGCGATCCTGCTCGCCGTCGCCTTTCTCGTGCCACTGTCGAACCTGGCTCTGCCGGAAACCAGCGCTCTGCATGTGCCGACCTATCTGATGTCGCTGTTCGGCAAGTACCTGACCTATGCGCTGCTCGCCTTGGCGCTTGATCTGGTCTGGGGCTATTGCGGCATTCTCTCGCTCGGCCACGGCGCCTTTTTTGCACTCGGCGGCTATGCGATGGGCATGTACCTGATGCGGCAGATCGGTTCGCGCGGCACCTACGGCAATCCGATATTGCCCGATTTCATGGTGTTCCTGAACTGGAAGGATTTGCCCTGGTTCTGGTACGGCTTCGATAATTTCTGGTTTGCGATGCTGATGGTGCTCGTCGCACCTGGCCTGCTTGCCTTTATCTTCGGCTGGTTCGCCTTCCGCTCACGCGTCAATGGTGTCTACCTGTCGATCATAACGCAGGCGATGACCTATGCGCTGCTGCTCGCTTTCTTCCGCAACGATATGGGCTTCGGCGGCAATAACGGCCTGACAGACTTCAAGGATATTCTCGGCTTCAACATCCAGGCCGATGGCACGCGCGCCGTGCTCTTCGCCATCACGGCGCTGATCCTGGCGCTGGCGCTGATGCTGTCCTCGGCCATCGTGCGGTCGAAATTCGGCAAGGTGCTGGTCGGCGTGCGCGATGCCGAAAGCCGCACGCGCTTCCTCGGCTATCGCGTCGAGCATGTGAAACTCTTCGTCTTCGTGGTGTCGGCGATGATGACGGGTATTGCCGGCGCGCTCTATGTGCCGCAGATCGGCATCATCAACCCCGGCGAATTCGCCCCGGCCAACTCGATCGAAGTGGTAATCTGGACGGCGGTCGGCGGCCGGGCAACGCTGATCGGGCCGATCATCGGCGCCATCCTCGTCAATGGCGGCAAGACTGTTTTCACCGGCCTGTTTCCCAGCTTCTGGCTGTTTGCGCTCGGCGGCCTGTTTGTCGCAGTGACGCTGTTCCTGCCCAAGGGCATCGTTGGAACGATCGGTCCTTATATAGCCAGGAAACCCAAGCCGGCCAGCCCGCAGCCCAAGGCCGCGGAAGACGAAGCCAGCAAGCCCGTACAAGCGGCGGAGTGAGACCATGATCCCTGATATCAAACCCAACAGCATGCTCTATCTCAACAATGTCTCGGTCTCCTTCGACGGCTTCAAGGCCTTGAATTCACTGTCCATAGTCATCGAGCCGGGAGAACTTCGTGCCATCATCGGCCCGAATGGAGCCGGCAAGACGACGATGATGGATATCATCACCGGCAAGACGCGGCCCGACGAGGGTGCGGTGTTCTTCAATGGCCAGATTGACCTCACCAAGAGGGACGAAGCGGATATCGCCCAGCTGGGCATCGGCCGGAAATTCCAGAAGCCGACCGTCTTCGAGAGCCATACTGTCTGGGATAATCTCGAACTGGCGCTCAACCGCAATCGCGGCGTCTTTGCAACGCTGTTCTATCGGCTGACACCTGATGATCGTGACCGCATCGATGAAATCCTTGAAACGGTGCGCCTGTCGCATCGTCGCGACGAGCTGGCCGCCAATCTTTCCCACGGCCAGAAGCAGTGGCTGGAGATCGGCATGCTGCTCGCGCAGGAGCCGAAATTGCTGCTGGTGGACGAACCCGTCGCCGGCATGACCGATGCCGAGACGGCGGAGACAGCTCTATTGTTGAAGGAGATCGCCAAGACGCGTTCCGTTGTCGTGGTCGAACACGACATGGGTTTCATCCGTGACCTCGGCGTCAAGGTGACATGTCTGGCCGAAGGCTCGGTGCTGGCGGAGGGTTCGATCGATTTCGTCAGCAGCGATCCGAAGGTGATCGAGAACTATCTGGGGCGATGAGATGCTGACAGTCGAAAACGCAAATCTGCATTATGGTGCCGCACAGGCGCTGCGCGGCATCTCCATCAAGGCCGAGATGGGCAAGATCACCTGCGTGCTCGGGCGTAACGGCGTCGGCAAGAGTTCGCTTCTGCGTGCCGTCACCGGCCAGCACGCGCTGTCGGCGGGAACAGTCGCCTTCAACGGCGTGACGCTGAACGGCATGGCGCCCTTTGCCCGCGCCAAGCAGGGTATCGGCTATGTGCCGCAGGGCCGTGAGATCTTTCCTCTGCTCACCGTCAAGGAGAATTTGGAGAGCGGATATGCGCCGCTCTCTCGCCGTGATCGCAATATTCCCGACGATATCTACAGCCTCTTTCCGGTGCTGAAATCCATGCTGTCGCGACGCGGCGGCGATCTGTCGGGCGGCCAGCAACAGCAGCTGGCAATCGGGCGGGCGATGGTGACGCGGCCGAAGATCCTGGTGCTGGACGAGCCGACCGAGGGCATCCAGCCCTCGATCATCAAGGATATCGGCCGGGCGATCCGGTATCTCCGAGACTCCACCGGCATGGCGATCCTGTTGGTCGAGCAATATCTCGATTTCTGCCGCGAGCTTGCCGATTACGTCTACATCATGGACCGCGGCGAGATCGTGCATGAGGGGCTGGCGGAGACATTGGACACGCCGGAGGCCCGGCGGCATTTGACCGTTTGACTGGCTGCAAGCGCGATCGGAGTAACCTCTCGTCGCGCAGCATACGCCAATCGGCAGCGGATAAGATGTTCTGAGCCCCACCGAAATTCGGCACGGGGGCGATGAGTTCGCGCGTGCACAGGTGTTGCGGAAGGTTGAGAACCTCAGGCTTCAAACGAGAGGTCGGAACTGCTCTTTTCGCCCAAGCGATCGCGAGCCAATCAGCGGACAATGACGTTGCAAGAGCCCCGTCAAGACAGGTTAGATCCTGAACGCCGACGGAACTGTACCATCGCGCGGATGCCTGGCGTCGCATTGATCAGCGCTTTGTTGTGATGCGATCGTCGGAGCGTTCGATGAGCTTGGGCATGATGAGGGCCTGCAGTGCCTGCGGCTTCTCGCCTTCCATGCGCCTGAGGATGTAGCTGCCAAGCAGCTCGCTCGGCTCGTGGATCGGCAGGAAATAGGTGGTGATCGGCGGCGCGAAATACTGGCTGACATTCAGATCGTCCGTCGCGTTGATCACCGCATCGCGGCCATGCACCAGACCGCGCTCGTGAAAGCCGGAGAAGGCGCCGAGCGCAGAGGCTTCGTTGGCGCAGATATAGGCCGTCGGCGGATCGGGCAGACGCGACATGACAAGCA
>NZ_JAELUG010001100.1 GCF_016429255.1 Rhizobium sp. ASV8
GTTATACTTGGCATCGACCAAGTCACCACACAAGTCAATATTGGCCACAATAGAATTATTCTTAAAATGGTTCCCAATATCGCAATCCGTGCTCGGGAAATCCGCCGCCGCAGTACCCCAAGACTCCGGCTTGGGCTGCTTCCCCATGATATCCGCAGGAACACTGTCCCTCGCAAACTGCCACATGCGAATGCCTGCATCGCGCCACTCGACAGCCATGACACCACCGCCTTGGTCGTTGAAACCCGTACCAAACGAATTCTTGTTACCCGTCACGCCGCAGCCTGCATTCTGGTTGTCCTCGACAAAGCACGAGCTGTCCTCGGCGTCGCCCGTCATCTTGCGCTTGACGCCCATGGAGCAGCCCTTGGAGGTGTGCAGG
>NZ_JAELUG010001101.1 GCF_016429255.1 Rhizobium sp. ASV8
CTTATGGACTGCAAAGTCGCGAGTGCTGCATCTTCGGGCTGGTTCTTGAGTAAGGTGAATAGCTCGCCCAATGTGCGCGACGTCTCAAAGACGTGTTCGAGCTGAGCTTCTTCTGTTGGAGTCTCGTACGTTTCGCTGTCGCCCGAATCTAGTAAGCCTTGCGGTGCCTGTGTTGCCACCCGGAGGCTTCCTTCTTGCAGCAGGCCCAAAAAGGAACGATGCTTCGCCCTTCTGCTCCATCTTCAATTGCCGGGCATTTAATGATGGCCGCGTGCTAAAGACACAGCGCAGGTCTTTCTGGCCACATGACGAGCATTGCGGCCAAGCCCCGTCGCACTGCCTTGATCAAGTCAATTCGGCTTCCTCTCAGAAAAAGAAGGGA
>NZ_JAELUG010001102.1 GCF_016429255.1 Rhizobium sp. ASV8
GCATACACTTCTCCACAAGCTCGCCAGTAACGGACTCCATGGCCGTATCGTTCGTCTGCAACCTCAACCTTTCGCCCTTTTCCATCCCCGCGCCCCAAGGCATCCAAACCGGCGCCCCCTCATATCGCGCCGTATTAGGATCCAAAAACCGGACAATGCTCAAGAAATACGCCATTGTCACGGGCACAATCCCCGCGTTTGTAGTATAATACGAGTTGTCAATCTGTCCCGCGAACCCGGGGCCGAAAATGGCGCTCGTCTCAAAAGTATGCGGCGCGCCGAGTCCGTTGGCTACATTTGCTGGGTCGAGGACGTTGTAGCGATAGTTCCACACCCTTTTGGGACCAAGGTACTGCGCGAGCGACTCGGCTATCATGTTGCC
>NZ_JAELUG010001103.1 GCF_016429255.1 Rhizobium sp. ASV8
CCCCCCCCCCCCCCCCCCCCCCCCCCCCCCCCCCCCCCCCCCCCCCCTTTTTTTAAAGCAGAAGATGTCATACGAGATTTAATAGACCGTCTCGTGGGCTCGGAGATGTGTATTAGAGACAGGTATTATTGTTAGAAGGTCCTGCATTGGATTGGGGAGGGGACTTACTTGGATTTCGCCTGGCCGAGAAACAAAAGACAGGCTGAGTTCCCAGAGGGTGCCTGTATCTTGGTTGAGAGAAGATCATAGAGTTGAGTAGCTGTCTCTTATACACATCTGACGCTGCCGACGACGTGTCGTGGGTGTAGATCTCGGTGGTCGCAGGGGGAGTGAAAAAGTGGGGGGGGGGGGGGGGGGGGGGGGGGGGGGGGGGGGGGGGGGG
>NZ_JAELUG010001104.1 GCF_016429255.1 Rhizobium sp. ASV8
CCCCCCCCCCCCCCCCCCCCCCCCCCCCCCTTTTTTACTTACCCCCCCACCACCCATAACTACACCCACGACACGTCGTCGGCAGCGTCAGATGTGTATAAGAGACAGCATTCTCATCATGGCCGGCGTCACCGTGCTCATGATGCTGACGGTCAAGGAGACGTATGCGCCGTCAATCTTGAAGCGCAAGGCTGCGCGTCTGCGCAAGGAGAGGGATGATCCACGCTGGTGGTGTCAGTATGACCAAAAGGTGTCGACGGCGCATTTGCTCAAGGTGAATTTAAGCCGGCCGTTTATTCTATTTGCTACTGAGCCTATTTTGTGGCTGTCTCTTATACACATCTGACGCTGCCGACGACGTGTCGTGGGGGGAGGTGTGGG
>NZ_JAELUG010001105.1 GCF_016429255.1 Rhizobium sp. ASV8
TCCTTGTACCAATAATTTCCAAATATATCCAAATTCCTCCAGCCCCAATTTTCTCGCAATGGTTTTCGAGCTCTCATTCTCTCTACTGGTGCTGTAAAATACCACCGTATCTTTTAGGTGTAAGGTCGCCCATGCAGCCACCGTTGCTGGCGCGATACCCTGTCCTCGGAAATCTTGTCGAGTCCATATTCCGGCTTCTACTACTCCCTCACTACGGGCCGGAGTGTGGCATATACAGACCACCTCGTTTGTGGATGTAATGGCCATGGACCAAGGGTGATGTGCCTTGCACGCTATGAGATCGTTCCATTCGTTTGGCTCCCAATTTGAGGGACGAGGACAGCTTCTTGCAGTCTGTCTCTTATACACATCTCAGAGCCC
>NZ_JAELUG010001106.1 GCF_016429255.1 Rhizobium sp. ASV8
CTCCCGTACAGCCACCTCCGCGACCGCCGTCTGCGAATCCTTGGGACCATACCGTCTCGACGCTGTTGGACGAAGATGCGCCTGTGGAGAATGGCTTTAGGAGGAGGCCAACTGTCGCGCCGGTAGATTCCAACTCTCCTGTTCAGGCTACTGCTTCTCCAGCGAGCGCCGGACACGAACAGAGCTACTTTACTGTGAGACGCCCAATTCGTACCTCTAATAGTCCGGCAGTTGCTACCTCGGAACGATTTTCAAACGGTCGCCATGAGTGGCAGCGAAATCCGAGCCCACAGTATACCACGCAGCCAGAGTCAAGCCCTCCGCAGCATCGCCCTTTCACGGCATCCCCAGCCCAGCAACAGTTTTCTGATGATCAAGAGC
>NZ_JAELUG010001107.1 GCF_016429255.1 Rhizobium sp. ASV8
CCCCCCTCTTTTCCAGCCGCAGTCGCAATACGAGATTTAATAGACCGTCTCGTGGGCTCGGAGATGTGTATAAGAGACAGAGATTTACCCTCGGCGGGGATCGTTCTTGGGTATTTGAGTCGATGGCGTGGGAAAAAGCATCAGATTGGAGGTGGATATACCGTCTCACGAATAATTCCCATCAAAGTGGTGGAATGCGGAATAGGAAGCGAGTTTGGAAATTGGCACAGACCTTGCAAGACATATTGACCCTACGAACGTCGAACACCCTTATACCCACAAATACCCCGACAACTGCAGAACGAGAATTTCCCTGCTGGCGAACGGTAACTGGAGATCTGCGAGAACAGATCCCACTTGGTCCGTATTTGGGCTTTGGCG
>NZ_JAELUG010000116.1 GCF_016429255.1 Rhizobium sp. ASV8
TCATATGGCCGATTTCACCGGCACCGCCGAACGCACCGCGATAGGGATGACCATCCATGACCAGGCCACCGCCGACGCCAAGATTGAAATGCAGGTAGAAAAAGCTGCGGGCGATGCGCCCTACGCCGTAAAGCCCTTCGCCAATGGCTGCCACGGTCGCATCGTTTTCGACAAAGGTTTTGATGCCGGTAAGCTCTTCAAGTTTAGCCACCAGCGGAAACTTGGTCCATTCATCAGCTTCCTGCACCTTGTCGTACCAGAAGGTGCCGTTTTCTACCGTGCCAGGCACGCTGCAGCCTATGCCCCAGATCCTATCCCGTCCGAGCCCGGAGGTCTTGAGCAGCCTGTTGGCCAATGAGGCCAGTATCTCGGCAATCAAGCCGGGTTCGCGCTCAACGAGATCGTAGTCTTCGCTGGCGATGATGTCGCCGGCAAGATCGACAAGGACACCGGACACCCGGCGATAGGCGAGGGACAGGCCAATCGTATAGCCTCCTGTCGCGTCGAGAGACAATTCAACGGCCGGCTGGCCGCGTTGTCCGACCCTCTTGCCTTGCTGACGGATCAACCCTGCCACTTCAAGCTCGGATGCTATGTTGGAAATCGCCTGCACAGTGAGGCCGATCCTCTGTGCCAGCTCCATGCGGGTGATGGGGCCGTTGCGACGAACCGCGTCGAAAACCGCGCGGCGATTGAGCGCCCTGGTCTGGGTCAGATTTGTGCCGGGCAGTGCGCCGTCGCGGTCCGTTGAATTGAGCATGCCTACTCTCTCGTCAAAGCTTTGGTTGCAAGATATTCAAAAACCGTTTAATTAAAAAGTGTTGTGTTATTAAGAGTGCGAATGCCTGCGAAGGGAACCGTCGGCAGCGCAAGGAAATTGCGGGCGAACGAGCAAAGCTCGACCTGCCAAATTGAAGACATACAGCTGCCCATCTTGAATGAGGAGGATCAATTTCGTGGCGGTTGTTTCCGCAAATATTTAGTAACTAGATAGTTATATGTGATTTAACCTCTCGACCTCGTCAGGCGCGTCGAGGGGTTGTGATCGCGCGTCAAAATGTCAGGAACGGGGATCTCCTCCGGCCCGCGAGCGTGGCCGACTCTGAGGGGTCTCCCTGTCATGTCAGTAAAAAATATTCGATATATCAATGCTATAACTGTTTAGCTTTGAGCCTCTTTGGCTGCGCTAAGCCTTGAGGCGTGCCTTGGCGTACGCTGCTTTTCGATTTTGAATGAAGATGGTCATACGCCGCTTGACAGACGAAAATTACCGCTGTTAGCTATTCACCAAATAGTTATTTAACGAGGAAAAATGGGGCAGCGGCATGCGGTCTATGATCGACATCGTGGATGTATCGAAGTCCTTCTTGACGCGGGCCGCTGGTCTCGTGACCGCGTTGAACACTGTCAATCTCTCGATACGCGACAATGAATTCTTCACGCTGCTCGGGCCGTCCGGCTGCGGAAAGACGACCCTGCTACGACTGATCGGTGGATTCGAGGCGCCGACGACGGGAGAGATCCGCATAGGCGACATCGATGCCGCCTCGCTGCCCCCGCAAAAGCGGCCCGTGAACACGGTGTTTCAGAGCTACGCGCTCTTTCCGCATATGACAATTGCCGAGAACATTGCCTTCGGCCTGGAAATGCTGGGGGTATCGAAGGCAGAGATCGATCGGCGGGTGCGTGAAGCGCTGAGCATGGTTCGCTTGAATAATTATGCGTCGCGCAGTCCCCGTCAGCTGTCCGGTGGCCAGCAGCAGCGTGTCGCGCTAGCACGAGCGCTTGCTCCGCGCCCAAAGGTACTCCTGCTTGACGAGCCGCTATCTGCTTTGGATCTCAAGCTCCGCAAGGAGATGCAGTCGGAGCTGAAACGTCTGCAGCAGGAAACAGGTATCACTTTCGTACTGGTGACGCATGATCAGGAGGAGGCGCTGGCAATGTCAGACCGCATCGCCGTCATGTCGGCGGGTAACATCCTGCAGGTCGGCGAACCAAGGGGCATTTATGACAATCCGCAAAGCCGTTTCGTGGCTGATTTCATCGGCGAGTCGAACGTCATCCCCGGCGCTGTTCTCGGCCGCGATCCAGCCGTCGTGATTGCCGTTCGGCCGGAGCGAATTGTCGTTTCGCCTGCCGTGAATACGAGACTGGGGCGGGCCAAGGGAAAGATCGCCTCGGTCACCTTTCTCGGCCTTGATACGCTTTACGAGATCGCGCTCGATGGCGGCAGCAATGTGCGCAGCCGGTGTCGCGATATCGAACCACCGCTGATTGCCGGCCAGTCCGTCATCGTTGATTGGTCAAGCGATGTCGAGCGCCACCTGGTCGATTGAGGAGCCGGTCGATGAATGAAAACCGCACGCTCGCGCTGATTGCTCCAGCGTTCCTGGTAATCGGCATATTCATGGTGCTGCCGCTTTGCATTGCTGTCATCTATTCCTTCATGACTGCCAATCCCTATGGTGGCGTCAGCATGCCACTGACCTTCGATGCCTATGTCCAGTTCCTGTTTAGACGGGACTTCGACGACAGCCTGATGTTTTCATGGAGCTACGTGATCATCATCCTCCGCTCCATTTATCTTGCGGCGGTAACGACCATCTTCTGCCTTGCGCTTGGCCTGCCGGTCGCCTGGTACATTGTCTGTCAATCATCCGAGCGCCGCCGTATCTTACTCTTCTTCGTCACGTTGCCGTTCTGGATCAATACATTGATTCGCACTTATTGCTGGGTGCTCATCCTGCGCGATGAGGGGCTTGCGAACAACTTCCTGAAATCTCTTGGCGTCATTTCAGATCCTCTGCCGCTGCTCTATAATGACGGTTCAATCTTGCTCGGCCTCATCTACACGTTCCTGCCTTTCATGATCCTGCCTGTCTATTCGACGCTGGAGCGGATAGATCCACGATTGATCGAAGTCGCCTACGATCTCTACGCTAATCGCTATGCAGTTTTCCGCCGGGTTATCTGGCCGCTCGCAAAACCAGGCGCGCTGGTCGGGGCCAGTATAGTCTTTGCACCGGCTCTCGGCTCGTTCCTAGCACCCGATCTTCTTGGCGGTGGCAAGAAGCTATTGATCGGCAGCCTCGTGCAGATGCAGTTCACCACGTCGCGCAACTGGCCGTTCGGCGCGGCGCTCTCGATCGTCGTGACGATCGGCGTGCTGCTGATCTTTCTCGTCCGCTTACGCAAGGTAGAGGAGGAGGGGCGTTGATGAGGAACATACGACCGTTCGACTGGCGCCACACGCCGGGCCTCTCCGCCTTCACGGCGATCATCATGTCATTTTTCTATGCACCGCTGCTGATCCTGGTGATCTACTCCTTCAACGCCAATCAGCTGGTGACAGTGTGGAGCGGCTTCAGTCTTCATTGGTTCGTGGATGTCTCGGCCAACGCCGATATTCGCCGCGCGGCAATCAACAGCATTGTCATCGCCGTTGCAGCAACGATTGCGTCGACCCTGATTGCGACGGCCGGTGCCCTGGCGCTGGAGCGCGGCAAACTGCGGCGCGGTCGGGCGACCGTGACGGCCATGATCGCACTGCCCCTGATCGTGCCGGAAATCATCGTGGCGATCATGACGCTGATCTTCTTCTCGATGATCGGCATGCACAACGGCCTCGTCAATCTCATGATCGCGCATACCGTTTTCTGCATACCGTTTGCCTTGCTGCCGGTGCAGGCGCGCCTGCGCGACATGGGAGGAACGCTCGAGGAAGCGGCGAGGGATCTCTATGCCAGTGAATGGCAGCTCTTCCGGCGCGTGACGCTGCCGTTGCTGATGCCGGCGATCTCGGCCGGCGCTCTGATGGCCTTCGTCGTGTCATTGGATGATTTTCTCATCAGTCTGATGGTGTCGGGAGCTGGCTCCACGACGTTGCCCGTCTATGTCTACGGCATGATGCGACTTGGGGTGACGCCAGAGGTCAATGCCATCTCCACCATTCTGCTGCTCGTCTCGCTGATCTTCGTCACCGCGTCGTTGCTGCTCGGACGACGAAGTCAGATGGCGGAACAATAATCTCTAGAAAACAACAGAGAGGGAACCATGACAAAATTCAAGAAGACAATTCTCGCCACCGGCCTTTTGGCCACAACCGCCTTTGCAATGCCGCATGCGGCCTTCGCTGACGCCGGTGTTCTGCACATCTACAATTGGACCGATTACACATCCGACGAGCTGGTCAAGAAGTTCGAAGCCGAAACCGGCATCAAGGTAACGATAGACACGTATGATTCCAACGAGACCGCGCTTGCAAAGATCAGCTCCGGCGCTTCCGGCTACGATGTGATGATCATCAGCAACGACTTCGTGCCGATCTTCGTCAATCAGGGGCTGTTGCAGGATGTCAGCGTGGCTTCCATGCCGAATTTCAAGAACCTCGACCCCAAATGGCAAAAGCGCCCATGGGATGTTGACGCGAAATACTCGGTTCCCTGGGTCTGGGGAACGACGTCCTACTCCGTGGATGCCGCTCTTTATAAAGGGCCGACCGACAGCCTGAAGGCGCTGTTCGAGCCCGCTGCCGATCTCAAGGGCAAGATCGGTATGTTCGGCTCGCCAAGCGAGGTCATGTCGCTGGCGCTGCTCTACCTGGGCAAGGAACAATGCAACACCAATCCGGCCGACCTGAAACAGCTCGACGCGCTGCTTCAGGCGCAGAAGCCTTTCGTGAAGGTCTACAATTCGGACGGCACGACCGAGCGGCAGGTTTCCGGTGAGACGGTCATGCATGAGCAATGGTCCGGCAAGGCCCTGGCCGCCCGCCAGCAGAAGCCGACGATCAAATACGTCTTCCCAAAGGAGGGCGCGATTGGATGGATGGACAATGTCGCCGTCCCGAAGGGGGCACCGGACGTTGAAAACGCCAAGAAGTTTCTGAACTTTCTGATGGATCCCGAAAACATCGCTCTGCAGCAGAAGTCGACTGGTTATCAGAGCGCGGTCTCGGGCTCGAACAAGTTCTTGCCATCGGAAGTCGGCAATTCGCCGGAATTCAATCCACCGGCTGATCTAAAGATCGTCTTCGCGCCTTCGTGCCCTGAGAAGGCGACGCGCGCCTACGATCGGATATGGACCAACCTGCGCCAATGAAATCGAACACTCGGCAGGCCGTCCGGTGCGGCCTGCCGCCATCAAGAACCGCATCGGAAGACCGACATGTCGGCCGCCCACCGGAGAGGATTAAGGGGACAGAAATATGAATCAGACAGTTCACTCCGCCATAGCGCAAGCCGGTGTTGCCGCGCCGCCGCCACCAGCTTATCTCCAGGCTCTCTCGCCGCTGACGGCGGATGAAATTCGCGTCGTCACGGCTGTGATCAAGGCGGATCCGGAGCTGGGGCCGGCCGCGCTGTTCGAAAACATCGACCTGCGCGAGCCGACGCCGGCAGAGTATCGCGCCCATTTGGAGGGCCGGACGCTGCACCGCCAGGCTCGCGTCAACGTCAATCATCTCGATCGTCCGGGCGTCTGGCAGCTGATCGTCTCGCTGGCCGACAGGTCGATCGTCGGCCGCAAGCATTTTCCAACGGCGCGCGCCGGCTTTATGGTCGAGCAGATGCTGAGCGTCGAGGTCAACGTCAAGAACGATCCGCGCTTCATCGAAGCGTGCCGCAAACGCGGAATCGAGGACATGACCGGCGTCATCGTCGATTCCTGGTCCGGCGGCAATTTCGGGCATAAGGATGAAGAAGGCCGGCTGATCTCACATACCTTCTCCTGGCTGCGCGTCCACGAGTTCGGAAACTACTATGCCCATCCGATCGAGGGGCTGAATGCCGTCATCGACGTCAAGACCGGGGAGGTTCTGCGTGTCGACGATTATCCCGATCATCCGCCGATCCCGATGACGCGCCATGACTACGATCCAGAATTTCTGCCCGCGCCCGCAACCCCGCTGAAGATGCTCAATGTCGTGCAGCCGGAGGGTGTGAGTTTCACGATCGACGGTCATGCCATTGCCTGGGACAAATGGACGCTCGCCATCGGGTTTACGCCGCGCGAGGGCCTAGTATTGCATGACATCCGCTATGATGGGCGTTCGGTCGTTCGCCGCGCCGCCATTGCGGAGCTGGTCGTGCCATATGGCTCGCCGCTTTACGGTCATGCGCGACAGAACATCTTCGATGTCGGCGAATACGGCTTCGGCAAGCTCACCAACTCGTTGAAACTCGGTTGCGATTGCCTCGGCACTATTCATTATCTCGACGCCGAGGTGAACGGCATCAAGGGAGAGCCGGTTACCATCGAAAAGGCCGTGTGCATTCACGAGGAGGATGCGGGAATTCTCTGGAAACACTGGGACTTCCGTACCGGTCGTACCGTATTGAAGCGCGGTCGCAAGCTGGTCATCTCCTCTATCTGCACGGTCGGCAATTACGAGTATGCACAATACTGGTATCTCGATCTCGCAGGCGAGATCGAGTTCGAAATGAAGGCGACCGGCATCGTCAATACAAATGCCTGCCACCCAGGTCAGCCGGACAAGTACTCGACCGAGATCCAGCCGGGCCTCGGCGCGCCGATCCACCAGCACATCTTCTGCGCTCGCCTTGATATGGCGGTTGATGGCTCCGGCAACAGCGTCGTGGAGACCAACTCCTATATGGAGCCGACAAGCGAGACAAACCCTTACGGCAATGCCTTCCACGCGGAGGATACCGTCTTGAAGACGGAGCGCGCCGCCGCCCGCAGAGCGGACCTTTCCACCCATCGGAGCTGGAAGATAGTCAATCCCAACAAGCTCAGCCACGTCGGTAAGCCGGTGGGATACAAGCTCCATGCACCCAATTGCGTGACGCCCATGATCCAGGAAGATGGCCCTTCGGGTGTCCGTTCGAATTTCATCCGCAACCATATCTGGGTCACGCCCTATGATGAGACCGAGCGCTATCCGGCGGGCGAGTTCGTTGCGAATTCGGATGGTTCAGGTGGTCTCGCCGAAATCGTCAAACAGGATCGTCCGGTTGAAAATACCGATATCGTTCTTTGGCATTCCTTCGGCCTGCACCACGTCGTGCGCCCCGAGGATTTCCCGGTACAACCCTGCATTTCCTGCGGTTTCTCCCTGGCGCCGGCCGGGTTTTTCGAGGTGAACCCCTCGAACAACCTGCCTGACACGGTCAACAATGCGAGCGTTCTTGCGGCGGATGGCTCGAAAGGATGCTGCTGCTGATCTCCTCAAACAAGGCAGCAGCTCACATGGCGGCTTCGCCTGACGAAGCCGCCATGTGCCCGACACCAATTGCGGATGATACTTCGATGCATTCGACGATGATGTTTCGCGACGCGCAGATGCAGGCGATCCTGTTTGGGATCGCTCTTGTGGCTGCGTTTTGCTGGTGGCTTCTGATCGTGACAATGCCGATGGATGGCATCGTCATTTGCGGCAGCAATGGTATCGGAACAGATATACCGGCGTGGAGCATGAGCCGAATGTCGAGTTTGCTTGGCATGTGGAGCATCATGACGCCAGCAATGATGCTGCCTGGTGCTGCGCGTGCGATAATACGGGCGTCTTGGCCGTATCGTGGCGAGCGAATGGCCTATGCGACCGCGACGTCCTTTGCCAGCGGATACCTTCTGATCGTCCTGTCGTGCGGCATCATGGCTGCACTGGTGCAATGGGCTTTAGAGGCGACCGGCACAGTGATCGACTGGACGACCATGGCACGCCCATTGCCGGGTGGTCTTCTGCTCTGCGCTGTCGGGCTCTATCAACTGTTTTCCCCGATACGCAGAGCACAACCGTTTTGCGAGATATCAACCGCTCGCGACGCGGCCGGTCGGGCCGCGATAGGCGAAGGTTTGCGGCACGGCCGCACCTGTTTCGGCCGTTGCATCGGCATGATTTGTCTGCAATTCGCCGGCGGCGCAATGAATATCGGCTGGATGATGTTTCTGACTGCCTGGATGGTGGTCGAAGCGGTTCTGCCTTGGAAGCAGCATGTCACCATACTGGCGGGGACAACCTTGCTTGTCGCAGGTGGCCTCTGTCTGAGGGGGGTATCTTGAGCCGCATATTCGTGCGGCGTCATCCCGCCCCGATCAGAAGGCGTCGCCGCAAGCAACCGGCTGGAATGGGCTCTGGCCCTCGCCGATTGCTTCTTCATGATTTTCAACAGTAGGGACCAACGATGTTCGGAGGAGAACATAAATGAGCTTTCAATCCTACAATCCCGCAACCGGCGAACTCATCGGAACTTATGCGGAACATGACGCTTCCGACGTCGAGCGGCTGCTGCAACAATCCCATCATACCTGGAGGAGCTGGTCCAAGACGCCGATCGAAGAACGCTGTGCCTTCCTCATTCGACTTGCCGATCTTCTGGAAAGCCGCGCCGAGGAATATGGCGCGTTAATCGTGTCGGAGATGGGTAAACCACTGGCCGAAGCGGTGGGCGAAGTGAAGAAATCGGCCTTCGGTGCACGTCATTTCGCAAGCGATGGTCCAGCCTATATTGCAGATGAGGCCATTCCCGGCACACCTGGCAGGATCGTCTATCAATCCATCGGCCCAATCTTTGGCATCATGCCCTGGAATCTGCCGTTCTGGCAGGTGTTGCGGTTCTTCATCCCTGCGGCACTGGTCGGAAATACCGTCGTCGTCAAGCATGCCGAAAGCGTGCAAGGCTCCGCAGCGGCGATCGAGAAGCTTATCCTCGATGCGGGTGCTCCCGCAGGCCTCTACACAAATCTCGTCATCGATCGTCGTCGGGCGCCGCAGATTATCGGCGATCCGCGCATCGCGGCCGTCACCGTGACTGGCAGTACTCAAGCCGGGCGTTCTGTGGCGCAACAGGCGGGTACGCTCGGCAAGAAGGTCGTGCTGGAACTTGGCGGTTCGGATCCGTTCATCGTGTTTGCCGATGCGGATTTTGATAAGGCCGTGCAGATGGCCGTCGTCTCGCGTTACTCCAATAATGCGCAAAGCTGCATTGCCGCGAAGCGGCTTTTTGTGCAGGAGGGGATTGCAGATCGGTTCATCGCCGCCTTTGTCGAGGCTGTGAAAAGGATCCCGGTGGGCGATCCGATGAGATCGGAGACGAAGCTCGGACCGCTGGCGCGTAGGGATATTCACCAGACCGTCGAGCGTCAGGTGAAGGATGCAGTTGAGGCGGGCGCAACAGTGCTGGTGGGCGGCAAGTCAATTGAAGGACCTGGAAATTTCTATGAGGCGACGGTGCTATCAGGTCTTCCACATGACGCTCCGATCGCCAGGGAGGAGTTCTTCGGGCCGGTTGCAATGCTGTTTACGTTCAAGGACGAGGAGGATGTCATCCGTCTTGCCAATGACACGGAATATGGTCTCGGAGCGACCATTTGGAGCGGCAATTCCGCACGAGCCGAACGTGTCGCTGCGCAGATTGAGGCCGGAGCCGTATTCATCAATGACTTCGTCCGATCCGACCCTCGCGCGCCTTTCGGCGGGATCAAAGGATCCGGCTTCGGCCGTGAACTCGGCGGCCTCGGGGCGCGTGAGTTGACAAATGCAAAGCTCGTTTGGAAAGGCGCTTAACGCCCGCTTTCCCGCGTCATCGGCCGAGACGAGCATATTGCCGTTTCGGCCCAACTGAACCGTTGGGGAAGGAACCGAAGCACTGAAATACCGGCTAAGCCCAGTGACCGAAATGAACTCAGTCGCTCCATCGGACCGGCCGCCTCCGACTATAACGGACGCCACGCCAGCGAGATCGGGGCACGGATCACGCTAGTGGCTGGGATCTTCGGTCGACGTGGACAATAGAAAACGACGAATGACGGGGCAGCGCACGGTTCAAGCGGCGTCTGCTGCAGCGAAGTGAGCCATCTGATCGTCGTATGCTTTCATGAAAGCCGGCCTGGCCACCAGGCGCTTGACGTATTTGTCGCAAGCCGGATGATTTGTGAGCCCGTCGAACCGCTCGACCTGTCGCATTACATCCGCCATCAGCAGGTCGGCCACGGAAAATCGGCCACCGACCAGCCATTCGCGCCCGGTGAGCACTGTCTCCATTCGATCAAGTCTCGCTTTCAGGAAGTCGTCGACGAACTTCGCTTCGGGCGTTTCGCCAGGAAAGCCCATGAACCGGAACAGTGCCCACGGCTGGCTCGGCAAGTCGACCGAGTTGAGCGCGGCGATAACCCACTCCAAGACTTCGGCTCGCCCGCGAGGATCGGTGGGCATGAGCGCCGGGCTTTTTTCGGCGAGGTACAGAAGGATCGCGCCGCTTTCGAAAATAGTGAGGTCTCCGTCGGTCAGCCACGGGATCTGGCCGAAGGGTTGTGCAGCGAAATGGTCAGGGCCACGATCTCGAAACGGCGTGCTTTTCACCCGATAGGGCAGCCCAGCCTCTTCCAGCGCCCATCTCACCCGCAGGTCGCGCACGAGACCGCGCGGCAGTTCGGGCACCCAGTCGTATGTTGTCAGGATCAGGTCGGTCATCGATCAACTCCAAGGAAGACGGGAAGTTTGTCGAGAAGGCCGTTCCAGCCGTCCTTGTGACTTGTGCGGGCTTCTTCGTCGGGCAGGTGCTCATGGGTGAGGGTCAGCACGGTTCCTGCGTCGAATGGTTCAAGTCGGAATGTCACCAGCGATTTCGGGTTGGATGTTCCGGGCAAATCCCAGGTGAACGCTAGGAGTTTCTCGGGAATGACGTCTTGATAAATCCCAGTCGGGTTATGCTCGTCGCCGTTGAGGAGCCGGAACACCACGCTAAAGCGGCCACCCGGGCGGACGTCGGCGACGACATTAAGGGTCGGACCGGCATCGGGCCCCCACCACTGCATCATGAGCTCAGGTTCTGTGATGGCCGCCCAGACCTTTGCAGGGGTGGCCCTGATCCGACGCACGATCGTAACGCTCGGAAGGCGGTCAGTCATTTCGTATCATCCTCTTCCAAGAGCGTTGTGAGCCGATCAAGGCTAACGGCCCAAAGGCGCTCGTACTGGTTGAGCCAGGCCATGGCTTCCTGCATCGGTGCGACCGAGAGATTCACAGCAACGGTGCGGCCGGTCTTGGTCCGTGTGATCAATCCAGCATCGGTTAGCACGTCCAAATGCTTCGTCATGCCAGGTAGTTTCAGCGAAAATGACTGGGCAAGCTCACTGACCGAAAGTCCTGGCTGGTCCATCAGGTGTTGCAGGACGCCACGCCGGGTTGGATCGGACAGTGCCCAAAACGTGCGGTCGATGGATGATATCTGATGCTTCGCCATGTAGCGAAGTATTGATCATTTGCGGTGGTGATGTCAACCTAGGAATGTCTTCACCAAAATCAGTCGCGTTGGCGACGGTCAATCGAGCGCATCCTGAAGCACTTCGTCGTCCCGTCTTTGCCAAACGGAATCAGCGCGAGTTGTGGGCTCGAAGTTCGCTCTCGAAAATGAGCGGCTTGCGCTACACCAACATTTCAAAATTAGTATAGCTCATGTCGATATGCGGGGAATTTGCTCTGGGCGATCCCCCAGCGTGAAAACATATGCCGAGCGGATCGGTCTTAACTGCCACCACAATCGCGGCCGCCGGGCGTTCCGGCAATAAACCAAAAACCAATAAATTAGGCCGATCAGTGATCAAGCCGTCTCGACTGAGACCATCAGCCTATCGTCCCGGTGGCTTATCGTTGCTTCTGATCTTTTGTGCGTCTAGCTGGCCGTGCTCAAACGACTTGGCGGCGCCGCTTCCTTCGGGATAAGGATTTCCCTCTTTCGGATGCCTTTGTTTGCCGGCGTCCGCGCCTCGCTCATATGCCGCGGCATTGCTCGTGCGAATTTGCTTTGTATCCGATGTGCTCGGTTCGATTGGCTTTTCTTGCTTTGTCATGGGTTTATCCTCTTCCCACTATTGTTGCGCGGGTGCCGCCGTAGTGGCGGCGTGTGGCGTAGTTGTGTTTGCTGGAAGGTTGGAGTAAGTGGGGGTGATATGTGGCCAGAAGCTCCAGCTCAGCGCCGCAACAACGATAATAATGCCTATCGCGATCCAGGACATCCAGGGCTGCTGTGGTTCAGGAGTCGTTCTAAGGTCTGGCTTCTGTCTGTTGATACCATTGCTCATCGCAGCACTCCTCCGATATATAACCTCTGACCGTATCAAAGGTTCCAGACCAGCTGAGGAATGGTTTGGATGCCGTAGTTTTCATATCGTTTCCAAACCTGCTTACATGGGAAAGAATTGACTTTCTCGGTTGAATACCCGCATTCACCAATTCTCCATGCAGGGCCGCAGATTATGCGAGCATGACCTGTCCTTTTGTGTTGCTATCCGCGCCTCTCAGTTGAGATGGACAATTGCATTGTCGAGACTATCGATTGCGCGCGGCCGATCATGAGATCTAGGTCGATCTCCCGATGCCTCCCTCTCAAGTGCTGTTCCCATTTTCATCTCCGGAAACAGATCACGATGGACGAGCTTCTCGCACATAAAGCGAAAGTCGTCATTCTTCTTGGGGCTTCCCTCGGCAGGTTGCGGGAGGCTTTGAAAACGATCGTGCCTCGGACGCCTTACGGCAATGTTTGTGGCAGCGATTCCCGTTCTTGACGTTGAAGGGCTCTCCAGACGTTACTATTCTCCCGACGCCCCGTTCACATACCGCGAGCATTGGAGCACGAGGGAGGCGGCGCGTTTCTTGCGCGCCGTGACGGCTTCGATCGAATTGATACGCTATCGTCCTCAGTCTTCGGAAAAGGGAATGCTCGCTTCATTCAATGCTGCAATGAACGCCCGACGGGCATCGATCCATTCGCGTTTTCCGTCAAAAGCCTCGAGGAGAACAGCCTTGGCGGTGGTGAAAGCATGACCGCTCGAATTTCTTGGCCAATGGCTGAGCAGAAAATCGGTCGCGCCCTCTGTGCTCTCGATGACCATCTTCTGGCCAACCTCGTTCGTCTCGACAGTCACGGATCGTTTCCACCATTGCATCGCGATGCTCCTTTCAGGAAGAACGGGCGCCGTTCAATTCGGTTCCCCGCGGTTCCCGTTTCATGGTTCTCGTTTTGAGCGATCATCGCCAGGCCTCGACGCTGTCGCCGTGGCAGAGGCAGAAAGTATCCGCCAGCCGCAGCCGTAACTTGCCCATTGGTCTGCCACCAGCGGTGCCGCTGGCAAGAGGCGGCCGAGTGATCAGCCTCGCAATGTCGGATAGCCCCAGTTTCCCTTCAATCGATCACGAGCCCGATCGAACAGATTGGCGATGCTCAACTCGCAGATCTCAAAGCGCGGGGCGGTGGTCACCTAGTTCTGGGCTCCAGGCGCAATCGGTTGGCATCCCAACAGCGGAAGCTATTTGGCAACACGACGAATATCACGGACGACTGCATCCTGGAGAGCATGCTGCTTCTCAATATTGAAGTGATTGACGCGCAAGTCGCCAGAGCAGTCACGATTGTCCAACCTTCCCTTGAAACGGGGACCGCCTGATAATGGAAGCCCCCAACTGCGGCTGGCGAAATAGAAATTTACCGCGCGTTTCACATTTCCCGGCAGTGGATCGGGGCTGGTGGCAGCAAATGACGCGATGTAATCGACCTGGATATTATTCTTCTCCAGCGCTTCGGCCAAAGAGACGATAGCGTTTGCTCCAAGTGAGTGGCCAACAAGAGCAATAGGTTGCCTTCCGTATTTCCGGCGATCGGCGACAATTTTTTCCGAAATCGATCGCCAGGCCGTGAATGCCTCGACATGCGCATCGATGCCTGCCGCCTGCAGCTTCCTGCCGATCTCGTCGAGGCCTGTCGAGAAAATGTTCGCCAGGCCGCGCAGCAGGTAGACTTCCGGCTGCCCTCGATTGCTGCCCCTACCCAGTGCAATCTTCGATTTCGGGTTTGCGTGGGCTTCCAGGCCCAGGAATGCGAAGGCAAGAGTTGAAACCAGCAGAGATCGGCGGGTTGCTGCAGGCTCTAGGGCTATCGTCGGCTTTTTCATCGGATGGGCGACCACGGTTTCGGAAGGATGCGACCGGTGTGTTTCGCATAGTCGTCATAGGATGCACCGAACGCCGCACGCATCATGGCCTCCTCATTGGGAACACGCGAGAAATAGAGAACGGCAACCCCGGCCAGACCGGCCATGCCAGCGATCGCATTGGGCAGAAGACAGGCTTGCGCAATTGCCCACAACCAGAACGAAAGATACATCGGATGCCGGACATATCTGTAAAGTCCGTCCGTTACGAGCCTGTGCTCCTGGCGAATCTCCAAGGTAACCGACCAATTTTTCCCAAGCTGACGATGACTGGCGTAAAACAGGCACAGGAACGCGGCTTCAACGAATAGACCGATCCAACCAAGCCATGGTTGAAAAGGATAGCTGGCAAATGCCGGAAAGCCTGTCGCGACAAAAATGATCGGAATGACAGACAGCCCGATCGTTGCCGCTGCAAGAGCCAGTCGATCCCCCAGCGTTTTGGCGTTGCTGGCCACCCTTGTTTTGCGAGCCCGGTTCTGATGCGGGACACGAATGGCCACCCATGCGATAAGGCTGATCGCCCAAATGATGATTGCCAATTTTGGCGTCATTCCACGCTATCCTTGCACCTCAGCAATCCGCCGACAATAGAGCCCTGCACTCTCGTGCTCAAGTCAATCGGGCCGCAGCAAATCTGAAAGAAATCATACCAATAGGGTCTCGTATTCGCGAATATGTATTGATAGTGCACCCGAAAGAGATTCTTCTTTATCCGCTCATAGGTGCCAGGCTCAACCATGTCTCTTACTTTCACCGTTCGAACGATTGGAAAAGAGCCATCGACCTTAGACTTCAGCCCCATTTCCTCGACGGGGTTGGTCTTATAGAAATTGATCGCGTCGGTCAGGCATTGGATCTCAACCCATCCGAATTTGTCGTTGTCGGCCAGGCGTTCCACCGCTTTCCGGAAGTTCTTGCCCGCAGGATGATATCCGGCTTTCAATGCCGTCGATCCCAATGTCAGGAGTACGACCCTACCGGCAAGGTCTGGAAACAGGCTGTCAATCAAGAGGCAGCGAGCGGCCGCATCAATCATCAGCATGCCACCGGTGCTGTGCCCGATCAGAATGACTTCGTCGTAAGAGCCGGCACGCACGCGAGCAACGATCTCTTCGGCGAAACGCTGAAGGAGCGCATCAGCGTCCGGCCGCCTGCCGCGGATGAAATCGAGGGAGAACGACCATAAATCCATCAGATGGCTGACCGCCCATCGCTTTCCGAGGATCCACAGCGCCACGCCAAAGACCAATGCCCCGACCAGCCAACTTGTCGATCCGAGCCCTCGGACTGTGACCTGCCTCGCCGCGTAGCCGGCAAACAAGAACGATGCGAGCATGATAAATGGATAGAGAAAATAAAGGCCAAAGCGCCAGGCTCGAGCAAGGAACCGCAGCGCCGCTCCTGAAATTACGAAGTCCGCAAATGTCCATAGATAGCGGAGCAACCTGACGGGCAGCGGTCGCGCGAAGTCAGAAAGCACCATCTCGTCAAGACATAGAAAACTGAAGTCGGTCGTCGTCGACCATCCATCCTTCGGCGCGTGTGTGACGATGGCGACCTTTCCGACGGCATTGTCTCCACCATCCAGGACGGGGGAAACCACAGTCTGATATCCCCAAAGCGTATCGAACCGGGAGATTTCTTTGCGCAGGCGATCGAAAAAGGCTGTTGGCGTTTTCGGGTCGTAGCCGCCAATGAAGAACACGGCTCGCTTTTGGACCGGCTGATTCATTTGAAAACCGTAATCAGCCGATCCAGCACCGTCAAGGTGGCAAGCTGATGACGGCGGGGGGAGGGTAACGGCAAACCGGCGGGCGGGACTATGGTAGCCGTTCTGCCGTCAATTTCCGGCGGCGGCGCGGCAACGAGCCAATCGTATGTGCTACCCGCGTTCGCTACAACAATGGGCTGCGCCGAGCCAAACGGTCGACCCGCTTTGGTAAGGACGGTACGCCAAGTCCTGTCCGTGACACCTTGACGACTGCTATCGGTGATCGTGACATCGCAATGCCGCTTTCCGAAAAATCTGGGCTTGCCAGTGATCGAACCGGCGATGAGCGCCTCTGCTGCGGCCACATTGCTTGCCTTCTGTTCCAATTCAAACGCCGTGCCGTTGGCCATTCGTCCCTCAATTGCTGCTTCGAGTTCGAGATCGCCAGCCTGTATCCGGTCTGCCGGCTCGCGGCGGAAAGAGGGCGTGTCAAGCGCAGCTCCCCGTTCGCCGTCAACACGTGATATTTCGAATTGTTCCCGGCGCGACCGTTGGGGCATAGCCGCGTCATGAAACCACCTTGGGCCTTCGCCATCCATCATCGCGGCTCGCGCTTCCCGATAAGCGCGCGTGACATGTTGCACATCCGCGCGTCCTGAGCCGCCGTTGTTGTTTCTGCTGTCGTCTCCTGGACTGGAATGACGCAAATCGAGGCGTGCCGCCCACATCCGCAATGGAAGTGCCCGTCGCGGATAGGGTCTTCTAGGTCTCTTACGGGTCTGATCGCATTTAAATTTGTTAATCGGTTTGGACGGGATAAGGTAGATCGCAAATACTTTCGCCAGTTTCTCTCACTCGGTGTCGGTCAGCGACAGCCCACGCGTTTGAGCGTGCCAGAATCTCTGGAGAAGGCCGGGAAGTAATCCTGCCGGCTGCTGAAGCGGCCAGATAAATACTGAACAATCCGAGGCTTCGCGCATTGAGATATGCAACCGAAAAGGAGAAGTACTTATGGATTGGAACCGCGTGGAAGGTAACTGGAAGCAAGTTAAGGGCAAGATCAAGGAGCAGTGGGGCAAATTGACAGATGACGATCTGGAAAAGATCGCCGGCAAACGAGACCAGCTCGAAGGCAAACTCCAGGAGCGATATGGCCTTCAGAAGGATCGGGCAAAGTCGGACATCGACGATTGGTATGGCCGCCAGAAATGGTAACAAATATCAAGGCCGGCAATGCCGGCTTTCTCTTCACCGGGGTGAACGTTCGTCAGAGGTATGAGATCCGGATGTCGCTGCTTATCCCTTTTAAGAGATCTACGACTTGGAATAAGGGCACAACCGGATCCGGCGCCTTGTGCATCCGCTTGCTAGATTTCAGCCGATAGGTTGTCAACGATGGCGCCGAAGTGTTCACGCTGAAAATTTGCAGGCCTGTTTGCAATTTGTTGAGTAGGAGTTCTCGGTTTGCGGCGGCTATCATGGTTGCGCGCTGACATGAATCCACATCGCCTCAACGGCCAAGGAAGAGAGCCTTCCGAGCGCCGTTCGGTGAATGGCGGATTACATAATTAAGCGCCATGATGCTCGAACGGGTTGCCGGTTCGAATGCTATCAAGGTCAGCTCCTAACGCATTCGACTTTTCGATTTTGAGCCGCGAATAGCTGGCCATTTGATTTTCCGGAGCGCCCCTTTGTCGCAAAGCAGAAACGCGGACAAACACGCCCGTTTCGCCAATCGCGGCGTAGTGAATGCAAGCGCTCTTTCTGTAATGAGATATTTCACTACGACGGGTGGCATCGCAATTCCCGCTTTGCTCGGATTCTCGTTCTGCTGGTCCTTTGAAGTACCAATGGCTGCGAAGGCGGATAGTTTGGTGGAAATGTCAGGCGACTTGTTTGCAGCTGCTTTTCACGCCTCGTGACGAGCAGTATTCAAGCTCGATCTCAAGCAGCCTCGTTGCCTGGGCAAGCGCATCCTCCGCCTCTGCAAACAATCGCGATTTATCGCTCATCCTGGCTTCGCCATAGTGTTTAGCACGCAGTAAGACGAGCTCGGCCAAGTCGATGCATTCTTGTGTAGGTTGGACGAGATTGAGGCAATGCCGCAAATTGATGGCGACCTCAAGCATGAATTCGTCGACCGAGAAATTCAATATTGCACCCGGCGGAGTGGAGCGAGCCAGAAACCTCTTCCAGTGTTGGTTCATCGCGGCACCCCTTTCCTAGGATCGATCGTGCGAGCGCTCATACGTAGCATCCGCTGATTTTGCAGACATCGCCGGATTCGCGATCATCGCATTTGCCATGGCGGGGTCCCTGAATGTCGCCAGTCATATCGGTCGGGGGAGGTGGCTTTCAATATCGCAATCATGCAATTGGGCTTCGGTCGGTATCGTTCTCAGACGTTGGTCTGACCGTATGGTGGCGAAGGGCGTCAGGCGCGATTGCTGAAGTCCAAGTCTGACCCTCTCTGTTCGATAAGACTTGACCCCTCACCGCGTTGTGGCGAATTGATATGGTGATCAGAACGTTGCCAATTGGTGATAGTGGCGGTGCTTTCGTGCGGGGGATGATATCTGCTCGTCGCCTGATCCGTTCGAAGCCTCAGGAGGCCATAGTGTCATTGCGTCGAAAACTGATTGCTGCCCTGCCATGCCTGCTGTTGACCTTAGTCACCACAGCACTTCCATACACCGTCAAAGTTCATGGCGCCACGGCGACATTTGGGCAGCAGATGGCGGAAGCGAAAGGGGGTAACGGCAATGGTGGTGGAAATGGTAACGGTGGCGGAAACGGCAATGGCGGTGGAAACGGAAACGGCGGAGGAAACGGCGGCGGCAATAGCGGCAACGGAAGTGGAAACGGTAATGGCAATGGCAATGGCAATGGGAATGGCAAGGGAAACGCCAACGCCAACGGAAAGTCGTCGAGCGCCAAGAGCGAAACGCAAAGCCAGGTCGATTCCAACCAGTCTGCCGACGACGGAAATGGCTCAATCACCGTGCATCACAAGGACGGGATGAGCGAGAAAATACAGAGCGGACGCTATATGATGAGGGATTCAAGGGGCCGCATGATTGTCAACCGCGACGCAACGATCGCTGACGAGCAACGGCTCAAATCTTTCCTTCACTGACGACGCCTATCAAGCTCATCGCGGAACGCCATTGCAGCTTCGGTTCTGTTGCTCACTTCGAGCTTGGTGAAGATCTGGGTCATGTGATGCTTGATGGTCTTTTCGTGCAGATCAAGCTTCAGGCCAATGTGCTTATTACTCAAACCCGCGGAAGCCAGTTCCAGCACTTCCCGTTCGCGATCCGTCAATGCGTTGAAGGGATTGCTCCGGGTGCCTGATCCACTTTCCGAAATAAGACGAGCCGATAGGGTCGGTGCGACATAGCTGTGACCGGCGGCAATGCTGCGAATAATGTCGGCTAATGTCTGCGACCCGACGCCTTTGAGAACGTAGCCTTTGGCGCCGCTCTTCAGTGCCGTCATCAGGTCATCGCTTGCTTCGGAGACGGTCAGCATGACAATCTTCTGGCTGGGGATCTGCTCGAGTATGAGGGGAATGGCGTCCAATCCCCCTCCTGGCATGGAAATGTCGAGCAGCAAGATGTCTGGACGATGTTCCATGGCTATGCGAAACGCGTCTTCCTTGCTGCTACCTTCGCCGACAATGTTGAACTCGTCCATTTCGGTCAGGCTTCGAATGACGCCCTCCCTGAAAAGCGGGTGGTCGTCTATTACTCCCAAGCTGATTGCACCTGTCATGCCTGCTCCATTTCCTCGATGCTCAGGGACATTCGAACCGTAGTTCCCTGGCTCGATGACAAAAGCTGAAAAGTGCCACCGAGGCTTTCGACGCGATCTCTAAGGCCGGCAAGGCCAAGCTTTTGCGGTCCGACATCCTTTGGATCGAATCCTGGGCCTTCATCAGAAACTTCGACGACGATTTGCTCGTCATCCAAAGACTGCATAACCTTCTGTCCGATCCCCCCGGCATGGCGATAGCCATTGTTCAAACCTTCCTGGACGAAGCGATAGACGCATATCTTAGCGGAGGTGGGAAGGTCTGTCGCCGTCGTGCCCATCAAGAGTGTAACTGTAACACCGGTGCGCCGTTCGTGCTCGCGGATTGCGCGCCTGATGAGATCGGCCAAGTTGTCCGTCTCGATATGTGGCAACATCAACCCGCTACAGATGCTTCTGATTTCCGCCATGGCGTCGCCGAGACTGGTCTTGATAGCGCGCAGTGACGCGTCACGTTCGACAGACGACGCTTTGGGGCTTGTCAGGGTCCGGCTGTCCAGACGCAAAGACGCATAGGCGATCAACTGAGCAGGGCCGTCATGGAGGTCAGCGCCAATGCGACGCAGATAACCCTCGTTAAGAGCGGCTGCGCGCTGGGTCGCTCGTTGAACGCGCGCCCGCAACGCCTGGTTCTGTCGAAGAAGTGTCGACAATTCCCCAATGCGGCCGTTGAGTGCCTTGCGCTGATTGTCGATGGTTCGGCTGCCACGTAGGACGATGATCGACAGAAGCGAGAAGAAGGTCAGCGTAAACAGAGCGACCACAAGCCAGCTCAACAGGCGGGCCTGACTAAGACTCCATTCGAAGTCGTTGGCAACCTCGTAAAACTCTGAGACGGCGACGACTTTGCCCGACCAGGGCTGGAGCACTGGATTGTAGATTTCCAGGAGCGGTTTGCCGCTATTGCGCTCTGCAACGCTTTCCACATCGTCGATCCGGTTGAACTTGGCGACCATCTGGCCGGAAAAAGCCGTTCGCAGGCTGTCGGAGAGCGGAAACCGTTTGCCGGAGAGGTCCTTGTTGTTGGAATAGAGGATCGTCCCGTCATTGCGCCATAGACGGAACGAAAATAGGCGCGTGCCCAGCGCGCCCTGGCCAAGTGTCTCGTCCAGTGCCCGTGCTACCGTGTCATCGAGGGCCTGAGTGGTTTGCATATCGGGGAGTAGCGGGGCAATGACGCTGTCGACATAAAGGGCTGTGGTTGCCGCGGAATTGCGTGTCACAGCATTTTCGATGAGGCTGGCAACGAGGGAGCCGACAACCAGCATCGCGCAAGTCGCAACGAAGCCGCCGGCGAGCAGGAACTGCCTGGCCAAGGATTGCGAGTTCCAGCGTTCGATGAGACTTGCCAGAGATAGCTTGTACTTGTGAATTACTCGCGGAACTGACATGGTCGCACCGATTTCCCAACCCATTATAGCTATCTCTGCGGGACCAAGTGTCAACTGGTGCCTGTTGGTACCACTCGCGTTGTCGCGCGAGGCATCGTCACTTGGCCTGTGCGATATACGAGACCATCGGGTGCGATCAATCAGACTATGGTCTAAACGCCCAAGGCATAGGTCCGAGGGGTGTAGCAACATGGGATTTCGGCAATATTCTAGTGCGCAATGATTTGTCGATACGATCGTGGTCACCGCCTTGGGCGGCGGACATTTGTGAAGGATAAGTGCGCATGAGAATTCGTGTCATCATTGGTGCCGCAAGCCTCGGCCTGGCGCTCGCCGTCGCTCCGTTGGGAGGGACTGCCATCGGCTTTGCGCAGACGGCATTCGCCAAGGGCGGAAACGGTGGCGGCAATGGCAATGGTGGAGGTCATGGCGAAGGAAATTCCGGTCATGAAAAGGCCGGCGGCGACACAGGCAGCACATCTGCGAATACGGCAACAGCGCAGGGTGCCTCATCGACGTTGCGGGCTCATCACCCGGACAAACACTCCGAAGCGCACAGTGCTAGCGCAAAGACACACGTCTCAAAGCCCGGTGAAGGCAGGCTGAACTCGCTCCGCAGAGACTACCATGCCTATTTGAACTCCAAGGATCCCAAGATGGCCGCCCTCTCAGCCTATGTGAAGGCATATGCAGAGTTCGAAATACAATATGGAACGACGGCAGTGCCTACCGATCCGGCCCTCAGCGACAACGCCTTGCGCTCGGCGCTGGCGCAACTATCGAACAAACCCGTGACGGATCGGACGCTTGCCGAAGCGAAGAGCATTCTCGGCATTGGAACAAACAGCGGAAAAATCGCAGACGTTCGCCATGCGCTGGAAAGGAAGTCCGAAACCAGGACTAGGTCTCAGAGCGGTACGGTCGCTGCCGATTGAAGGCGCCGCGTCAGCGGCGTCATCCAGTGAGCATATCGATCGCGAGGCACCTACGACGACAAGGTTGCGGGATCATCGTTTACAAGTTTGGGTTCATAGTTCGGCGTCAACAGACGCCGATACTCAGCCGGTCCGCCCACCGGCTCTATCGCCGGGTCGGGCCTTCCGCCCCCAGATGTTGCCCGATCCGGCGCTAGGCAAGCGTTATAGCCCGACAGATATCTATGAAGTTCGTGCGGTAAAGTCGAAGGGTTGAAAGAGATCGTTCGGCTGCCTCGTCTTTTTAACCTGAGCGGGCTACGGCACTGGCGATCCGGGGAGGGGTGGAGAGCGGCTTCCCGCTCTCCAAGGTCGTTAGTTCAGAATCCGGATAACCTTGCGCGAGGAAGGCTCAACGATCACTCGTTCGTGGTTGACCATCGCATAGGCATATCGCGGATTT
>NZ_JAELUG010001108.1 GCF_016429255.1 Rhizobium sp. ASV8
CCCCCCCCCCCCCCCCCCCCCCCCCCCCCCCCCCCCCCCCCCCCCCCCCCCCCCTCTCACCCCCCCCCCCCCCCCCGACCCCCACCCCCACGACACGTCGTCGGCAGCGTCAGATGTGTATAAGAGACAGGCATACTAGACGCGCTGGCCGCGACGTCATACCCCGCTATACCTCCCTGTTGTTGTAGCACCAACAACTTAAGGCAGCACTGCACGTACCACGGTACTTACAGGCAGGCATACATTAGTACCTGTCTCTTATACACATCTCCGAGCCCACGAGACAGTCTATTAAATCTCGTATTCCGTCGTCTGGGTGTAAAATGGGGGGGGGGGGGGGGGGGGGGGGGGGGGGGGGGGGGGGGGGGGGGGGGGGGGGGG
>NZ_JAELUG010001109.1 GCF_016429255.1 Rhizobium sp. ASV8
CCCCCCCCCCCCCCCCCCCCCCCCCCCCCCCCCCCCCCCCCCCCCCCCCCCCTCCAACCCCCCCCCCCCCCCCCGACACCACCACCCACGACACGTCGTCGGCAGCGTCAGATGTGTATAAGAGACAGGGCCTACAATGGCAATGTCGTCGTCGGAGGGCTTCGCAAGGTATTCCACCCAGCTCTCAGTCGTCGTTATGTGAGACTGAACAGAAGATTGAAGTTGAAGGGATGACAAAAAGTGAAGTAACTGTCTCTTATACACATCTCCGAGCCCACGAGACGGTCTATTAAATCTCGGATGGCGTATTCTGCTTGAAAAGGGGGGGGGGGGGGGGGGGGGGGGGGGGGGGGGGGGGGGGGGGGGGGGGGGGGGGGGG
>NZ_JAELUG010001110.1 GCF_016429255.1 Rhizobium sp. ASV8
CCCCCCCCCCCCCCCCCCCCCCCCCCCCCCCCCCCCCCCCCCCCCCCCCCCCCTTTCCAATGCCCCGGCCCCCCCCGAGACCTACACCCACGACACGTCGTCGGCAGCGTCAGATGTGTATAAGAGACAGATTTAACATAGGATAAATTAGTAACTCCGACTTCTGATACCGGGTATGCCAGCCCCACAATAACTCTCCCCAACCAATCACCACCCCGCCGGATACCCCAGACCAAACCGCGCATCTCAACGTGTCTCTTATACACATCTCCGAGCCCACGAGACGGTCTATTAAATCTCGTATGCCGGCTGGTGCTGGAAAAAGGGGGGGGGGGGGGGGGGGGGGGGGGGGGGGGGGGGGGGGGGGGGGGGGGGGGGGGG
>NZ_JAELUG010001111.1 GCF_016429255.1 Rhizobium sp. ASV8
CTTAGGTTTAGGCCGAGTGTCACGTCAAATTTCTCCCATGTTACTCACTGCAGTCACAATACAACTTGCGCACAGGAACTCATCCCCCTTCTATGACCACCCCCGTCGCTCCCGTCGTTCCCGCCGCTGTTGTCGTTGTCGCCGCCGCTCCTCCTCCTCCTCCTCCTGCTGCCTGGTCATCTCATCCAATATCTTCTCGTAGTCTCGTGCCATCGCAACCAATTCAGCCTTTCGCTCCTTCAGATCCTTAATTTCCGTTTTATAAGTTGCACTAGACACATTAATCCCGAAATTACTGCTGGCCTCGGTTGTGTATCCCTTTTGGGGTGCATTCTGAGTCTCGCCTCGCAGTCGCGGAGTTCGGCAGTTGCAGTGACCTTG
>NZ_JAELUG010001112.1 GCF_016429255.1 Rhizobium sp. ASV8
CCCCCCCCCCCCCCCCCCCCCCCCCCCCCCCCCCCCCCCCCCCCCCCCCCCCCTCTCTACTCCTCCGCCCCCCCCCGAGACCAACACCCACGACACGTCGTCGGCAGCGTCAGATGTGTATAAGAGACAGGTACTGTAGTTGCTGTAGTTGCTGTAGTTGCTGCAAGTTCTGTAATTTCAGCAATTTCTGACTCTCGGCTAGTCATTCTTCATACTCACCTTTTGCCTGTATTCTACTCCGCTCTTCATTTCGGTCTCTTATACACATCTCCGAGCCCACGAGACGGTCTATTAAATCTCGGTTTGCGTCTGGTGGGTGAAAAAGGGGGGGGGGGGGGGGGGGGGGGGGGGGGGGGGGGGGGGGGGGGGGGGGGGGGGGGG
>NZ_JAELUG010001113.1 GCF_016429255.1 Rhizobium sp. ASV8
TGTTTATAGTACTCAAAACGAACTGGTACGTGACTGGTTAGAAGAGCATCCTGAAGCCAACTTTTTGGAATGGTTTGGGACAGGTTTACAGAATCCTTGCGAGCCTCGAGGGAAACATCATCGCTAAACTTGTTCAAGCAGATGAGGGCGTCGCGAAACGCGGACACGCCTTCTTCACTGAGGGTGAAATTGAGAACAGCCATTTACGGGGCATTGGCCGGGGCAATCAGATAGGTAGACCGTGAAGTGCTCGAAGCCGCGATTGGGAATCTGCCATTGATGCACTTCCACGTGTAGTGGGATGCAGGTACAAAAAGCACACGGCCAACAAACGCGATCAAAAAGCATCAGCGGTGGGGCACGGCGCAACAGGCTTCCAGC
>NZ_JAELUG010001114.1 GCF_016429255.1 Rhizobium sp. ASV8
CCCCCCCCCCCCCCCCCCCCCCCCCCCCCCCCCCCCCCCCCCCCCCCCCCCCCTCTTTCCTCCTCCCCCCCCCCCCCCCATATACCCCCACGACACGTCGTCGGCAGCGTCAGATGTGTATAAGAGACAGATATGGAGGTGGACGACATCGAGCCGCCAGCTGAAGACGACGAGTCAGACGCTGGCAAGCGACTTGTTATTGGACCCTTCATCAAGCTGCCTCCTAAGCGTGACTTTCCGGACTACTACGGGGGTCTCTTATACACATCTCCGAGCCCACGAGACGGTCTATTAAATCTCGTATTCCGTCATATGCTTTAAAAAAGAGGGGGGGGGGGGGGGGGGGGGGGGGGGGGGGGGGGGGGGGGGGGGGGGGGGGGG
>NZ_JAELUG010001115.1 GCF_016429255.1 Rhizobium sp. ASV8
CCCCCCCCCCCCCCCCCCCCCCCCCCCCCCCCCCCCCCCCCCCCCCCCCCCCCCCCTTTTTTCAAGCAGAAGACGTCAAACGAGATTTAATAGACCGTCTCGTGGGCTCGGAGATGTGTATAAGAGACAGATATTAAAAAGGATAACATAATATATATGAATCTATTTAATGCAAAAAAGGGGATCTACTAGTAGGTCCCCTTTCCTTTTAAAGAAACTAAATTTATGAGCGCAAAACAAGTGTCCAGGGGGGGGGGGGGGGGGGGATCTGACGCTGCCGACGACGTGTCGTGGGTGTGGTTGTCGGTGGGGGGGGGGGGGGTGGGGGGGGGGGGGGGGGGGGGGGGGGGGGGGGGGGGGGGGGGGGGGGGGGGGGGGGGG
>NZ_JAELUG010001116.1 GCF_016429255.1 Rhizobium sp. ASV8
GCTTTGGGTCAACTTTGAAGGCGCTGACGAGCCAAGTGATGGCAAGTACTCGACCTGCATCCCGTTTCAGTATGCCATGGATAAGCAAAACGATGTCATTCTCGCCTACGAGATGAACAATGTTCCCCTCCCGCCTGATCATGGGTATCCCGTCCGAGTCATGATCCCCGGCTATGTCGGGGGACGCTGCGTCAAATGGCTGAAGCGGATCTGGATCAGTGACCATGAAAACGACAGTCACTACCACATCTGGGATAACCGCGTCCTTCCAGCTTTCGTCACCGAAAAGGACGGACCCTTTGCAGAAACTCTCTTCCGCCACCCTGATACAGCGTGCAACGAGCAAAACCTCAACTCCATCATAGTCAAGCCCGCACAAGG
>NZ_JAELUG010000117.1 GCF_016429255.1 Rhizobium sp. ASV8
GTAGAGGATGAAGCAAATGGCTATGAGCAAATTCTTTCGATCTTGGATCATTGCTCGAAAATATCCTGTCTCTCGCCGCCCTGCAATGGGGCCCCATCAATAGGTCGTGCAGGTTACATTGTTCCCGAAGCGATTGCAGTTCGTAGTGCGCATCGCAGGTGCCGAATTCTGGTTTACGACCACCGGAGGCGGTGTGTATTGAGATCCACGAAATGCGAAAGTCGGCATGCGGCCGTCAGATTTTCCGCACTGATAGCTCATTCGATACCAAGTCACGGGGCCTGGCAGGATATCGGCGACGAGCCCCCCTGCATTCGAAGAGCTGTCAATAACCTGATATGTACCGCGGCAAATCTTGGCTGCCGCTTTTAAACATCCATTTGGTGATCCGTTGCACTTTGCTTGATGAACGACTTGGCCTCCCGGCGTGGGGACATCTTCATCTGCAGAAGAGACGCATGAAGTCAGGATTGCCGCGATGGCGGCCGACAAAAGGATATTTCGCATAGTCCCCTCGGTGCGACAAAAATACAGTCGCGCGAGTATCGAAGCAACATTTTCAACTTTTCGTCAAGGCACTCGCAAGGGTGCCTTTTTCTATGGAGATCTGAATGCCTCGCAATTCTAGCGGCGTCTACTCGAAGCCGGCCGGGACAACTGCCGTCACGAATACGACGGTCGATCCCTCTCCATGGAACCAGTTGACATCGGACCTCGGCACCGAGATCACGAACTCGTTGCCCCGTGATGGTTCGGCGCCGATGCTGGCCCCGTTGCAGCATGCAAACGGGTCGCAATCGCAGCCTGCCATTACCTTCGCATCCGATACGACAACTGGCTTCTATCATAAGGCGGCCGGTGTCATTTCGGTGGTCACGGGGGGAGCGGAGATAGCCACCTTGTCAGCGACCGGTTTCGCATCGGCCGCTGCTTATTCAGAACAAAGCACCAATTTTACGGCGACGAGCGCCAACCTCGGGCAGGTCATTCGCCTGACGGCCGCTCTCGCAATCGCCCTTACGGCTGCCGCGACATTGGGCAACGGCTGGCGTCTTACCGTGATTGCCACCAATGGCGATGTCACCATCACGCCGAATTCACCGGATCTTATCGATGGATGGTCGTCGCTCGTCGTTCCAAACGGTCGATCCTGTACAATTTATTGCAATGGAACCGGCTTTTGGACTGATCGGGACTATGCCCAGCTCGCCGGCTTCCGCAACAAGTTGATCAATCCGGATCTGCGCGTGAACAACCGAGGCTACGTCAGCGGGACAGCGACGACAGCAGCCAATCAATACTCTGTCGATCGTTGGCGCGTCGTCACGTTGGGCCAGAACCTCACATTCGCAGCTTCTGGCAACGGCTATTCCTTCACGGCGCCTGGCGGAGGCGTTGAGCAGGTGATCGAGGGCGCGAATATTGAGGGAGGCTCTTATGTCTTGAACTGGGGAGGCGCGGCGACTGCGACGGTCAACGGAACGTCGGTCACCAAGGGCACGCCCTTTACGCTGCCCGCGAACACGAATGCGACTGTCCGGTTTACCGGAGGCACTGTGACACAGCCACAGCTCGAATACGGGAACGTGACCGCGTTCGAACAGCGCCCGATCGGCGAGGAAATGGCGCTCTGCCAGCGCTTCTATGAGCAGTTTAATGCTGTCTGGGGTGGCGATGCCACCAACGGCTCTTCTTATGTGGTGTGGTGCCCGTTCAGAGCCCCCAAGCGTATTTCTCCCACGGTGACCAACATAAGTTCGGCTGGCGTCCTCAACGGCGGCTTTAACCCGCGAGGGGTAGGGGCGGTGAGCACATCGGGAACAATGATTGTCGGCGTCGTGTCAGGCGGCACTGGACCATCTCGCGGCTTCTTCGACGTTTGGAGCGCCGACGCCGACTTCTAAGGCGGTCTCATCAGATAAAGCGAATTAAAAAATCAGCGTCCATCGGGGCGCCTTTTTATTGGAGCCTACACAATGACAGACCTGTTTCCGCTGGCGCTGGCGAAAGTGCTCGTTAGCGAGGGGGGCTACTCGAACGATCCGCAAGATCCGGGAGGCGCCACCAACCATGGCATTATCCAGTCCGAGTATGACAAATACCGCTGGTCAAAGAAACTTGGCGTGAGATCGGTAAAGCTGATCACGGATGCCGAGGTCTCCGACATCTACCGCAACAGCTATTGGCTCGCGGGAAAATGCGATCAGATGCCCGCAGGCGTTTCCTACGTCCAGTTTGACGGCAATGTAAACTCTGGAGTGTCGCAGTCGTCAATGTGGCTACAGCGTGCCCTCGGGGTCGCTGATGACGGCGTGATCGGCCCGAAGACCTTGGCCGCTCTCAACGCCTATACCAACAAAGGCGCACTGATCGACAACATCTGCGATCAGCGTCTGAAGTTTCTCCAATCGCTCAAGACGTGGCCCCATTTCGGCAAAGGATGGGCCAGCCGCGTTGCTCAGGTACGAGCCACCGGCAAAGCTTGGGCGGCATAAGCCCCACCAACCTCAAAGGACATATTCCATGCGCATCCTCCAACTCTCGTTGGCGGCAAGCCTCGTGCTGTCCGCTGTTTCTCTCTCCGCATGCCAGACGACATCGGCAGATGCCCAGATCGAAAAGACGCTGCCTCAGGTCTGTGCGGCGCTCACCACGGCGCATGCCGCCTTCACAGCGATTGCCGCCACCAGCGGCGCAATCAAGGCCAGCACTGTGAAGAAGGAAGCCGCTGCCTATGCAGGCGTCCAGACGCTCTGCGGCGATCCCTCCCATACGACTGTCATCGGCGCCGTGGTGCTCGCGGCCAATGCGCTCGCGGTCGTCACCGCTGCCCTCAACGAAGCCCATTCCGGCTGAAAGGATCTCCCATGAACATCACCGCGTATAACAAGGCGATCGCTGCCCTCATCATGGCGATCATCGGTATCGTCAATCTGAAGTGGCCGGGCGTTATCGGCCTCGACCAGGATACCGTTACGGCTCTCGTCGCATCCCTGACGCCGATCCTCGTCTGGATCGTCCCAAACAAGGTATCGACGCCCGCAGGATCTCCCACGCCGCAACCACCGGCCGACAAGCCTCAGTAACCGGCACACTTCAGCTTCTCGGTTTCTTCATCTCCATAGCCACGCTGGCGGGGTTTCTCCTGTTGGCGTGGCATTCAATTTAGCAATTTCTGATCATCGAGGGGCACATAGGGGCAATGAGCGAGGTCGCCATGCAATTTCCGGAGCGCAGCAAAAAGTTCGAATGGAACTTCAATACCATCGTCATGCTGGGAAGTATGGTGGCCGGCCTTGTCGTCACCTCAGTCGGTTGGGGTGTCACCTATGCCGATATGCGGAACGACAATAAGGACATGCAGAAGCAGATCTCCGAGATAAATACTCGGCTCGACAAGGACGCGATCGACCGAAAGGCCCAGTTTGCCGACGTCCAGCAGCAACTCATCCAGATCGCGCCCCTGACCTTTCAGACGACCCGCGCGACAGAAGCCGGCGCCGAAAACAAAAAAGCGATCGAGCTGACCAATGATCGCATCGATCGGGTCATCGATACCCTCGGCAAAAAGCTCGACACGGCGATCGACAATATCAACAAGGTCGGGACGCAGGTCCAGGTCTTAAGCTCGAAGCTTGAGGATATGCAGGGAAAGCCGGAAAAGAGTATTTTTCGGATGCCCATCGTCAAGCCATGAAATGTCGCGCCGCCGCTCTCTGAAGGGAGTTGTTGGAAGCAGGAAATCAGTGAAAGAAGTGAGCTGATATAGCTGACCAGTTGTTGAGGATGGCGATAGTCCCAGTTGCAATGCCTACCAGTGTAGCAATTTTTGCAAATGTCGGAAGACTGTCAACGCGGCCCTTCAATTGACCAAATTCATATGCCGATGGAAGGCCATCGATCTTCCCTTCGATCTTTGCAGACGACATCAAAAGGGACTTTAGGTCCGCTTTGATCTCTTTCATTCCGTCTTCAAGAGCCTTTACACGGCTTTCCATTTCACCGTCTCCAGACGATCCACCACCGCCTGTATTGCCCGCTCGAAGCTGGACGACATTGCTGGTGTCGGTGGGATGATAATTGTCTTTTCCTGACTTATCCACCATTTCGTAATTTCCCGACAATGAAGTTTACGTTGTGCTGTCGAATATATCCGCAATTATCGCATGTTAGAGTAATTGCCGGGATTGCTGGAGAGGCACCCCAATATGGCATATTGTCCAGCATGACATATGAAAGTCTCGGCGGAGAAACGGGGTTCGTCTTGTCCACGCTTTCGAAGAGCCACGAAATGTTGCCACAGAAGGGGCATTTCGAATCTCGAGATCTTTTCGCCAAATAATTAAGAGACTGCTTAATTTCTTCGTCAGAAATCGAAGGTGCTTCATCAGGTGTCGCGTCACTATCACTCAAAGCAATCTCCCTGATCTATCGATCGGTCGTAAGTGCTGATCGATCAGCTCCCAAGCCGCTGCGAAAACGCCACTGCCGTCTTCCGGTAACCTCGCGAGGTAATGTATCGAACCATAGGCAAGCGCGAAAACTAGTGCAAGGCTTCGGGCAGTCTCTGTACCGTCATGTCCTCCCATATGGGCGGCTAATATCTCGCGAATTGGGATAGCCGGCTGAAATCGTCTCGGCCGTTCGAAGGCGCGGCCAACTAACACTTTTGCGAGTGGACAACTGGACCTCTCTGCGGCCTGATGAGCCATCGAACGCGGAGAACGACGATGACAGTCAGTGTCCAAGTGATTGATCAGCTACGGCTGGTGCAAGGCAGTCTGCACCTGGTCGAGATGGCGTCAGAATCGCTCGACGATCAAGACGATGCGATGGCTCTGCATGTAGGGATATCTCTCGTCAGGCAAGCAATCGACGACCTGCGGGCTCTCCTCGACCCAGCGGGCCAGTTTAGCGCCCCTCCAGGTTCGCAAGGATGGCATTGATCTCGGCAATCTGAGGAAATCACCGCACTGACCACCAAGCAAATCTCATAACGATACCCCGGTTTTCAACCACCTTTAGCGTACGACGCGCGAATGTTGATGGCGAGATTTCCCCTTAACCGCGCATCTGGGTTGTGGAAACCTTGGAAAACCGGATTTGTGATTAGCCCACGCTCCACTCCTGAGGCCCAATGGCAGCCAGGAGGTGCGCCATGTCGCTTGCCTATCATAGCCGAAATGCTGCCACTGCGGAACGAAACCGACGTCGGATACGCCGGGAGGGCGTGACAATGAATGGCCATAAGATTTGGACCGACGAGGAGAGAGAGCTTATCCGTCAGCTTTCTCCAAACTATGATGAGCTATGCAAACTCATGCCTAGTCGTAAGCGAATATCTATACGGAAATTGGCTTCAGCGTTAGGTGTAGCGAACGAAAAGCATATTTTCACAAGTGCCGAGATTTCAAAGTTGCGCCGACTTTATCCAAAAGCCTCATGGGAGGAAATTCTCGCGGCATTTCCCTTTTCAAACAAGAGCCGATTAAAGTGCGTCGCGAGCTACTATGGCTTTAGAAGGCCAAAGAAGAAATATAAGCCTACAGGCGACCAGCCAATAGACGCTCTCCTGGAGAAATGCGCGGCTGCAAACATGTCATTGTCTGACCTAGATAAAGAGTGCCGCACGAAAAACTATTTCAGCCACGAGAATTGGCGTAGTGCGCCCCCGAATTACACGCGCATCGTAAAAGCGATCAAACTGCTCGAGGGGAATTTGAAAGCGGAATGGACAGTTGAAGAGTAGTTCATCAAGTCGATTCTGCGTTCGGATGAGGGTACATTGTCGCGTCATTGGCTGCGGCAATTTCCCTTTTGTTTTCAAGATAATCCCCTATTGCGCGCTTCAACTCAACTTGCCAGTTGCCAAGGTCTATAAGGCTCGGGCTGTCCAGTTTGATAAGTAGATTGAAGCGGTCCTCCGCTACCATCAGAACAGCCGACAATTCTTCTCCGGCGATTGTAGACAGCCAACCCCTTATTTCATATTGATATTTTCCGCCCAGCATACGCGGGTGCACGATTACACTCGACACGGCGTTCCCTGAACGCTCTTCCAAGCTGGATCGAGGGGTCCGCGCCAAGCGAATTGACGATGTCGGCGATCTGCTCCACGTTTTCCCGGAATTTCTCGACCGCTTTGGGCGTCGGCTCGATAGTGTTGGTCATAGGCTCTTCAGCCTTGAGCTCTGCTTTCAGGCGGCTGCGCTCAGCTTTCAAGTTCGGCAAAATGGCGAGAACGTCTTCTTCGTCGATCGTACATTCCGCTACTCGCTCGATCGGCCGAGCTAACCAGAATTTTCCATTGCATCACACCAATCTGCATGCGCATAGAGACTGCGACCGTAGAGGATGCCAATGGATCGGGAAAATCTAAAAGCGCTTACAAGTTTGCGATTTCTCGCAGCTCTTTCGATCGTCTGGCTGCACTCCAAGTTATATTTCGATTGGGCCAAAATCGGGCCATCGGATTTTTGGGATCATGGCGTCAGCTTCTTCTTTGTGCTGAGCGGCTTCATCCTGACCCACGCACACAGCGGCGGCATTCCTAGCTATTGGCAATTTATTAAGGGCAGGGTAGCAAGGCTGTGGCCCTTGCACCTACTTTGCTTGGCGGCCGTTATCCTGTTCGTCCCTGCGGATTCCCAGAGTTTTGACGGATCGGGAATCTACGGCAAGTGGATATCGCTCTTACCCAATGCGTTGCTTCTACAGTCGTGGATTCCGTCTTTGGCGTCGGCATTCAGCTGGAATTCTGTGTCCTGGTCGATTTCGACCGAGATGTTCTTTTACGCGATGTTTCCGTTAATGCTCGCCCTTCTGATACGGAACAAAGCCGGCTTCGCACTCGTTTGGCTGCTTCCTTTGCCTATAGTCTGGCTTGCTGCGCGCTGGATGAATCTACCGCTCAGTGGTGACGTTTTTTCCTTGTCCGGGGATGCGCTCTTTCGCTCTTTTCCGCCCAGTCGACTCTTGGAGTTTGGCGCCGGGATGGTCGGATGCAAAATCTGGCAGAGGTTGAAGGGGAGGCCCATGGATGTGATGCAAGCCAGCCTTATTGAGTTTTGCGCGGTTGGTATGATCGTTGTCTGGTTTGGATGGATGCACCAACTGCTTGAAGGGCCATCCCACATCTCAGCTACACTGTCCCTTTGGGCACAGCGTTCTGGTTCTTTTCCAATTTTCGCTATTGTTATCCCCATGCTGGCATCGGGGCGCGGCGTCATCGGAAAATCTCTCAGTGTGAGGCCGTTGATCATTTTGGGTGAAGCGAGTTTCGCTTTGTACCTCTGCCACCAGATCATCATGAAGGTAATTGCCCTGAGCGCTCCGGAATTTGGAGCGCCGATTTTGGTCTTAGGCAGCTGCATCGCAATAGCGTTGGCTTTGCATTTCATCATCGAGCGCCCGGCGCGGCGCCTTATCGCGCAGGGACGCTGGCGCGGCCCCTGGCCGTTGACTGTGCCGATCTCCCTCCACCGGCGCAGCTGACCACGCCATAGCGCTAGATCTTTTCGTCATCTTCCACTAACGCTCCTGCGAGTGGATAGTCCAACCGTATCGTGGTTTGGCACGTAAGCGTCGGGGCGCTGAAACGATGCGGGCTTGACTTAGCCCTAAACGAACTGAACACCCATGCTGTTGATCTTTCTCCAGCGGACTTCGCAGGCCAGCACTCTGTTGTCGGATAGCTGGAGATCGAACGTATTCGGGGCTGCGAGCGGGTTTTCGATCTGGATCATCGCGCCGGTATCGGACAGGTTTCTGACGAGGCAATCGTAGACCGAATGCCCGTCGTTGAAGATGATCTTGGCTCCGAGAAGGGTCCGCTTCCGTGCGGATATTCGGTTGTTTTGCGCGGTTTCGGTCATCGCGTCGTTTCCGGATAGCGGTTTAGCTAATTTGATATGTTCTAATATCCCAAAAGTTAATGGGATCTTGCCGACGATGCGCTTTCCACATCTCGTAAAATAAGGGATGGCATTGCGATGTTGCCGTTGGATGCTTGACTGCGGCTGGCGGCGGCCTTGCTGCTGGCATTCGTCAAATCATCGGGAGAACAGCGGCATAGGCCCTGTGTTCGCATCCCGGTTGAAATGTCGGGGCAGTCCACATTTTCGAGAACAAGCTGCCTCGGCTTGCGTTGTATTTCCAAACAGTCACCGCAAATCCGCGCAACATGTCTTGCAAGACGAAACGGGCTCTGGCAGCGTGTTGTCGCGGGGAACGGGGTTTTCAATGAAACGATTTTTGGTGGTGGCCACTGTCTTGGTGGTCGCCAGTTCTGCAATGGCTGCCGACGATGCCGTGAGCAATGCGTATCGCGTCTGCAAGATGATCGACAATACCGGCTTGTTCACCGGACCTTGCCAGGTCTCCAGCCGGAAATATGCCGTGACGGCGACGATCGACGTGCCGACTGCCGATGCTCGGAAAGCCTGCATGCAGATTGCAGGCGTTGCCTCTTCCAAGGGATATCATTTTCCCGGTGGGGAATGGACGGTACAACTCAAGTCGCCGACGAGCGGCGACAAGTCCGTTGCGTTCTGCAGATTGCCGCGATAGGGCAATTCCAGGAAAAGTGCGCGGCGGTTTTCCTGGAATTGCCTAAAGCAAAGAGCCAGGGCGACTTCTGTACTTCCGAAAGGAAGCGCACGGCGCTCCAGCCTCCTCAGGCAGAGGCGTTGAGCTCATCTATAGCAAAGGCGAGCTGCAGTTCCATCTGAACCGCGTGCATGAAGAGCGCGGCTTGCTGCGAAATTTCGCCTTCGTCGATTCCCTGTGCCGTCAATCTCGCGGCGAAGCTTGCCATTTCCGAACGCCAGAAGCGATTGGCTTCTTCGCCATTCAGTTGCAACAATGCCTTGGCGCAGCGTCTGATATCGCTGGTGCGTCTGTCGGCCGGGAATGCTAAAAGCGACATAATCTCTCCGTCATTGGCAAGGCGAATCGCCTGCCCTTGTTGGAACAATCGCTGGCAGTGGTTCACAAAAGGTGAATTGCTTCTTGTTAGATTACAATCGCTTGCGGCTCATAGTGAGGATTTCACTGCATCACGGATATGCCGGCCTCTCGCGCGGCCTTGATCAGGGCCTCTCTTGCCGCTTCCGGGGGGACGGCCCCCAGCATGGCCTCGAGGCAGACGCGCACCGCAGCAACATATTCTTCGCCGTTTTCGACCGGCCAATGCTCCAACAATAATTCTGCAACCTGATGCACCGAATTGACACGGCGATAGCCGCCGTCTTCTCCCATCACGAGAGTTACGGCAGGAAATGGTCGTAAAGTGTTTCGTTTCAAAACGCGTTACCTCCGAAACGTAAATGCTCCGGTAAGCCTGCAAGAAGCATTCCGTATGGTACGCTATCTTGCCTGGCATTATTACGGTTGTTTTCGGTTGCGCGTCCATGGCCGCGCAGCGGTCAGCCGGCTCCCGGCTGAGCCGCAGTCAAATGGGTCAGCTTTCGATATTGCTGGCGGCTGTCAATGGTTGTTGCTCTCGCTTGGAGAACCTGCTTGCGCACATCGAATGACGTCTTCTTTGTGCCACGGGACTCGACGCGATGATGCCCGGTCACAAGCTTGTGTTCATGCCAAAGCGACTAATCCAGCACGTTTGCTTCGAGGCAGGCTTCGAGAAACACGTTCCTGGCCTGCTCGTATAGAAGGAGATTTCCGCTTGCGGCGCCGCAGAGATGTGCCGCCGATTGATATTTCTCGCCCCGGATGGCCGGCCAGCGGAAGAGGAGATGGTTTAACGCTTCCTTCGGGCTTCTTATCGTTTCCGGCATTCCGTAGCCGATACGCAGATATACCGGCTCGGACCAGCGCGTGTTGCTGGCACTAAAGGTCATGTTCATTTCTACTATGCTCCGACATCGCTACCCAAACTCCCGCCGCAGGAAAAGGTTTCGAAATTTTTCGGAAAATCGATCGGAGCAATTCTGCGATTGAAAAACCGGCGCAAGCAGCACGCGACAAGGTGGCTTGTGGCTCCATTTTGGATGCGAGCAGACGGGCTGCGGAGCGCTCCACGCCGCCGGAGGGAATAGTGGGCGCGCTAGAGCGCGATTGCAACGAGCATGAACAGGAGCAGGATCGCCAGTCCTGTGAAAATGGCGCGTAGGATGCCGCGCAAGACTATCGCGAGGACAATGGCGACCAGCAGCGCGACGATCATGAGGCGCCCTGTTCCAGATCGTCCGATGAACGCTGTGCGCTCATAAGGATTTACGCAAAGGCTTCATGTTTCGAGCCGGCGACACGGTTGGGCCGATGCTCTACTGAACCACCGGGGTTTCGATCGGCACGCTGGCTTCCATCGCAGCGGCAACGAAACTGTTCCGGGCTTCCGTCTCCTGTCCGTGGCCGCTTTCTACATCTGCGCAGATCTGCAGTGCCATCATAAACGCCTTGCCTTCCGCCACGGGCCAGGCGTTCAACAGCATGTCCAGCGCTTCTTTCGTGTTGGCGACCGTGTAGACCTTTCCGGTCCGCTTGCAGATGACCATGATGGGATAGTTCCAGTCTTTGTTGTTCATGGTGCGAGGCTCCGATCCGACGCCGCTGAAATTAACGTCATAGTATGTGAAATCTCAAGTTAATTTCACGAAGGTATCTGGTGCAGTCCGGAATCGTTTCAATCGCCGGCTGATCGATTCAAGCGAGAGTCTGATCAACTTTGTGTTGGCGGCTTCAATGCCCGCGTTTCTGGCAGGCATGAGCGTGCTCCCAGACCCCTTGCAAGCGGACGCGGTATATAAAAGATTTGGCGCATGGCACGGTCGAAGGAGGACATGCATGGGAAGCTTTGGCGAGATCAGGGAGCGCGCCGAGAAACGCAAGGGCGGTGCCGATGGCTTGAAGGTGTTGATGCCTGACATGCCCAATCATGAGGTGCTGCGGGCGCTGACGGATGACCGGATCCTGTCCGAGATGACGCGCTATGTCTTCTATGCGGGCTTCGTACGCAATGTGATCGATGCCAAATGGCAGGGTTTCGAAGCCGCCTTTTCCGGCTTCGATCCGGCGTTCCTCAACCTCGCACCCGATGATTACTGGCATGATCTGACCTCGGATACGCGGGTTATCCGCAACGGCGCCAAGATCATGTCGGTACGGGCCAATGCGCAGTTCATCCGGAGGCTCGCCGACGAGCATGGAAGTGCCGGCCGCTTCTTTGCCGACTGGCCTCTCGAGGACCAGATCGGCCTGCTTGCCGTGTTGGACAAGCAGGCGAACCGGCTCGGCGGCATGACGGGCCAATATCTTCTCCGCGCACTCGGTCGCGACAGCTTTGTCATGAGCCACGATGTTCTCGTCTGCCTACGGCTTTCCGGCGTGCCGATTTCGGAAGGCAAGCCCACCAAAAAGGATCTGCGGTTGATTCAGGACCAATTCAATGCCTGGCATGCGGAGACCGGCCTGCCGCTCACCCATCTCTCGCGTATCTGCGCCTTCTCGGTCGGAATGCCCAGTGAAGAGGGTGAGGCGGATTGATCTCACTCAGCGAATGATATTGGATCCTCGCCCGAGACAGGGAGGAATGGAATGACGACCGACAGCAGACCCTTGGCCATCAGCGCGCCAGAGCCGCGTTCGCTTGGACTGATTTTCACCGGGGACGCATTATCACTCCTCCATTCGAAATATCGCATCGTCGAGGCGGATCCGGACGATATCGCGGGACTGGGAGATGAGGTGCTTGGCGAGGCGCGCTACATTATTGGTCAGCCGCCGCTGTCGAAGGAAACACTGGATCGCATGCCGCAGCTGCGCTGCATCCTGAACGTTGAGAGTAACCTCATCAACAACATGCCCTATGAGGTGCTTTTCGAGCGCGGTATTCATGTGGTGACCACCGGTCTGGTCTTTGCCGAGCCGGTTGCGGAGATCGGCCTCGGATTTGCCTTGAGCCTGGCGCGCGGCATTGCCGAAGCGGATCTGGATTTTCGCGAGGGAAGGGAGCTTTGGGGCGGTGACGGCAATGCGAAGGCCCGCCTGATATCGGGCAGCGATATCGGCATCATCGGCTTCGGCGACCTCGGCAAGGCGCTGAACCGGCTGCTTTCAGGCTTCCGGGCTAATATCAGAGTGTTCGATCCTTGGATGCCGCCATCGATCCTTAGAGAACATGGTGTGCAGCCAGCAGGGTTGGACGAGGTTCTGTCGGGTAGCGATTTCATATTCGTGGTCGCTTCCGTCACCAGCGAAAACAAGGGCTTTCTCGGCGCCGAAGCTTTCGCCAGCATGCGAAAGGGGGCTGCTTTCATTCTGCTCAGCCGGGCCGACGTCGTCGATTTCGATGCGCTGATGGCGGCGGTTGCCTCAGGCCACATCGTGGCGGCGAGCGATGTCTATCCAGCGGAGCCGCTCAGTCTCGATCATCCCGTGCGCAAGCTCGACGGCTTCCTGCGCTCGGCACATCGTGCCGGTGCTCTCGACAGCGCTTTCAAGAAGATGGGCGATATGGTGCTGGAGGATATGGATCTGATGGATCGCGGCCTGCCGCCGATGCGATGCAAGCGTGCGGAACGGGAGACGGTGTCGCGTATGCGCTCCAAGCCGGTGACGCGCAACTGACGGAGCCCCCGGCCCCTATTCTGCCTGCGAGTGCATTTTCGGTTCGACTCATCTATGTCTCGGCCATTCGGGAATGGTGAGGACAGCGATGGCAAACCGGGAAATCGACATAGCATCCATGGCGAACAAGGGGCGGGTGACATTGTTCGCGGGCGTCATCCTCGTGGTTGCCGTGCTGATGCTTGTGTTCAGCTCATGGTACACGATCGACCAGGGCGAGCGTGGTGTCATCCTGCGGACCGGTGCGATGGTCGGCACCGCTGAACCGGGGCTGCACTTCAAGCTGCCGTGGGTAGAAACCGTCGTCAAGATCCCCGTGACACAGCAGGTTACCTACTGGACCTGCCAGAACGGCGCCAGCTGCCAGGCCAACGAGCATCAGCAGATGGCTGCCTATTCGCAAGATCAGCAGCCGGCTGACATGCGCGTCACCATCTCCTGGCATGTGCCGGCGGATGCGGTCGAGCATGTCTATTCGGAGTTCGGTTCGCTCGGCAATCTCGAATCGAGGCTAATTGCGCGGCGCGCACCGCAGGACGTGAAGACCGTATTCGGCAAATTCACCGCTGCTTCCGTCATTCAGAACCGGGCGCAGTTCAATACCGATGTTCAGGCGGCGATCGAGGCGGGCATTCAGGGACCGGTGCAGATCGACAGTGTTCAGGTCGAGAATATCGATTTCTCTGATGCCTATGAGAACAGCATAGAGCAACGGATGCTGGCCGAAGTCGAAGTGCAAAAGCTGAGGCAGAATGCCGAACGCGAGAAGGTGCAGGCGCAGATCACCGTAACGCAGGCCCAGGCTGCTGCGGATGCTCGTCGCGCCGACGCCCAGGCACAGGCCGATGCCGTGCGGCTGCAGGCAGAAGCGGATGCTCAGGCAATCCAGCTTCGCGGCGACGCCGAAGCAAAAGCCATCAAGGCGCGCGGTGACGCGTTGCGCGACAATCCGAACCTGATCTTCCTGACGCAGGCGGAAAAATGGAACGGGCAGCTGCCGACCACGATGCTGCCGAATGCCACGGTGCCGATGCTCAACCTCGATCCGCGCCAAAACTCCGCCACGTCGGCGGCGGAGCATGAATGACGCTTCAATGCGCGCCGTTGCGCAGATCAGGAATGGCGGTCCACCCCTTCCGCGGATGGCTGGAACCGTCTTCGGCTGTGAGTTAGCGGCGATCGAGGCGGGTAGCCAGGCGGTCGCCCAGCCATTGCATACCCCAGACTAGAACGATCAGGATGATGACAACGGCGATCATCACATTCGTTTCGTAGCGCTGATAGCCATAGCGGATTGCAAGGTCGCCAAGGCCGCCGCCGCCGATCGTCCCGGCCATAGCGGAAGCGCCGATCAGCGTCACCAGGGTTACGGTAAAGCCGGCGACGATGCCGGGCATGGCTTCGGGTATCAAGACCTCGCAGACGATGGTCCAGCGATTGCCACCCATGGCGCGCACGGCATCGATCAAGCCTCGATCGACATCGCGCAGCGAGACCTCGGCAACACGCGCGTAATAGGGGATGGCGGCGATGGTCAGCGGCACGATCGCCGCCGTTGTGCCGAGCGCGGTTCCGACGATCAGGCGCGTCAATGGAATCAACGCGATGAGCAGGATGATGAAAGGGACGGCGCGGAAACCGTCGACCAATATGCCCAGGACTCGGTTGATCGCGCCTTGCTCAGCGATGCCGCCACGGCTGGTAACGACGAGGGCGAGGCCGAGCGGCAGTCCGATGATCAGAGAAAGGAAGCCGGATGCGCCCGTCATCCAGATGGTCTGCCAGAAGGAGCGCCAGAGCAGGCCGAGAATTACATCAGTTGTCATAGCCTAGAACCTCCACCCGAGCGGAGCGGGCTTTCAAGAAATCGATGACCTGCGTCGGCAAGGTCGCGTCGCGCGTCGGCACGGCAACGAAGAAGCGGGCGACAGGCTGGTTCTGGATATGGTCGATGCCGCCGTGCACCAGCCGGAAGGAGCGGGGTAGAGCAGCCGAGAGGTCGGCAAAAAGAGCGCCTTGGGCGGCAGGGCCGGCGAGATCGACGCTGATGATGGCCTCGGCCCCTGATGTTGGGGATAGGCGGGCGGCGATGTGGTCCGGGAGTTGCGGGCGGGCGCCGCTGAGCAGGCTCGCGGTGATTTCCGCCTCGGGATTGGCGAAGACCGTCCAGACTGACCCCTCTTCGACGATCCGACCGGCATCGATGACGGCGACGCGATCGGCGATCGAGCGGATCACCTCCATCTCATGGGTGATGAGCAGGATCGTCAAGCCGAGCTTGCGGTTGATATCCTTCAGAAGAGCCAGGATGGCGCGGGTCGTTTCCGGATCGAGCGCCGATGTCGCTTCGTCCGACAGAAGAATGGCGGGCCGAGCAGCAAGAGCGCGCGCAATGCCGACGCGCTGCTTCTGTCCGCCTGACAGGGCCGATGGGTAGGCTTTCGCCTTGTCGGCGAGGCCGACGAGGTCGAGCAGTTCGCGGGCGCGCTGCAAACGTTCGGTTTTACCTATGCCCTCGATCTTCAGCGGCAGGGCGATATTTTCCTCGACGGTGCGCGAGGAAAGCAGGTTGAAGTGCTGGAAAACCATGCCGATGCGGCGACGCAGCGGCTGCAGTTCCTTCTCCGACAGACGCGCGATATCCCGGCCCTCGATATGGATTTCGCCGCTATCGGCGCGTTCCAGCCCGTTCAAGCAACGGATCAGCGTCGATTTGCCGGCGCCGCTGCGGCCGATGATGCCGACGATCTCGCCACGGCGCGCAGTCAGCGAAATGCCGTCGAGCGCGGGCGTCGTGCCGAACCGGCGGCGGACGTCGACGAGACGGACGATCTCGTCGCCCGACGATCGCTCAGGCGGCGCCTGTCCATCGATTGACGTGGCGGGGGTGAAGGAATTCATGTCTGTTTCCCGATCTTCTTATTGCGTTCGGCGCGGGTGATGCTGCGCTGTAAACGCCAAAGGCGGCCTGGACAATATATGCCCCGGCCGCCCAGCCGCTCAGCGCTGTCCCCCGCGCCGTCCGGTTATCAGTAGGCGCTCTGGCCCGTACCCTTGTAGACCTTGTCGAACTCGGCCTTCACAATATCATTCTGATAGGCGGCCACCAAGGTCTTAACCCAGGGTGCACTCTCATCGCTCTGGCGAACGGCGATGAAATTGCGGTACGGGTTGCCGTCGATCTGCTCCTGGGCGATGCGGTCCTTCGGCGACAGGCCTGCCTTCAGCGCCCAGTCGGTGTTGACGACAGCGGCGTCGAGATCGTCGATCGAACGACCGACGATGCCGGCATCCAGTTCCTTGATCTCGACATTCTTCGGATTTTCGGCAACGTCAGCGGCAGTGGCGAGGATGTTGGTAGGATCCTTGAGCTTGATGACGCCTTCGTGCTGCAGAACGAGCAGCGCACGTCCTTCGTTGGACGGATCGTTCGGCACGCCGATGACGGCACCCTTCGGCAGCTCGGCTACGGTCTTATACTTCTTGGTGTAAAGGCCGATCGGCCAGATGCCCGTATAGCCGGCAACCACGATGTGGTAGCCGTGCTGCTTGATCTGGTTGTCGAGGTAGGGCTTGTGCTGGAAGGCGTTGGCGTCGATCTCACCGCGTTCCAGGGCTTCGTTCGGCTGGGTGTAGTCGTTGAAGACGACAGGCTCCACCTTCAGGCCCTTCTTGGCGGCTTCGGTCACAACCGCGCGCCAGACGTCTTCGTCTTCGCCGCTCATGATGCCGACCTTGATCGTCTTGTCCGCAGCAACGGACTTCGTGGCGGTTGCCGTCAAGCCGAAAGCGGCGACAGCGGAGGCGAGGATGACAGCAAGGCCGGCGCGGCGGGAAAGGCGCAGCGCGTCGAAACCTTTAGAAAGCTTTTCAGTCATGGGAAATCCTGTTCCAGATAAGCGAGATCGTCTCTCGTTGACGGCTTGATAATCTCAGACGCGTGTTCCCGCTGCCAAGCAGGATCATGCGTTGTGCACTGCGGTTCTGAAAAACTGTTTCAGGATCAGGTGGAGGTGGAAATTAATTTTCTACAAATACTATGGGTTATTTGTGCGGCAAATTGGGCACTTGCCTAAGGTTTGAGCAGGTCAGCGGTGGATCGGATCTATCCAGAGAACTTCCTCCGGCTTTTCCACCGATTCGATATCGAGATTGACGACGACGGGCTCTTGTCCGGAGCGCACCAGCACACATTCCAAAGTCTCGTCGCGGCTGGCGTTGATTTCCTGATGCGGCACGAATGGCGGCACGAAAATAAAGTCTCCGGGGCCTGCTTCGGCGACGAATTCGAGATTCTCGCCCCAGCGCATCCGAGCCTTGCCCTTCACCACGTAGATGATGCTTTCGAGATCCCCATGATGGTGGGCGCCGGTCTTGGCATTGGCATGGATCGTCACCGTTCCCGCCCAGATCTTTTCGGCGCCGGCGCGGGCATTGTTGATAGCTGTTGCACGGTTCATTCCGGGCGTTTGCGCCGTATTCGGGTCGAGCGCATTGCCGGGGATGATTTTGATGCCATGTTCGCGCCAGTCGATCGGTTGATGGTCGTGATCGTGACTGTGTTCATGCCCGTGTTCATGATCGCCGCACATGGTCTTCCTTTCACCGTTTTGGAAGGGATTCGCATGCCTTCCGGCTACCAGACGCAATTTCAGTCTACGTGAAGCCATTCAAAAATAAAGGGAAATTCAGAAAATTATTAATTAGGCTTTTCAAGTCGAGATTAATCTATAGACTTGATCAAGTTAAATGACCGGTGGGAACATTTTGTGTGTGTCCCGCGTTGCGCCGGTCAGAAGATGGTTTGCCGCGCCGCTTGCCCCCATGGACTGTGTTCGGGGCGCGCCAAACTGAAGAAGCAGCGCCTGGGTCTCTACGGGGACCATCGAGTTTCATACATGCGCCGGACTTCCAATTGAAAGGAGACAGACATGTCGAATGCCTTGCCGCCCCTTCATGAGGGTCATGCCCCCATCACTCTGCAGCAGCTGTTCCGTGAGGCGCTCTATGCCTTTGAGGAATGGGACAGCGAAGTCACCGAACCGATCGTGACGTTCGAGGGGCGCATTGTCCCCATCAGCGTCGTTTTCGAAGCCATGCGCGAATGCACCGACATCGTGCCCAACAATATCGTCTCGGCTGTGACCGAGCGCCTGACCAAGCCCTGGGAGGGCGAAGGTCCGCTGGATACGATGACATTCTCGACCGCAGCGCGCGTCATGGGCGTTCTGGTTCGCAAGAGGTTGCTGGCCGTGAACAACGGCATCAACGTCGCCGCGATTGCCGCAGAGGTTCAGGCTACCGAAAAGTCTGACCGCTAAAAGCGTCAACATTACTGATAGAAGGCCCGCCGGCACCCGCCTGCGGGCCTTTTTGCTTTATTTGCGGTGGCCGGCCTCGAATTCCGGATCGACGGGAATCTGCATCGACGTCACGAGATGGTTGGTTTGGCCCGCGAGGCCGATAACGGCAAGCAGATCGGCATGCTGTGCATCCGTCATACCCTTGGCTCTGGCGGCAGCCGTGTGAGAATGGATGCAATAGGTGCAGCCATTGGCGGTCGAGACCGCGATATAGATCATCTCGCGCACCAGCGGATCGAGCGGGCCGTCCGCCATCATGACCGCTTTCAAGCCTTCCCAGGTGCGCTTGAGCAGAACCGGATCGTTGGCGAGGCCGCGCCAGAAATTATTGATGAAATCCGATTTCCGAACCGCACGAATATCGTCGAACACGGCTTTGACCGCCGGGATTGCTTCCGCCTCGGCATCGCCGAGCAATTTGACCGTCGCCATACTCCATCTCCTCGTCAAGAACCTCGTCCTGTCGGAACATAGCGCATTTTCCGGTGGCGTAAGCCCGATGGCCGGCAAATATCCTCCGTCTTTCTGTTTGCAAATATGATCCATATGTGAAAATATTATTTACATAAGAAGATTGAGGCTTGCGCGAAAATCGGAACGACGGTGAATGTCGAGACAGAGGAGCGCGTTTGCCGGAGCGAATGAAGAGGGCGGAAGTATCGATGGCGTTGAAGAAGGACCTGCCGCTGGCCGGGCTTGTTATCGTCGACATGAGCCAGTTTCTGTCCGGCCCATATTGCACTCTGCGGCTGATGGATCTCGGCGCGAAGGTCATCAAGATCGAGCGGCCTGCCGGCGGCGATCTCTCGCGCGGCCTTTATCTCAGCGACCATGAGAGCGGCGATTCGACCATCTTCCATGCGATCAACCGCTCCAAGGAGAGCTTAGCGATCGACCTGAAGAACGAGCGCGACATGAGCGCTTTGCGCAAGCTGATCTCCAAAGCCGATGTTCTCGTTCAGAATTTCCGCCCTGGCGTGATCGAACGGCTGGGTCTGGATTATGAAACCGCGCGCAAGCTCAATCCGCGCCTCGTCTATTGTTCGATCAGCGGTTATGGCGAAGAAGGGCCATGGGTGGCGCGGCCAGGACAGGATCTCCTGGCGCAGTCACGCTCCGGTGTCATGTGGCTGAACGGCGACGAGGGGCAGGGCCCGGTGCCCTTCGGCCTCGCGATCGGCGACATGCTGGCGGGTGCGGCTGCGGCCCAGGGCATTCTTGCAGCATTGGTGCGTCGCGGCGTGACGGGCGAGGGCGGATTGGTGGAGACCAGCCTGCTCGAGGCTCTGGTCGATCTGCAGGTCGAGGTGCTGAGCGTACATATGAACAGCGACAACAAGCTGCCCGAGCGCTCCCATGTCCGCAGCGCCCATGCCTATCTTTCCGCCCCCTATGGCGTCTATCCTGCGGCCGACGGCTATCTCGCCATTGCCATGACGCCGCTTTCCAAGCTTGCCGATCTGCTCGGCATGGACGAACTCGCGCCCTATCGCGATGATCCAAAAAGCTGGTTTACCGCGCGCGACGAGATCAAGGCGCTGATTGCGGCGCGCATTGTCACCCGCAATGTCGACGATTGGCTTGCGATACTGGAGCCTGCCGACATCTGGTGCGCCCGCGTGCTGAACTGGCCGGAGCTGCTGGGCAGCGAGGGCTTCCGCGCTCTCGACATGCTGCAGACGGTCGGGCGCGATGATGGCGTCAGCCTGCATACCACCCGCTCGCCCATCCGCATCGATGGACAGCGACCGAAATTCGAGCGTGCGGCCCCGCACGTTGGCGAGCATAATGCGGCACTCTGGGAGGAGTTCGATCTCGGTTAAGGGGTCGAGAGGTCGCGATGGATTTAGAAGGAGTTTTCCAGTGACGCGCATCACCAATCTTCGCGTTTTCGATTTGCGCTTCCCGACGTCGCAGAGCCTCGACGGCTCTGACGCGATGAATCCGGACCCGGATTATTCGGCAGCCTACGTCATTCTCGAGACCGACCGGCCGGGCCTTGCCGGCCATGGCCTGACCTTCACCATCGGCCGCGGCAACGAGATCTGCTGCATGGCGATCGAGGCGATGCGGCATCTGGTTGTCGGCACAGAGCTTGCCACCGTGCTGGAAAATCCCGGCAAATACTGGCGCCACCTGACCAGCGATAGTCAGCTGCGCTGGATTGGCCCGGAAAAGGGCGCGATGCATCTGGCAACCGGCGCTGTCGTCAATGCCGTCTGGGACCTGCTCGCCAAGGAAGCAGGCAAGCCTGTCTGGCGACTGGTTTCCGAGATGGACGCCGAGCAGATCGCCGATATCGTCGACTATCGCTATCTGACCGACGTGCTGACCCGCGACGAAGCCGTCGCCATCCTGAAGAAGGCGGAAGCCGGCAAGGCCGAGCGCATCGCCACGCTCGAGCGCGAGGGCTATGCCTGCTACACGACTTCGGCCGGCTGGCTCGGCTATGACGATGCCAAGCTGCGTCGCCTCTGCCAGGAAGCCATCGATGCCGGCTTCAACCATGTGAAGATGAAGGTCGGCCGTGATCTCGAAGACGACATTCGCCGCCTGACGATCGCCCGCGAGGTGATCGGCCCCGACCGCTATCTCATGATCGACGCCAATCAGGTCTGGGAAGTCAATCAGGCGATCGATTGGGTACAAAAGCTTGCCTTCGCAAAGCCGTTCTTCATCGAAGAGCCGACGAGCCCGGATGATGTCGCCGGACACCGCAAGATCCGCCAGGCCATCGGCCCGGTGAAGGTTGCCACAGGCGAGATGTGCCAGAACCGTATCATGTTCAAGCAGTTCATCGCCGAGGGTGCGATCGACATCGTGCAGATCGATTCCTGCCGCATGGGTGGTCTGAACGAAGTTCTGGCGGTGCTGCTGATCGCCGCCAAGTATGGGTTGCCGGTCTGGCCGCATGCTGGTGGCGTCGGTCTGTGCGAATATGTGCAGCACCTGTCGATGATCGATTACATCGTCGTGTCAGGCACCAAGGATGGCCGTGTGATCGAATATGTCGATCACCTGCACGAGCATTTCATCGACCCCTGCATCATCCGCGACGCCGCCTATATGCCGCCAAGCCTGCCGGGCTTCTCGATCGAGATGAAGCCGGAATCGATCGCGGAATATACGTTCAAGGGGTGAGCCCCAACTGTACTAGTCAAAGCAAAAGCCCGCCAGATGGCGGGCTTTTGTCTTTCTGTTCAAGAGGTCGGTTTCAGACGGATTTGTTGAGCCACGCCTGAATGGCCGGGACATCGGCATCGTCAAACTCGTGACCGGCGGACACTGTCGCAAGCTCGACCTTGGCACCACTTTCGCGCAAGCGGTCGGCCAATGGCTGAGCGTATGGACCGTAGAGGTCTTTTTCGCCAGCGAGCACCAGCACATCGGCATCAGACATATCCGCTGCGGGTGGATTTTCGAGCACGGCAATGGAGCGCAGCAGCGCCGCGCGGCGGATGAGATGCGGTTGCAGCGACAGCATCGCGTTCAGCAGGTTGGCGCCGTTCGAATAGCCGATATAGACGATGCGATCCGGATCGAGACCGTAGGCGTGGACCGCGCCATCGACGAAGGCTGCAAAGGCCTCGGCTTCGCTGGCGATATCGGCCTGATCGAAGATCATAGGCCCGTTGCGACGGAACCAGCGCGGGGCACCTTCCTCAAGCGCGCGGCCGCGCACGGTGAGCAAGGTCGCATTGGGGTCGATCTTGTGGCCGAGCGGCAGCACCGTCGTTTCATTGGCGCCGGAACCATGCAGCAGGACGAAGACATTGCCGTTCGGCTGCTCGGGCGTGAAGAAGCGATGGATGAAGGGCAGATCGCGATAGATCACGCGCGGTTCGCCGGGCATGGAGAACTGCGGCAGGATCACGTTCAGTTCGGCCAAAAGCTTCGGACTGTCGCCGGGGGCAAAGAGGCGTGTGCCAAGCGTCGCCTCATCCTCATCGATCAACATGCCCGGTGCATCGGTCGCGAGTTCGAACAGGATTCGGCCCGGTTCGCGCACGTAGAGCGAGCGGAAGTACTTGCGGTCATGCATCGCGGTTGGCCAGGAATTGACCGCTTGCAGCGCGGTGCGGACCGACTGCAGTTCGGCATCGTCTTCGGCGCGGAAGGCGACGTGATCGACCGTGCCCGTGCCGGGCGCGCTTGCCCAGAAGCCGCGTGCGTCCCTGATGTCGAGGATATCACCGGGCTCCGAGAC
>NZ_JAELUG010001117.1 GCF_016429255.1 Rhizobium sp. ASV8
GCTGTGAGGAACGCGCGGTCAATAGAACTTGCCTCCGACAACTTCTTTCGCCAAATCGTTGGATCACCTCTCAACCCTTCCAGGACTTGTGCCACTCGTTTATTCAAAGTTTGCGCCAAAAGAAACTTTGCCTGAAGACTGCCATCGAGTATGTACGGCCCAGGCATGAAGCTGCTCACATCGATGCCATAGTCGAGTGCAGTCCAGCCACGTTCGAGCTGAGGTCGAGCGCCGCGAGTGATGGAGGGGTTTTCGTCGGCAGGGAGCCGGGTCGCACCCAAAGAATGCCATGCGGTGCAGAGCTCTTGCGTCGTGTTTCAGCGGAACGACCTTATGGGGCACCCGTGGGGTGCTGCAAAGGACACGGTGAAGGAGCTGGGC
>NZ_JAELUG010001118.1 GCF_016429255.1 Rhizobium sp. ASV8
CCCCCCCCCCCCCCCCCCCCCCCCCCCCCCCCCCCCCCCCCCCCCCCCCCCCCCCCGATTCTCAAGCAGAAGACGGAATCCGAGATCTAATAGACCGTCTCGTGGGCTCGGAGATGTGTATAAGAGACAGACAGCCCAGCAAGGGTGGCGGATGAATGCGTCAGGACACGTCTTTGCCGCCGTCGCGTTGACCGACCGGCCGCGCCATCAGTGGTATCACCCAGTGTGATGCATTGGCGCTGGCCCTGTGGGGGGGGGGGGGACACATCTGACGCTGCCGACGACGTGTCGTGGGGGTAGATGTGGGGGGGGGGGGGGCGGTGAAGATGGGGGGGGGGGGGGGGGGGGGGGGGGGGGGGGGGGGGGGGGGGGGGGGGGGGG
>NZ_JAELUG010001119.1 GCF_016429255.1 Rhizobium sp. ASV8
CCCCCCCCCCCCCCCCCCCCCCCCCCCCCCCCCCCCCCCCCCCCCCCCCCCCCTTTCCAACCACCCCCCCCCCCCCCACACCAACACCCACGACACGTCGTCGGCAGCGTCAGATGTGTATAAGAGACAGCTCCAGGACTATTGACAGCTTTGGTGGATGCACAATTTATGTCAACTTCCAAATACATAAGTCACCTGACCGATTAGTGCACGCCCCGCACCCTTGAGCTACTAACCTATGCTTGTTGGAGGGGGGGGGTATACACATCTCCGAGCCCACGAGACGGTCTATTAAATCGAGGATGGCGGATTGTGCTTTAAAAGAGGGGGGGGGGGGGGGGGGGGGGGGGGGGGGGGGGGGGGGGGGGGGGGGGGGGGGGG
>NZ_JAELUG010001120.1 GCF_016429255.1 Rhizobium sp. ASV8
CCCCCCCCCCCCCCCCCCCCCCCCCCCCCCCCCCCCCCCCCCCCACCCCTTTTTTTTTATTGATACGCCGACCACCGTGATCTACACCCACGACACGTCGTCGGCAGCGTCAGATGTGTATAAGAGACAGACTTTATCAAGCATTATTTGTAATTGGCAAGCATATTCCATCAAGACAGTAATAAAATGTGGCTTCCGGAAGGACAGGGCTAACTCGGACCAACGCTTGCCAAGAGTCCGGACCAAGCACGCTGTCTCTTATACACATCTCCGAGCCCACGAGACGGTCTATTAAATCTCGTAATCCGTATTAAGCATGAAAAAAAGGGGGGGGGGGGGGGGGGGGGGGGGGGGTGGGGGGGGGGGGGGGGGTGGGGGGGG
>NZ_JAELUG010001121.1 GCF_016429255.1 Rhizobium sp. ASV8
CTGTAACCTAACCATGCCATAACCAAACACAAGTTCATGACTTCCTAGGCATGAGCTTTCTGCCTGCTTTTCGTTATCCTTTACGGATACAAGCGGGCTTTTTTTCGTCTATCTATATGGGGTATTATCATTTGTTGCATGTGCCCTTTTTGGGCACAAATTCTCATCCATCCAATCCAATCCATCTGTGCCTAGCTAGCTTGATGTAGTCGGTGGCTGCTCAGCAGGCTGTGCAGCTTGCTCTGTTGCTTGTGACTGTTGTGATTGCGCTGGCTGCTGCTGCTGCTGCTGCTGCGGTTGTTGCTGCTGGCCATTATTATTCACATCACCACTCTGCTGCTGCTGCTGCTGCTGCTGAAACTCTTGCAATCCCTCCTGAGG
>NZ_JAELUG010001122.1 GCF_016429255.1 Rhizobium sp. ASV8
CTAGGCGATGTTGACAAAGTGGGTTCACAAATGAGCTTTGGTCTGATTCAAGACTACCTTTTAGGAGGCAGTTTTGGCACGTGGCGATTTGAGCGATGCAGAGTGGCGGATCATCGAGCCACTTTTACCGAGGGAACGCGGGCGCAAGTCGCGCCCGTTGCATGATAATCGGTGCTTTTTGAACGGGATGCTTCACGTGCTGCGGGTCGGTTGTCCGTGGCGCGATATGCATGAGCGATACGGCAAGTGGAATTCAGTTTACGTGCGTTTCCGACGTTGGGCCGAGCAAGGCGTCTGGGATGCCTTACTCGAGACGCTCGTCGAGCTGGGCCTGACAGACGATTGGCAGCATATGATCGATAGCACGACAGTCCGGGGCC
>NZ_JAELUG010001123.1 GCF_016429255.1 Rhizobium sp. ASV8
GTACAGATCATCGCCTGCATACACTCTGATACTCTCCACGTCAGAGCGCTTCAATGTCGTCGTACTGGCAGCACGCTTTATATCTTTGCCCAAGGCAGCCTCTTCTTCGATAATTGGCTGCTCTAGAATTGTGCTGGGCACTTGGGCCACGACTCTCTGCGGCGACGGGGAGTTGCTGCAAGCTCGAGGCGAGGTGAACGTTTGTTTCGTTGGGCTCCGTGGAGGCGTAGACACATCATTCACTCCAGAGCCTGGCGCGCAAGTTCCGTAGTAAGAGGGGAGATAAATGCCATCTGCAACAGGGACAACGGCGGCAGCAGCTACGTGTTCAAGCAGCTTCTGGCGGACTCTTGTTCGCCGGTTTTCGGCTTGCTCTAGCT
>NZ_JAELUG010001124.1 GCF_016429255.1 Rhizobium sp. ASV8
TTAATAGACCGTCTCGTGGGCTCGGAGATGTGTATAAGAGACAGATTGTAGTCTCTATACACTTCTAAATCACCAAAGCCATTAATTAATAACATGGCTACGTTTATCAATAGTCTCATTTCACTGAGCAATCACAGCTTCTGCCTTCTGTTCACGGCGGTGTATGCGTAAAGTTGAGGGTGTATTGTCAGACTGCGCTATCGCTCTCTGTATCTATAATGAGTCTTTCTCAGGGTGCCACTCCGTTGCAAAGCTTTCAAGTCTATTCTCCAAAGAGACGACGCACTCTTCGCAATACACTGTCCTTCTCCGGGTCATAAGGGTGCTCTTTGCTTGGAATTTCCAGGACTGTAGGGAATGCGGCGGTATAGGCATCGATG
>NZ_JAELUG010001125.1 GCF_016429255.1 Rhizobium sp. ASV8
TAGTAACTCAGTACATACTTAAAGGAAGGTACTCCGCCCGATAAAGCTTGACAATTAAGTGTCAACTCTGTCGAAACCCTCCCGTGGACACCTTGCTCTCTGCCTCATTATCAGAGTTCATTTATTCCTCTCATGCAATCAACTGATTGGCCCGCAACAAAGCACGCCGTCTAAAGGTAACGCTTTGTATTTCTAAATGGTTGGTTCGCACCGTTCCGGTGTCGTCAATGGGAAGTCTTGGTCGAATAGCGAGCTTGTCATTGTCGTTTATTTCTCATCCAGGTACATATGTACCCTGTCTCTTATACACATCTCCGAGCCCACGAGACGGTCTATTAAATATCGTTTTACGTCTTGTGCTTTAGAAAGGGGGGGGGGGG